>JBOFRN010000001.1:0-1049 GCA_051651025.1 Phocaeicola sp.
TGCCAGTAGTATCGTTCAACGAATAGTATCGTTCAACGAATACTACCACAACCACCAATGGTTCAAATAGTAGTATGGTTCAACGAATACCACGCACTACCTACTCACTCTCCAACGCTTCTGCGGCTGTGGGAAACAACGAGTTCGACGCTACCGAGGCGCGTTGTTGCACCCAAGCAAAGAGCAAGGGCAGCAGGGTTAAGACCACCGTGGTCGATAGGATAATACCCCCGATAACGGCGCGTCCGAGCGGGGCGGTTTGTGCACCCCCTTCGCCAAAGCCGATAGCCATGGGCAACATACCTACGATGGTAGCGATGCTGGTCATCAGGATGGGGCGCAAACGGAGCTTAGTGGCCTCCTTGGCCGCGGCTAAGGTGGTTTGCAGCTTGTAGCTCGCACGCTCATGTTCGCTAGGAGTGGTACTAGCTGTTCTATTCCAAGCCAAGCTAATGGTCTCATCCCTGGTGGTGTCATCTGTTAGCAGACCACCTACACGAGTTGGAGTTGATGGGCTATCTCCGTTATCGCTCGTTGAACCGCTCTGTAGATGACTACCTAGCGCGTACTCCTTGCGAAGCTTCTCGGCAGCGGTTACCAGGAGTAATGCATTCGAGATGGAGATACCGACAGACATAATCATACCCATGTAGGATTGCATATTGAGGGTAGAACCGGTAGCTAGCAAAAGCAGTAGGGCCCCGGTGATAACGGCGGGTACGCTCGATAAGACTACCGAAGCCAAACGAAACGATTGGAAGTTGGCGGCTAGTAGCAAGAAGATTACGACAATAGCCACCAAGATTCCCTCGCGCAAACTGCGTTGGGTATCGTCCAGTACCTGTGCCAATCCAGCCACCTCAACATTGAGCCCCTTGGGCAGGTCGCCTAGCGAGGCAATGGCAGCACGCACATCCTTTAGCGCCGTTCCCAGGTCCATATCGTGCAGGTTGGCTACCACGGTGGTATAGGCCATTGAGCCTTGGTTAAAGGTTTCGCCGTAGGTAGTACCGGGAGTCAATGTAGCTACATCGCTCAACACAAAGCTG
>JBOFRN010000002.1:0-22445 GCA_051651025.1 Phocaeicola sp.
TTTCTTAGACATATCCGTTATAAAGGTTCTATCGAATGCTCGAGGTATATTACTAATGCGCTGCATTTTTAATTCTGAAGAAGGAAAAAACCTTTTATATTCCAGCTCCCAGTTCTCAAGAAGTGATACAGGTGCAACAATAAGATAAGGTTTATGCTGATTATTATAGTTTCTACTATGCCAATCTATAAGATAAAGAAGTTGAAGAGTCTTACCCAAACCCATATCGTCTGCAAGCAAGCATCCTTTAGAATTATGAGTTAGTAAATGTTGTAGCCATGCAATTCCTTGTTCTTGATGATTTTTAAGCTGGATGCTGGAATTTAGATATGGGTTTGGTAATAATTTAAGAGTCTGTATCTCTTCTAGAGCAGTAAGCTTCTCCGTAAAACCCAGTTCCTCAGTATTTTCTTCTATAATTAGTACTTTTCTTTTTTTCTGGACGTCGCTAATGGAATTAGTCCCACTATCTGTTACTGTTTGTTTTAATTCTAACTGCTTACGTGCATCAGCTTCAATCTTTAAAGCATTATCAATTGATAGTTGCACTCCTCTAAACTCGGCATATTTAGTTTTATTTTCTTTAGCAGCATTAATGGCATCCTTAAGTGCTGCTAAATCTTTGAAGCTCTTAAAAATAAGATTAGTTGTTCCATTTGTTCTATCTTTTATCTTATATCCAGGAATCCATTGAGATTTATACGGTGACAGAAAGGGATAGAATTTAGGTTCATAAAGCCCAATCGTAATCACTCGCTCGCTATATAGCTCAGATATATCAATAACATCTGTATCAAAGTAACTCTCCGGTTTGTCTACTATTGCTTTAATTTGTTTGGGATCAGAGATTCTACGATACTCTTTTTTAAGCTTCTGTAGTTCCTCTTTTTGTTCTGGGCTAATAACGACATGAATCTTTCCTCCATCTGGTTGAGTTATTGGATAAGTATCTCGGACCTCTCTTAAGCGGTCAAAAGCATAAGAGAATTTGTCACCATATTCACCCTCTATTGATGGAGTAATCTCTAATAGATTATCTTGATAATCAAGATTTATTTTTACCCGTTTAGGTAGAATGACATTTTTGTCATTTAAGTACTCATCTAGAGTTGAAGCAGATGTTTTCGATAGTTCCTTGATGGCTGCAAAGCACTTTAAATTTTCGACTGCTCCTTTATCACTTTCTGGCAAGTTATTATACTCTTCAATTGCAGAAACAAGAAGGTATTGCTCTTTGCTAAGCATATAATCCTGCCTATCAAGGCTAAGAATCACCCCAGATCGAGACTTTACAACAAATCGTTCTCCGTTCGGTGCAAATGAACAAAAAGAGACTTTATATCTAAAATCAGGCCTTGTTATCAAACCATCTTGTTGAATGTAAATCTCGTATGGATATAGAGTGGGGAACTCTATCATCTCCCGCTCAATTGAATCCAGTTCATATATATGGATGAATGGAATTTGGAATTCATAATCATCGGATTCACCATAACCATTATCAACAAGAGATTGTAGTGGCTCTAAATATGACACGCCACTCGTAGATAGCCACTCTGATATAGGTATAAGGTTATTGCCCCCATTGTTCATAAGGGTAAAACAATAGTTGCCATTTTTGATATTTCTAATCAACATATATCATAAGTACATTTTTAAACCAACTTGTTAGTCTAGCTTGCCAGTGCCCCCTATGGACCATCCGGCCTTCACTATTATAAAAATTGCGATAATATTCAGGTTCGACTAAGTTGCCAATGTGGGGCGTTTTTAAATCGTCGATTTTATCTATATTTGAGCTCAGCGCTCTTGATATTTCTGAATTACTTTTTTCGTAAACATAGAGAGAGCCTAAATCTGAGAATTCAATAAAGTAATGACTTTTGACTTCTATCAACATAGAGCAAGTTTTTTTTGTTCGTTCTCCAAAAGTTTGTTTAAAGTAATATTGTAAGGAATCCTCTAGTAACGGATTAGCTTGTAATCTTTGTTTGTTTAGTGGCGATCCAATCACTTTAAATGAAGTTATATGATCTATATACTTCATCCAAAACTCACGCCTCTTAGGATCTTCTATCATAGTACTAAATACAACATCAATATACATTTGAATCATCCATCTATTTATATTTTGATGCGCCTTCTCAATCATATCTTTAGCCTCTTCATTGAAGCCAATAGTCCCCCACAGTGATTTAGCAGCAGGATCCCCGATATGCTTTAGTGATAAGGATTTTATGTCTGGTATGCTTTCAGTGAGACTATGTTCGTTAATGTAATTAATCCTCTCAGATAGTACAATTTTATTTGTATCGACAGAGTTGTGACGACTAAGCACGCTGTCTAACTCTTTATAGTTATCATAATCCTTATGATAGTATGCAAGTATTACTTTTGAAAAGAAGCTATACATAATAGCTCCTTCCTTTAATCCAAATAGTGTTGGGGCCAATAATATGCTTGTATTACTGCTTTTTAGCATTTTACCGAATTTAGTGGCACCACCATCTTTAAGGTATGTAGCACTATCTTTAAGTTTTAATAGTCGTGATTTCTGTCCATTATAATTAACCACCTTATTCAAAATAAAATCCTTGATGCCCTTGTGTGCAGGATTATACTCTATTTCAGACCATTTGCTAAACATGAAATAGATAAAACCATGTAGATATTTATCTTTCCATTCTTTATCAAATAAATCGGCAATCAACTCGTAATCACTGATATCATTGACTATTTGGTCGGGATAATAACTGATCTTTTTAAGATCATGGGTTGAGAATGGTATTGATTTGTTATCTCTTTTATAAAATGAGAACATCTGTTTGATAGTGTCGATATTACCAAAGTCAGGAACATACAACTTGTTTCTTTGATATTTCGCAGCTGTCTCTTCAATTTGCTCCGCTCTCTTGCGACCATTATTTACAAGCCAATTTGGTACAACACTATCAGCTGACCTAATGTATAGGTCAGCACTAAAGTCAATATTAAATAGCTTTTTTAATGAATCCATCACTCCATGCCAATTTTTGCAATTTTCTCTAACTGTTCCTCAGCATTCGTTCTTATTCTAAATTCAACTCTTCTAGATAACTCAGCATTCTCTGAACCATCAGTGTTGAAGAGGAGCCGACTAGATGATAACCCATTTGCCGTTATTCTATACTTTATCCAATCAAGTTGTATTGAATCCTGAGTAACCTTCAAGCAATGGTTGAGAACTGTTCGTGTTCTATTTTGAGATAGCTTCATATTAGACTCATAGGTTCCTGAGCTATCTGTATGTCCTTCTATTCTTATCTCTTCAATATTGTTTTTATATTGTTCGGAATTCAATAGGGAAATGTAGCGAGGAAAAAAATCATTTAATACATTAATGAATTTAGATTTTAACATATCATCCCCGAGGTCAAATAGAGTGGAGGGTTCTTGAAATCGAATACTTAAATTAGTAGAATCAATTACTGCATTCCAAACCATCAAGTCCTCTTTAAACTCCCTCTCTAAATCGATGTATAATTGAGTCTTGATGCGATTGTACTCTTGGGTTATTTCCTTATCTTGATCGGCTTTCTCCTGACTTTGTAACATCATAGAAGATAGTAGAAGTACAAAAATAAACATCAGTCCAGCCATCAGATCTCCAGTTGAAAGTGCAAAAGGATTATCGCCGTTGTCAGATTCAAAATTCTTATCTCTCTGCATAACTCAATTAGTTTTTGTTTACCTCTTGTAAATCCTCTACAACACTACTTAATTCCTCTATGGCACCAGATAGAGCTGAAACCGATTCGGTTAGGGATTTTGAATATATTTCCAAGAAATCTTGAGTGTTAGACTTTACTGTAGTACTGTATTGATTCAATCCAGTGTTAAGGCTTTCAAATATAGAGGTAAGTGCATCTTTGATTGTTCCAAATTTATGCACATATTCTTGGGGAAGTCCTTTGGCTTCAATCAGTGCTGATTCTAATCCTTTTATAGATTCTAGACTCATCAGAGAGTTGTTTTTAACTTCATTTGCAAAGTTTGATTGAGCTTCTCGTAGCGTTACCGTAGATGACAGCGCATTTCTGGATAGCTCATTTAAATGTGAGGTTGTTTGAGTAGTCTCTGCTTGGAGGTTTGTAAATTGATTAATGGTATTTTTTATGTTTCCAATCAATTCGTCTAGCCCAGACACTGTAGATGCAAGGGAAGCTAATGTTTTGTCTGATGCAGCTTGACTTTGCTCTTGGCTCAACATCATGTTCATAGCAATCCCTTCTGATTGAATGCTTAATTTAGAAACAGCCTCTTGTACTATGGAAGATAGATTCGCAGAAAATTCATTAACAACTTTACCTGACCGCTCCTGCACTAGTTCTTGGCTTCTTAAAATATTAGTACTTGCATCTTCTGTCTGTTTATTCAATTTACACATAACCTCTTGAATGGTATTTGTAAGGTTGCTCATGTTGGTTGTACTATAATTAACCTGCTCTTGCATCTGTTGAATAATTGATTGGTTAGCATCAATACTTTTAGCAGACATATCACCGATTAACTGTTCTATTTGTGACGTGGTGGTAGTCATCATCTTTGTTACATTCTCCATCTGGGCTTGCATCTGATTTACATTGCCCTCATTTAATGAAGAAGAATCCTTCACCAATTTGTCAACTAAATGGTTTATATTTCCGAAATGGTCAGATAATGTATTCATCATAGACTCCATTCTATCTGGGAATTTTGCAAGTGCTGCAGTAGCAACCTGCATTTCGTTATTTAGCTCATCAATCTTATCTCCAGCAATGCTAGATACACTTTGCTTTAATTCTGTTAATAGTGTCGTGATTGACTCCTTGAGTTCTTTAACGATACCATCAGCCAAATCCTCTCCTGGGCTCTGCACTTTCTCTGCAAACTCCTCTAGCTTTTGGCTAAGTGTATCGGTTACGTTTTTAACCTCCTTCACAAGGGGCTGTAAACTCTCATTCATTGCGTTGTTAGCAACCTCAAAAAATAATTCCTCAGTAAATCCTGCGAGAGCCTTTGTCTGCTTTCTATTTTCTTCATAGATATCACGCAATAAATTGGCTGACGTTATTACATTGCCATTCTCGTCTTTAGTTGTAAAAATCTCTTCAAATTGAATATTCTGGCGTTCATAAATTAAGGCATACTTTTCTGGTTGTGAGATGAAATACCTCTTGTCTAAGTAGTCGCAGATGCGATCAACCGTTCTATTAAGTCTATTTAGCCAGTACTTTTCTGAAATGATGTATACAGTAGACAGAAACATACCTAATAACGAGGTCATAAATGCTGTACCCATACCATCTAGCAACGAACTAATGCTATTTTTAATTGCCTCCGTGGTTGAGTCGTCAAATTGTCGTACACCAAGGGTTAATCCAAGGAACGTTCCTAACAATCCTAATCCTACAAGGATACCGGGTGCAGAAGACATTGCTCGATGATTAATTTTGATACTCCGTAACACAGATAATACATTAATGTAGTCATGTGCCCTCAGGTCTGTTCTTAATTCTAAATCTGTTTTACGGAATACTATCGTTGAATCATACTCTTGATAAATCTCGCCTATGAATATATCTTTATTGATGTTGGATATATTTTTATTAAAAACATCCTCAGACCAGTGTTGACAGAATTTATTTCTAATTTTCATCAAATTACTAATATAGCAAATGAAACATAGAAATATAATAGCACAAACTATTGTAGTTGAGTTTTGCTGAAAAAAATCAATCATGATATATTTTGTTTTACATTTATATTATTTTGGTATACTGCGCTTTTAAGGAACACAAATATATATCATTTAACTGAAAAAAATCAAATTCAATTAGTTCAATCTAAAACAAGATATTAATTATATGAAATAATAGATGGTCAACCTTTTTAGACTTACAACAGTCAATCTCTTTTATGCTTGTGAGGAAATGAAAAAAAACAATCCAAAGATATCAAATTTTAGCCCTAAAGTTTATTATAACTTTAGGGCTAAAATTTGATAAACAGATTACTCAAATCGAATGGATTTGGCTGGATGTATGTGTGTAATCAGATAAGAGGGAGCAACCAGCATCAAAACTGAGGCTAAAAGGGTAGCTGCATTGAGTAACAGATAGATCCAGACATTGAGCAGAATGGGTACACTCTCTACATAATAGATGGTGGGATCGAGCTTAAAGGGTTGTAAGAAGTACTGAATGCCACAGAAAGCAAGACCTATGAGGTTGCCCCACAACATGCCTCTGCCTACCAATAGGAGGGCAAACGTCAAGAATATCTCACGAATGGCTAAGTTATCGGCTCCCAGTGCTTTCAAAACACCAATCATATTGGTACGTTCCAGAATAAGAATCAGTAGGCCCGATATCATGGTAAATCCAGCCACACCCGTCATTAAGCCTAGAATGACCCAAACATTCATATCGAGTAAGTCGAGCCAAGCGAAGATTTGAGGATTAGCCTCTTCGATGGTTTGTACATAGTAGGTGCCCCCATACTCATCGAGCTGTATGCCCAAGCGTTCATGAAGCTCTTGAGCAATCAGTTCTACTTCTTCGTAGTTTTGTGAAGCGATTTCAAGGCCACTCACCTGTCCTGCCTTCCAGCCGTTCAAGCGGTTCACGGTGTATAAATCGGTTAGCAAGAAGAGATCATCGTACACCGAGAAGTTCGTTTGATAGATACCTGCTACCGTAAGTCTACGGGCACGTACCTCCTCCCCATCAATGTAATAGGTATGCAAACGATCACCCAGCTTGAGGTGTAGTTTGTTGGCTATGGTTTGCGAAATAAGGGTTTGGTTGCTCGCTACACTATCGGTAAAGAGGGGAACCTCGCCTTCTAGTAAATGATTCTGAATAAACGCCCAATCGTACTCCTGACCTACTCCCTTGAGTACCATCCCTAAAAAGTTGTCGGAGGTGGTTATCATACCGGGTTTGGTAGAGTAACGTTGCAAGTGACGAACCCCCGATACTTCGCGTATGACTATCTGGATAGAGTCGGATGCTAGAATGGGCACTGTTTCGTACGACTTCTGTGCATCGAAATTGGTAATAAGGAGGTCGGCACCGAGGCCTACCACCTTGTTGCGAACTTCATTTTTAAAGCCCAGAACCACCGCTACCGAGACAATCATCACGGCTAAACCGATGGCAATGCCTGCTATGGCAATTCGGACCGCAGGCTTTGAGATTCCATTATCGGTCTGATTGTTACGGTAAATGCGTTGGGCAATAAATAGTTTCCAGTTCATTCAGTTCTTATTATTCTTCTACTCTACCGGGATAAGCCTCGAGTGCTTTACGCAGAATAAAGAGTGCACGAACTAAATCCTCCTTTTTAAGTACGTAGGCAATACGTACCTCGTTTCTACCTGCGCCAGGTGTGGTGTAGAAACCACTGGCAGGAGCCATCATCACCGTCTCTCCTTCGTACGAGAAGTCAGAAAGACACCATTCGCAGAATTTATCACTGTTATCTACCGGTAGTTTTGCCACTGTATAGAACGCCCCCATTGGAATGGGAGAATAGACACCTGGAATGCGGTTCAATCCATCAATCAAACATTTTCTACGCTCTACATACTCATCGTAAGTATCGCGCATATACTCCTCGGATGCATCGAGAGAGGCTTCGGCAGCGATCTGGCCAATTAAGGGTGGACTTAAACGTGCCTGACAGAATTTCATCACTGCATCGCGAACCGCTTTATTCTTCGTGATTAACGCACCAATGCGAATACCACACTCTGAATAGCGTTTCGAAACCGAGTCAATCAAGACCACGTTCTCTTCGATGCCCTCTAAGTGGCAAGCCGAAATATAGGGAGAACCGGTATAGATAAACTCACGATACACCTCGTCCGAGAAGAGATAGAGGTCATACTTCTTCACCATATCACGAATTTGATTCATTTCGCGACGGGTGTAGAGATAGCCGGTGGGGTTATTGGGGTTGCAAATCAAGATCGCTTTGGTACGCTCATTGATTAACTCTTCGAACTTCTCTACCTTGGGCAAAGAGAAGCCCTCTTCGATGGTCGTGGTTACCGTACGAATCACTGCACCGGCCGAAATAGCAAATGCCATGTAGTTGGCATAAGCGGGTTCGGGAACAATAATTTCATCGCCCGGATTCAAGCAACTTAAGAAGGCAAACAGAACCGCCTCCGATCCACCTGTAGTGATGATAATATCATCGGCCGTTAGGTGAATGTCATACCCTGCATAATACCCCACTAACTTCTCCCGATAGCTTCTATATCCTTGGCTAGGGCTGTACTCTAGCACCTTGCGATCAATCTTACGAATGGCTTCAAGGGCGGCTTCGGGAGTAGGAAGATCGGGTTGACCAATATTTAAATGGTACACGCGTGTACCTCTCTGTTTGGCAGCATCGGCAAGGGGTGCTAATTTACGAATAGGTGACGCAGGCATTTCAGTGCCGCGTGTTGATATTATAGGCATATAACTGTTGCTTATAGATTGTTAAACGGAGCTGCAAAGATAAAACTTCGCGAGCAACAGAACAAACAATTACAAAAAGAATAGTATTTTTGTTTTTTGATTCACACTTTGAATCGCAAAGAAAAGAAAATAGATGTTATTCTGAATTTAATAATTAAAATGAAAAGAAAAGAACCATTATACCGCATTGCACGAGAGAAGCAGCTTTTCTTTGTTCATAAACCCCACCCTGCTTTTAAAACAATCGAGAGCTACCAACAGGCTTTTAAAGCACAAGCTGCCCTGGAGGAGTCGTGGAGCCACCCCAACCTATTTTCGTGCCTGGGTACCCTAGAACTAGAGGGCGATTGGGTTATTCTCTATGCCTATAAATCTGCAGCGCCTTTGCATCGAGCCATCTTGGAAGATTCTTCAAATCTAAGAGAGCCCAAAATGTGCCAATGGGTCATGCACCAATTACTAAACGCTGTCGAATACATTCACCAACAGGGTGCCTTGCATGCCAATATACGACCCGAAAACATATACATAGAGCCCAAAACAGGGCAATTAAAACTGGTTAACTCTGCACAGTGCTATCTACACACCTCCCCCTCCTTCTTGCTCATTCACACTACCTATACGGCACCCGAGCTGGTAAATGAGGCTGCTTCGCACAGCCTAACCACCGAAATCTATTCGATCGGAAAGATTATGGAGTTTCTATACAGCTACTCCAAGGTTAGCTTGGGTCTGAATCGCATCATAAAACGGGCAACACATTCCAACCCTTCCAAGCGCTACCGGAGCATTAACGAGCTAAGAAAGGCCCTCCAAAAGGCCCACTACTGGGACTGGGGAGTCAGGGGAGTAAAAATTGCAGCGTGTGCAGGAATCGTTGCTTTGCTAAGTTATGGTTTTGGAAACAAGCCAGATAGTGAAGAGAATCTACTCTTCTTCGAGGAGAGCCGCCTTACACAAGAGGAGAAGAAGCGCAGCGAAGAGGCAATCACTACCGACTATCTATCGCCATTCGTTGAACAGACTACCCACACTCCTTCTCCCGAAAATGGGGAGTTAAATGAGGAAAAACAGATGGGCATTAAACTCTTTAGAAAGGAGTTTAAGCGCGCTGCCATACCGGTTATTCAACGCATCTACACCCCACAACTTATGAACGGCAGTGAACAGAGCTTTCAGGAAGAGAGCTTGGATGGATTTGCGGAACTGGACCGAGTGCAACGCCAACTCTCCGAGGAGTTAGGAATCTCGCTTAGAGAGGCTACAACCATCGCTACCGAAGTCATTTCGGAGCTTACTCAAGAGAGTATGAATAGACTCCAAAATAGATAGCGTGCCAAATAGAGCGGGTTCAAACTAGAGCGGGTTCAAACTAGAGCGTGAGCTAAAACTTCGTAGGGTTCTTCTAGCCCATCCAAAGAACAGCCCTGGTGTACCAACAAAAAAAAGCGAGAGAAACTACGTTCCTCTCGCTTTTTTAGTTTGAATAGGTAGGGATTAGTAACCCAACTCTTTTTCTAGTGATTCGTACTCACCTCTGTTTAGTTTCCAGTAGATGTTAAGCAAGTAGTTACCCCACAATTGTTTGTTATCAGGAGCCAACTCTTTCGCTTTTTCGTAGAAAGGTTTTGCTTTTTCGTACAACTCTTTAATTTTGTCGTCGTTCTCTCCATATTTAGGATCATCGATACCCAATTTTGAGTTCTCTTCTACAATCTCTTGTGCAGGGAAGAAGAAGCAATCTCCTTTTTTCGAATAGGCTTCTGCTACAAGACCGTCGTTCTTAGCAATGATTTTGTCGAATGCAGCGATTGCGTTATCGTACTGTTGCTTTTCGTACTCCAAGATACCTTTTACATACAAGTAGTAAGGAGTTTCGTTAGCAGTCAGAAGTTTATTGATTTGTGACAAACCTTCGTCTACCATTCCTCTTGTGATGTAGTAATCCATAATGTTACCTACAAAGTACTCTTGGTTAGGGAATCTTTCAGAACCCTCTTTAATAACCGCCAACCATTGTGTTGAGTCGCCAGTCTCTTTGTTTCCGAACGTTTCAGCCAAACACATCAAAGCTCTGTAACCATCTTCTTTGTGAGTTTTACCAATGTTACCATATTTAATTACATCTTCTCTCTTTTCCAAGCTATTGGCTGCCAATGTAGCGTAGCAAGCGATAAGTGGAGTCAAGGTATCATTTTTTACAGTTGCATCGTCAGCAAAAAGAGGAGCATTGGCTACATCTACGTAAAGACCGAAGAATCTTAATGCATCTTCGTATTTACCTTCGTTGTAGAAGTCAGAACCGCCATTCGTTAAGTTAGGACGCAACGTTTTAAGAAGTTCTGCATTTTTCTTTCTGAATTTTGCTTTCTTATATTCACCGCTTGCTACTTTCGCTACCTCTTTTTCATCACATTCTAGGTAGTATTCGAACATTTTAGCTAAGCTTCCGTACAATTTAGGAGTATCAGCTTGTCCGTTAGGAAGGTAAAGCTTCATGTTCTCTTCGTCATACATTGCTTTTTGGAAATCACCTGCTAGCTTCCAAACCTCAGGGTCAGCAGCTGTTTCAGGATTGGTTAAAGCAGATTCAATTTTTTGTGCAGCCTCTGCTGGTTTCCCCTTCAATGCTTTTGCCTCTTTCACAGCGCTTAGCTGTGCAGAAGCCAAAGAAGCAGAGCATAATAAAGCCACTGTAAATAATACTTTCTTCATAAATTTGTGGATTTGATTAATACAATTATAACTATTCTTTGTCTAATTCTGATTCGTTATCGGCATCACTTCGCATCTCTGATTCTGGAAATAGCGTGCCGTCTGTAGAGCTCTCATCAAGGGATTCTACGGCCTCCACTGCCCCCTCTTCGATATCGACCTCTACAAGATCTTCTTCGGTTTCAGACATTACCTTACATACCGAACCAATGGCGTCGTTACGTTTCTCTAGGTTAATGAGTCTTACCCCTTGCGTAGCACGTCCCATAATACGTACTTCGGTCATTTGAAGACGAATGGTGATACCCGATTTGTTGATAATCATCAAGTCATTCTCGTCCGTAACCGATTTAAGAGCCACCAACTTACCCGTTTTCTCCGTGATGTTGAGTGTTTTTACCCCTTTACCACCTCGGTTCGTTTTACGATAATCTTCAATGTCTGTACGTTTACCGTATCCTTGTTCCGATACAACCATAACCGATTCGGTTGCAGCATCTTTGATGCAAATCATACCGATTACCTCGTCTGTCGAATCATCATCAAGTGTAATACCACGTACCCCCGTTGCCGTACGTCCCATTTCGCGCACTGCGCTTTCGTGGAAGCGGATGGCACGTCCGTTGCGGTTGGCAATCAGAATTTCATTGTCACCGTTGGTCATACGAACCTCAATTACACGGTCGTCTTCACGAATGGTAATGGCATTCACCCCATTTTGACGTGGACGCGAATAGGCTTCCAATTTCGTTTTCTTAATAACCCCTTGTTTGGTACAGAACAGTACGTAGTTGTTATTAATAAATTCTTTATCGGTCAAGCTTTGTACACGCAGGTAAGCAGTTACTGCATCGTCCGAATCAATGTTCAATAGGTTTTTAATTGCACGTCCTTTCGAGTTTTTAGAACCCTCTGGAATTTCGTACACCTTCAACCAGTAACATTTACCTTTTTGGGTAAAGAACATCATTGTGTTGTGCATGGTTGCTGGATAGATGTGTTCTACGAAGTCCTCATCACGTGTTTCACTACCTTTCGAACCTACTCCTCCGCGGTTTTGTGCACGGAACTCGGTAAGTGGCGTACGTTTCACATAGCCTAGGTGCGAAATGGTAATTACCATCGGATCATTCGCATAGAAATCTTCGGGGTTAAACTCTTCGGATGAGTAAACAATCTCTGAACGACGCGCATCGCCATATTTGGCTTTCACATCTAGTAACTCTCCCTCAATAACCTGCATACAAAGCGCTTCGTTCGAAAGAATTTCTTGGAAATGAGCAATTTGTTTCATCAATTCATCGTACTCTGCACGAAGTTGATCTTGCATAAGGCCTGTCAACTGGCGCAAGCGCATCTCCACAATGGCACGTGCTTGAATATCGGTAAAATTGAATCGAGCAATCAATCCCGTCATCGCCTCTTGTGGATTCTTAGCTGCACGGATAATGCGGATTACCTCGTCAATGTTGTCCGAAGCAATGATAAGCCCCTCTAGAATGTGTGCACGCTCTTGGGCTTTACGCAAATCGTATTGTGTACGTCTAATGACTACATCGTGACGGTGCTCAATGAAATACTTAATCATATCGCGTAAGTTCAACATGCGTGGTCTACCATGTACCAAAGCAATATTGTTTACCCCAAATGAAGTTTGAAGCGCAGTCATTTTAAAGAGCTTGTTCAACACTACATTGGCATTGGCATCACGTTTAAGATCAATCACAATACGCATACCTTCGCGATCCGACTCATCATTGACATACGAAATACCCTCGATTTTCTTGTCGTTCACCAAAGAGGCAATGTTTTCAATCAGCTCTTTCTTGTTCACGTTGTAAGGAATCTCGTTCACAACGATTTTGTCGTGTGTTTTGTGCGTTTCGATTTCTGTTCTGGCACGCATGATTACGCGTCCACGGCCTGTTTCGAAAGCATCTTTCACCCCACTGATACCATATATATAGCCTCCGGTTGGGAAATCGGGTGCTTTTACATGCTCCATCAATCCCTCTACATCGATTTCGGGATTAGCAATGTAAGCAACACACGCATCAATCACCTCCGAAAGGTTGTGTGGAGGCATGTTTGTAGCCATACCCACGGCAATACCCGATGCACCATTGACCAAAAGGTTAGGGATACGAGTCGGCATTACAGTAGGCTCTTTGAGCGTATCATCAAAGTTGTATTGAAAATCAACAGTCTCTTTGTATAGGTCTTGCATCATCTCCTCGCCTACCTTTTTCAAGCGGGCCTCGGTATAACGCATCGCCGCAGCGCTGTCTCCATCCACCGAACCAAAGTTTCCTTGTCCATCGACCAATGGGTAACGCATGGCCCAGTTTTGCGCCATTCTTACCAATGCACCATAGACCGAAGAGTCACCGTGTGGGTGATACTTACCCAGTACCTCTCCGACAATTCTAGCCGATTTCTTGTACGCTTTGTCCGAAGTATTGCCTAGCTCCATCATCCCAAAAAGGATGCGTCTGTGTACCGGCTTAAATCCGTCCCGAACATCGGGAAGGGCACGCGCCACGATTACCGACATGGAGTAGTCAATGTAAGAAGACTTCATCTCCTCCTCAATGTTAATCTTTATAATTCTGTCTTTGTCTAACATCTATACGATTATTTGTTACTTAACTTGCTTGATTCATTAAAAATCACGCTAAATTACTACTTTTGGAGAACATACAAAAGAAAAACAGCCTTTTTTTTTCGATTTACGCTGCTCATTACGCCTTATCGGCAACCCCTCGAAACAAAACACAAAAGCGATTAGAGAAGCGGAAAAAGCCCTTAAAGGGTAAATCCATCAAATCACCATCCATTCAATTCACTTAATTAAAGAGAAAACAGGAGTAAATTGACCTCTTTTCACGAAAAGCGGCTTCAAACTTTATTTATATTAACTATACTTGATTGGTTTGATTCCACCTACCATCTTTGGCATACAACAGATACAGCAGGGTACCTAATCGCCACAAAGTGAGAGAAACAGTCGAATCAAATTTATTCAAAATTCTATAGAAAAGAGACAAACAATCGGCTATTTTTCGTAAATTTCGACACTATTTAGCCAATCAACCCATTTATGCTACATTTTTTGTTGCGATACTGTAATCCATTTTTCCCCTGTTTTTGTTTTGTATAATAAATTGTAGGAGAACTAATTGTTTACTATTTTAAATAATCAATAGGTTATACAGCACCGCCTATCCTTTCAGGGAGGCATAGTGGCATACTATTTGCTAATAGAGTGATAGAGATACAACATAGGTTGTTATTTGACAAATAAGACAGAATAAGGAGGAACTTAATAGATGGATAAACCATATTCACCACACCTATCCGAAGTAATGATCTACAGCAAGGAGGAGGCCATGCGCCTCTATAGCGATCACATAGCACCCGAACATCTTTTCTTGGGGATGATTCGTGATGGCAAAAGCATTGCCATCAATGGATTGCTACACCTGCAGCTTGACTTAAAAGAGTTAAGAACCGAAGTAGAGCGTAGACTACACGATGCCATGGAGGAGGTTCAAATTTTGGATCATCAAATAAACTTCGATTCCAAGGCAAATCGCGTATTAAAACTGGCAATCTTAGAGGCCAAGCTATATAAAAGTGAAACAGTGGATGTAGAGCATCTACTATTGGCTATGATACGATTGAAGGACAATTTCATTTCACAAATTATGGAAGAAAAAGGAATAGACTACGATAAAATGCTAGATGCATTGCGCTTAAAGAGCGATACCCGCGCCGGATTTGGCTTTGCCGAAGAGGATGACGATGAGGAAGAGAACTTGGGTGGATTTTCACAGAGCAACAAACCCAAGATGGATGCCGCTCAAAAAACACAAGAGAAGAAATCGACCAACGATACACCCGTGCTTAACCGCTTTAGCACAGACTTAACTCAAGCTGCCGAAGAGGGTAAGTTAGACCCCTTGGTAGGTAGAGAAAAAGAGGTGGAGCGATTGGTTCAAATCTTGAGTCGCCGTAAAAAGAACAACCCAGTCATCATAGGCGAACCCGGAGTAGGTAAAACTGCCATTGTAGAGGGACTTGCCCTACGCATAGCCGAAAAGAAGGTATCGCGTACCTTATTCGGCAAGCGACTCTTGTCGCTAGACCTGACAGCCCTAGTAGCAGGCACTAAGTTTAGAGGCCAATACGAAGAGCGTATCCAAGCATTGTTACAAGAGGTAAAGAGTAACCCCAACATTATCATCTTTATCGATGAGCTTCACACCCTAGTAGGAAGTGGGTCGGCCCAAGGGGCTTCCGATGCATCGAATATGCTTAAACCGGCACTTGCTAGAGGAGAAATGCAATGCATAGGGGCAACTACCCTCGAGGAGTACCGCAAGAACATTGAGAAAGATGGGGCACTCGACCGCCGTTTTCAAAAGATTGTAATAGAGCCCAGCAGTGTAGCCGAAACACTTCAAATCTTACGCAATATTAAGGATAAATACGAAGATTACCACAACGTATCATACACCGATGAATCGCTTGAAGCGTGCGTGAAGCTATCTGCACGTTACATTTCAGATCGCAGCTTCCCCGATAAGGCTATCGATGCCCTCGACGAAGCGGGTGCACGCATGCAACTTATGAACATTGTGGTACCCAAAGAGGTGGAGCAGCAAGAGGCGCTTATCGAAGAGATGAAGCAGCTTAAGAACGATGCCGTTCGTTTGCAAAACTTCGAACTAGCCGCTAGTTACCGCGACAAGGAGAAGAGCTATGGAGAGCAACTAGAGGTATTTAAAGCCGAATGGCAAAAGAGCCTAAAGGATCGACGCGAAACAGTCGATACACAAGATATGGCACAGGTTATCTCTTCTATATCGGGAGTACCAGTGAGCAAAATGGCACAAGAAGAGGGTGCCCGACTTAAAAACATGAAGCAGGATTTAATGGGCAAGGTAATTGGTCAAGACGATGCCATAACCACCCTTGTTAAAGCCATACAGCGAAACCGCATTGGTCTAAAAGATCCCAATCGACCCATCGGTTCCTTTCTCTTCTTAGGACCTACGGGTGTGGGTAAAACCCACCTTGCCAAAGAGCTAGCTACTTGGATGTTTGGATCGGAAGATGAGTTGATTCGGATCGACATGAGTGAATATACCGATCGTAGCGCCATCTCACGCCTAATCGGAGCACCTCCCGGATTCTTGGGTTATGACGATGCTGGACAGCTTACCGAAAAGGTACGTCGCAAGCCCTACTCCATCGTATTACTCGATGAGATAGAGAAGGCCGACCCGGCGGTATTCAACATCTTCTTGCAGCTGCTAGATGATGGGCGCATGACCGATGGAGGGGGTAGAACGGTAGATTTTAAAAATACCATCATCATCATGACCTCCAACGTAGGAAGCCGCGATTTGAAAGAGTCGGGTTCAGGCATCGGATTTACGGGTGTAACCGTCAATGAGAAAGAGCGTACCAAAGGGGTAATTAACAAAGCACTGAATCGGGTGTTTGCTCCCGAATTCATCAATCGTCTTGACGCCATCATCAACTTCGATCCACTCGAAATAGAGTCTGTGAGCAACATTGCTCAGCTCGAATTGAAGAAGCTTTGCAAGCGCGTAGAGGAGATTGGATACAAGCTAGAGATTAGCGAAGAGTCGAAAGAGTTCTTGGTGAAAAAAGGCTTCGATAAGCTTTACGGTGCACGCCCCTTAAAGCGAGTCATTCAAGCCAACGTAGAAGATCTCCTATCGGAAATCGTTTTAGAAGGCGAGCTACTCCCTGGCGATACCATTCAGATTCATTACAATGCAGACAAGAAGGAGCTAGAGGCCATTGCCCACAAAGCAATTCCTGACACAATGTAATAAAAGTGCCAAAATGTCAGATACATTTGTATCTGGCATTTTTTTTGTCCTTATACTCGTGAGAATAATAAAACTAAATCTATCACATTTAAAAATAACACAGACCATGCAAAAAGGTAATATCGGGGTTACTACGGAAAACATTTTCCCCATTATTAAAAAATTCTTATACAGCGACCATGAAATCTTCTTACGCGAACTTGTATCGAATGCAGTAGATGCGACTCAAAAACTGAAAACCTACGCTGCAAAGGGTGAGTTTAAAGGCGAAATGGGCGATCTAACGGTAAAAGTTACGCTAGGCGAAGGTACCATTACCATTTCAGACCGCGGTATTGGTCTTACAGCCGAAGAGATTGATAAATACATCAATCAAATCGCTTTCTCGGGAGCCAACGATTTCCTTGAGAAGTACAAAGACGATGCAAATGCCATCATTGGCCACTTTGGTCTAGGCTTCTACTCATCGTTCATGGTATCGAAGAAGGTGGAGATTATTACTCGCTCACACAAAGAGGGTGCACAAGCAGTAAAATGGAGCTGCGACGGAAGTCCTGAGTTTACACTCGAAGAGATTGAGAAAGCAGATAGAGGAACAGACATCGTTCTTTACATTGACGATGAAGCCAAAGAGTTCCTCGAAGAGGCTCGCCTATCGGCTCTATTGACTAAATATTGCAAGTTCTTGGCAGTGCCCGTAGCCTTCGGTAAGAAAAAAGAGTGGAAAGATGGCGGCCAAGTGGAGACCGATGAGGATAACATTATCAATAACACCAACCCTTTGTGGACACGCAAGCCTTCGGAACTAACCGACGAAGATTACAAAGCTTTCTACAAAGAGTTGTACCCCATGTCGGACGAACCGTTGTTCTGGATTCACCTAAACGTAGACTATCCTTTCAACTTGACTGGTATTCTTTACTTCCCGAAAGTAAAAAACAGCGTAGAGTTGCAAAAGAACAAAATTCAACTTTACTGTAGCCAAGTATATGTTACCGATTCAGTAGAGGGCATTGTACCCGACTTCTTGACCTTGCTTCACGGGGTAATCGATTCACCCGACATTCCATTGAACGTATCGCGTTCGTACCTACAAAGTGACTCAAACGTGAAGAAGATCTCTACCTACATCTCTAAAAAGGTATCCGACCGTTTGCAAGCTATCTACAAGAACGATCGCAAAGACTTCGAAGCGAAGTGGGATGACTTGAAGATCTTCATCAACTACGGTATGCTTACGCAAGAAGATTTCTGCGAAAAAGCGCAAAAATATGCACTTTTGAAGGATACAGAGGGTAACTACTACAACTACGAAGAGTACCAAACCCTCATTAAAGAGAACCAAACTGACAAAACTGGTTCATTGGTATACCTATATACCAACCAACAAGAGGAGCAACACAGCTACATTGATGGCGCAACCAACAAGGGTTACAACGTATTGTTAATGGATGGTCAGCTAGATACGCCCATGGTAGGTATGTTGGAACAAAAGTTCGAAAAGAGCCGCTTTACACGTGTAGATAGCGACATCATTGAGCGTCTTATTCCAAAAGAAGATCAAAAAGAGGTAGCTCTAACGGCTAACCAAAAAGAGGCAGCCACTGCCCTATTTAGCAGCCAACTACCTACATTAAATAAAATCGAATTCCAAGTAGAAACGCAAGCGTTGGGCGAGCAAGCCTCTCCGATCCTTATTACGCAAAGCGAATACATGCGTAGAATGAAAGAGATGTCGAGCATTCAACCAGGAATGAGCTTCTACGGCGAAATGCCCGATATGTTTAACTTGGTGCTGAATGCCGATCACAAATTGGTAAAACAGGTACTTAGCGAGGCCGATGCAGCATGCAACGAGTCACTTCTTCCTATTGAGGCAGAAGCAGTAGCACTGAACCTGCGCAAATCGGAGCTTGAAAAAGCGAAAGAGGGCAAGAAGGAAGAAGAGATTGCACAAGCCGACAAAGATGCGTTGAGCGACGTAGCAAAACAGTTGGATGAGGTAAGCAACAAGAAGAAAGCGCTTTTTGCAGCCTATGCAGCCGATCATAAAGTAGTGAAACAGCTGATTGATTTGGCCCTATTGCAAAACAACATGTTGAAAGGTAAAGCGTTGACTGACTTTGTAAAGCGCAGCATCGATTTAATCTAATCGCCTACTTTCATATCACATAGCGAACAGAAAGGTTCGATCGGCTGGGATAGTGTCTACCCCACCGGTCGAATCTTTTTTTGTTTACTAATGCTTATTTGTTTAGATTTATAACCAAACACAAGGTATTAAAAGAGGTTTTTTCCTACCTTCAAACCTTCAACCTTCACCTTATAGGCTTTTGAAAGTAGCAATCCAAAAAGAGACAACACACAAAATATTAAAAAACAGGCAATTAAGAAAAATCACAAAGTATTTAAGATCCCCCAAACACTGCTTTTAACATTTTTTGAAATCTGGAAACTTCCATTCAAATTCACACTCAAGTATGTTGTAATTTTTCTCAATCACCAGAGTTTCCAATGAAGAGCTAGAAGCAGTCAATATAGCGATAACACCTTATAGTTTGAGTAACAGCATGCACAAATAAAGATAGGAGTTTCTATCTTGAATTTGTTTTTTTTAAATATATCACGTACATTTGAAACAGACAAATATTAACATTACATATCCTTAATAAGGATAAGCCACTTAAACCTAGAACAGTTCTCTGGAAAATCTAAACCTTTATTAGGTAACACATAGAAAATAGTAATTACAGCCTACTCACAGGGTGAGAATGCTATCCATAATGGCTAAATGTACTTAGAAAAAACACGACTAATACTTATGACTAAGGCTTCAAATATATCTTTTTTCGAATTGACAATTCTCATCCTATCCATTTATGTAATTATCGTAATGGGGTATCAATTCTTTTTTCCTGTTCCAGATGAACTTGATGAGCTTCTTTGGATTATCGACAATTGCATCTGTACAGTATTCATTATAGACTTCTTAGTGAATCTAAAAAAATCCGAGAATAAGCTAACCTACTTAAAATACGGGTGGATAGACTTATTAGCTAGTATCCCCACTATAGGAATACTCAGAGTAGGCCGCATTGCGAAAATTATTCGAATAGTGAGAATAATTAAAGCAAGCCAATCCATACATAAAGCACTCTCTGAAACCTTTAAAAATAAAGTAGAGGGCGTTTTTAAATCGAGCGTTTTGCTCTCTGTTTTGCTAATTATAGCATCTTCAATCTCTATCTTGTACTTCGAGCGAAATAATACAGAAATAAACACCGCTGACGACTCCTTTTGGTGGACTCTTTACACACTAACTGGCATGGACTATTGCTCACCTCCTATTTCATTTGCAGGTAAAGCAATTGCTGTCTTCTTGTCCACAGCAGGCATGACACTACTTGGATCGTTTACTGCTTTTTTAGCAAGCCTTTTCTTAAACAATAAAAATAATACAGATGGACTTTAAAGACATTATCAAGCAGCTCGCAGAGCGCATTCAAAAACTAAGAGATAACATTCAGACGGAAGAAGCAACAAAAAATGCGTTTATAATGCCATTCATAAATGCGCTAGGCTATGATGTATTCAACCCCCTCGAAGTGATACCAGAAATGGTGTGTGATATCGGAACAAAGAAGGGTGAAAAGATTGACTATGCTATTATGAAAGATGATGCACCTATTCTTTTAATTGAATGCAAACATTGGAAGCAAGACTTAAGCCTGCATGACAATCAGCTACTTAGATACTTCAATGTATCAAAAGCTAAGTTTGCATTATTAACCAATGGCATTGTTTACCGATTCTATACAGACTTGAAAGAGATTAACAAGATGGACGAGAAGCCCTTTCTAGAATTCGATATGACTTGCATAAAGGATTCTCAAATAATAGAACTCAAGAAATTCCATAAATCTTATTTTGATGTTAATAACATACTCAACTCTGCTAGTGAGTTAAAGTACATGGGTGAGCTTAAAGCAATTATTCAGAAAGAGTTGACTTCGCCTAGTACAGAGCTAGTCAAGTTGTTTTCGAAACAAGTCTATGATGGAATGATGTACCAAAATGTTCTTGATCAATTCACCTCACTCGTAAAGAGGTCAATTTCCTCCTATATAAATGATTTGATAAGTGACAGACTCAAAGGAGCACTTGCTGTTGAAGAGGAGAAAACAACTAAGCAAGAGGTAATAGAACAAGCAATAGAGCAAGTAGAGTCTAAAGTTATTACCACCGAAGAAGAGTTAGAATCTTATCGCATCGTAAAGGCTATTTGCCGCCAGAAAGTCGACATAGCTAGAATTATACACAGAGACACCCAAACCTACTTTGGAATTCTTCTTGACGATAACAATCGTAAACCTATTTGCAGAATGTACTTTAATTCAGCCAACAAATATGTAGCTACATTTGATGCTGAGAAAAAAGAGGTTAAACATATCATTTCATCACTTGATGATATCTATAATTTCACAGATGATTTCTTGCATACAATAGAGATGTATGACGGAAAAAACAGCTAAATGAATTACTTTATTGGAGATTATACAAGATTATAAGGAGGCGTTTATTGTTTTAATAGATAGCCTCCTTCATAATCAACATACAATGAAAGATATATCTAAGCAGATTGAGTTTTAGAAAGTTCAAGAAATAGAAATCGAACTCCACTAAAGAATCCAACCTTCATCTATTTACGATAACCCGCAGCCTTGTTGTAAATAATTTTCAATACCACACCAAACTAATCTGTAGCAGTAATTCAAATCATTACAAATTCAATCCAAATTACTCATAAAACAACAATCGCCTATTTTACAAACAGTTACAAAATACAATCACTTTCAACACCCTATAAGGTGAAGGCTGAAGGTTTGAAGGTAACTTTCCGCATCCAAACGAGTCAAATATGTTGTGATTTTTCACAACCAAAGCCATTCTGTTCAATGGCAAGCATCCCCCTAGAATTTCAATTTCTATTCGCTAGGCCTGGAATCATTTCATGGCACATCCTTACACAACCGCATGTACCACCCTGCACAAGCGGTTGTGTAAGGATGTACGTGCGGTTGTGCAGAGTGGTACAACCGCACGTTTTTAGTGAGCCACTACTTTGAACCAAAAAGAGCAGCTAACCGATAGCCCAAGAACGACTGAAGAGCCTTGAACTACTTCCTAAACACTTCCCAAAGAAACATCTTCCAAACGGTTTCTAAACGACAATGCGCATAGCGCTGTAGCGGTACCATCGTAGCGCATTAAGTGGTACCACCTCAGCGCTGTAAGCGGTACCACTTGTATCGGTTCAAGCGGTACCAAGAATTTGGATTTACCTTGTACTTTACAAATCTATTTATTTTTT
>JBOFRN010000003.1:0-110179 GCA_051651025.1 Phocaeicola sp.
CTGGTGGGGTACATGATTACTTTGCTGGTGCACTCTCTTTGCGCAATGGTGGCGAGAGTTTGCCCGATATGGTAGGACGTTATTTGGGTCTACCAACTAAAAAAGTAATGACTCTGTTTACCCTATTACTTTTGCTTCTAGTGGGAGCCGTGTTTGTTTCGGGACCCGCAGGTTTATTGGCAAAGCTTACTCCCGATAGCTTTGATACCACCTTTTGGGTTGTTGCCATTTTCTGTTACTATATATTGGCTACACTTCTTCCTATTGATAAGGTGATAGGAAAAATATACCCTCTATTTGCCATTGCTCTTCTTTTTATGGCTTTGGGTATTCTAGTTATGTTAATTTGGCACTTTCCTTCGCTTCCTGAATTGACCGATGGCCTTCAAAATCAGCATCCAGCTGGTTTGCCAATATTTCCCGTAATGTTTGTTTCTATAGCCTGTGGTGCTATCAGTGGTTTTCATGCTACGCAGTCGCCCATGATGGCACGCTGCATGAGTTGCGAAACAGATGGTAAGCCCATATTTTACGGTGCCATGGTTACCGAAGGTATTGTCGCTCTGATTTGGGCTGCTGCTGCCACCTACTTCTTTCACGAAAATGGTATGGGTGAGAGTAATGCTTCGGTTATTGTCGACTATATTACACGCCATTGGTTAGGTACTCTTGGCGGTTTGTTGGCTGTGTTAGGAGTTATAGCAGCTCCCATAACTACGGGTGATACTGCTTTACGTACGGCGCGTCTTATCGTATCGGATTTTATTAAGTTGCCCCAGAAAAGTCTTAAAAACCGACTTCTTATTAGCTTACCTATCTTTGTCATAACGCTTACTTTTCTGCTTTATTGTTTGAGAGATAAGAATGGATTCGATATTATTTGGCGCTATTTTGCTCTAACCAACCAAGCTCTTTCCGTTTTTACACTTTGGAGTGTGACTGTGTACTTGGTACAAGTTAAAAAGAATTATATAGTAACTTTACTACCTGCTTTATTTATGACAGCCGTATGTTCTTCGTATATTTGCATCGCACCCGAAGGATTTTCTTTATCGGGCGAGGTCTCTTATGCGATAGGTGGAGGATGTACAATACTCTCTCTAGGGCTGTTTAGGAGTTGGTATAAAAAAATAAGATCTACGAATGAAGAAAATTAAGAAATCTACTTGGATGCCTTTGGCGCTTTTTATTTACACGACTGCTATGGCACTCTTTTTCTTACCCAAGAATAACGAGGTGAATGACACTGAAAAATATGTAACCGTAGGGGTAGCATATCTTATTATTGGATTGTTGTATTGGGCACTACGCTCTCAAGAAAAACGCAGAGAAGAGACCAATAAAAAGAGCTCCTAAGTCCCCGAGTCAGTAAGCTTAGGAGGCCTGAAGAGTCAGCAAGCAATTTCGATCAATATTAAATAAACAATAGAACATGAAAAAGATTTTAGTTGGATTGGCTATGCTATTTGCCGTAGCACTAAGTGCACATGCACAATTTGAGAAAGATACTTGGTATGTAAATACTTCGCTTACTGGATTGGAGCTTACGCACAGCAAGGCAGAGGGTACCCGTTTTGGACTTCATGCCAGTGGTGGTGGATTTTTAATGGATAATCTTGCCCTACTGGTGACCTTTAAAGGTGACTATGTAAAACATGGTGTAAACGAAACCATGCTAGGTACACAAATGCGTTATTACTTCTCGCAAAATGGTATTTACGGTGGTATGGGAGTTGCCTACAAACACCTTTCAATCAATGGGGTAAAAGATAATTTGGTTTGTTTTACACCTGAAGTGGGTTATGCCTTCTTCTTAAATAAGAATCTAACTTTAGAGCCTGCTGTATACTATGATTTGAGCTTGAATGACTTCTCAAACTATAGCAAGTTGGGCTTTAAACTTGGTTTTGGATATTACTTTTAACATCTCTAACTCTCTGGTTTGATTCTTACTAAGCAGTCATTCTTTAGAAACCTATTGCAGCGAAACATCTTATTAAATGAGTGTTTCGCTGTTTTTTTTTAGATTTATCTAATACATAAATAGCAGTTTATATCACACTGCTCCAGTTAACTACTAAAGTGCGCTGTAGCCCAACTCTCTATAATGTTCCCATATTTGTTGAAATGCACTTTGAACATAGTGGATGCTCTTAGTGCAATCAACTGTTAGAAGCAAGATTTGCTCTCTTCATATCGAATCTTTTCAAATGTCATTTTTAAACAATTTCTAAACAAAATAGATTTTAATATGTTAATTATCAAGGTGTCATCCATTGCACTCTTCTACGCTTTCTAAATTGTATTTAGTTTTTAGCTTCATTAGGAGGTAAGATTGATCTCCAAATGAATAAGAGCTAATCAGCATATGTTCTTATCCCTATAAGTTAAATTTAAATCGTGCTGTTTATGAATAAAATAGGCAACTTAATCGAGAAAAGAAAGACACTAATCTTTATTATTGTAGTTGTCTTTTTTATAGTCTATTTGTTAATTGATAGCTATCAAGATGGTAATAAATATTATTACTTGAAGGGTATTAATGACACTTCATTTCGTATAACTGGGTATAATGTTATTGATTATTACCTTGATTATCTGAAGTATCGCTATGAAGACTATCCTTGGATCGTTGAAATCTCTGATTTGATAACCACTTTCTCAATCACATTTACACTATTTGTGATTGTACTTATTGCAATCAATATTTACAGTAGTAAGCGATTTGCTAAGTATTATAATCATTTGTTGATCAACTATTCTGATAAGTTAAAAGAGGTATGTACTTCGCAAGAGGGGTATACTACCAATGAAATCAGAAAGATACTTAATTATACCAGTACTCGTAAACTGAAAAAATGGGAAATTAAGGCGTGGATGAAACTCTTCATGACTGTTAGGCTTGATATTAAGAATAACTACTCTTCCATGAATATGTATGAGGCTATCGATGCTATCGATATGCGATCCTATATTGCTCAGACATTTGATGATATGTCTTGGGGAAAGCAAAAGGAGATGCTACAGTTTTTGATTGTTCTTAAAATTTTTGTTCCTCATAGCCAGCTACTTCGTTTGAAAAGTTCAAATAAGTTAGGATTGAGACGATTAGCTTATATTTATTGTATGATGGCTAATGTGGATGATCCTTATACTGAATTCCTGTATAACGAGAGATCGGAGGATTTCTCTATTTGGGGTAGAATGGAGTTGCATGTTTTTTTTAGTTTCTTAAAGGCCGAAGAGCGTAAAATGCCTTCATTTCGAACGATTCTTCAAAATAATAAAAATATATCAGTAGCTCCCTTCTTTATAGAAGAGGCTGCTTACTGGGGAGATGATGATGATATTAATCATGTATTAAGTTATTTTCAATCTCCTTTATTTAACTGCCGGATGGCTGCATTTAATAGTGTTGCTATTCGTAAATACGTAAAGGCTGAGCCACTTCTGGTAAAAATCTATGAGTCACAACCTGGCGTTTTACGGCGTCATATTTTGCTCTCTTTACTAGCTATTAATAGTGGTGAAATGACCGATTTCTTTGTCAATTCTTACAAAGAGGCTGCATCTGAGCAGACTAAAAGGGCTGCACTTCACTGTTTAGTGAAGTATAATGAGGATAGCTATGCGATTTTCAAGGAGCTAAAACTCGAAGCGATGAGTGATGAGTTATTTAACTTTGAACATGCAGAGAATAAGCTGATTAATAATCACTTTTTGCTACTTGCTAATTAAAAACAATAGAAGATGAAAGAGCTCGTTTTTAGTGTTTATGGCTATGCCATTTTTTTCTACTCTTTGGGCCTTATATTTTTTTATGTGCTCAATATGTTGCTTAGTCGTCGTTCGATATTGAAATATAAAAGGTCATCTTCCGATGAATATATTAAATATATCATCGAACAGAACCCCTATATTCCAGGAGTTTCAATTGTGGCACCTGCCTACAATGAAGAGAAGACCATTGTCGATAATGTTAATTCGCTATTGATGCAGGACTACCCAAAGTTTGAAGTTATCATAGTAAATGACGGCAGTAAGGATTTAACACTCGAGAAAATGATAACGAATTTCAGTTTAGTAGAGGTGCCTTACGTATATGTAGAACGCATTAAAACGAAGCCATTTCTTCGCTTGTTGATGTCGGAGGATCCCAAATATTCCAATTTGATTGTGGTAGATAAAGAAAATGGTGGCACAAAGGCAGATGCTGTAAATGCAGGTTTAAATGTAACTTCCTATCCATACTTTATTAACACGGATGTGGATTGTCTTTTAAGTAAGAACGCCATTCAACAATGTATTGTGCATGTCTTAAATGACGACAGTGTAATAGCCGTATCAGGGGTAATGGCTTGTTCGAATGGATTTAAAGTCGAGCAAGGGGAGATTAAAGAGACCAAACCATCCAAAAACCTATTTGCACTCTTCCAAACCATAGAGTATATGCGCTCGTTTCTTGTGGGTAAACTAGGATGGTCGACTATTAATGCAATGCCTAACGTATCTGGTGGGTATGGGATGTTTGACACCGAAATATGTATTAAAGCTGGAGGTTATAGTTATGACTCTTTTGCAGAAGATATGGATGCGCTTTGGCGAATGATTTCATATTCTTGTGATTTTAACAAGAAATATAGAGTTATTCAAATCCCAGTAACTTGTTGTTGGACGGAGATGCCTTCTACCCTCACTTTACTCTATCGTCAACGCACGCGCTGGGGAAGAGGATTGCTTCAGACATTTAAGAAGCATTATAAGCTATTCTTTAAAAGCAGGTATAGACAACTCGGGTTAATAACGATGCCATACATGCTCATCTTCGAGCTTTTTGCTCCAATTGTTGAGTTTGTAGGGATGCTTGTCTTAATTTATTTGGCCTTTACAGGCGCTGTCAATTGGCAAGTTGCTTTGCTCTTATTTGGCGCTATATTCACATTTAACTTGCTAGTCACAGTGGTTATCTTTCTCTATGATTGGCAAATTGGTAGTTCATACCCTAAGAGGCGCCACTATTTGATCTTATTAATTGTTTCTATGTTTGAGTTCATGATATATCACCCCTTAATTGTTTGCTTTTCAATTAAAGGATATTTAGATTTTATCCTCATGAGAAAACCCAAATGGGGCGTAATGACAAGAACTGGATTTGGTGCTGAATCAGCATAGCCGAAGTTAGATAAATAAAAACGACTAAAAATGAAAAAGCTAATTTATACCCTATTAATATGGTTTTCTAGTATAGGTATTACTAGCGCTCAAGAGGTAGGCAATGATAAATTCAATACTCCAGTCTATTTCGAATCAAATGTTCGGAGCCTATTTAAAAGCGAAAAGTGGGAAGAGGGGAAAGCACTGCTTGATTCGGGTTTAAAACTATACCCCTATTTAACTAGTCTAAACGAACTTGCTGGTAGATATTACTACTACCACAAGCAATATGACATAGCAAGGTATCATTTGATTCTCTCCCTGCGGGATGATAATAGCAATGTTCTAGCAAAGCAACTGATCATAAATGTGGAAGAAGATACCGGTAACTACTCGAGTGCGATCTGTTATGTCAATGAATTACTCGAAATAACTCCTTATGCAAAAGGTCTTTGGCGTAGGAAAATTGAGTTATACCGCAAACTGAATAATCATGTCAAAGCTGATGCTTTGCTCAGGCGTATGCTATTGGTTTATCCAGATGATTCTGATTTGGTGAATGATTTAAACTATAGGCTTGATTTAAGCTATAGAGAGGAGCAGAAAGCAGGTCATTTAAGAGAATCTACAGAGCTGCTTGAAGAACTTATAGGAAAGGTTCCTGCTAATGAGGAGTATTATTTATCACTTATAAACCTCTATCTGAAGCAAGGTGATCCTTTCTCGGCATTACGAATTGCATCGATGGGAGAAGAAACCATACCTTACAGCGAGGAGATTATTGTGAAGAAAGCATCCATATTGGCCGAAAGTCAAAACTATGGCAGAGCAGTCGATTATTTGAAGAATAGGAACAATACGGTTAAAAGTGCTCGTCTGGGAGCTTTGTATAGTAACATGTTGCTCGAAGAGGCACGTGAAGAGCGAGATAATGACCCCTATATTTTATATGGTAAGATTTATGAGCGTACCAGCAGTCAAGAATCTCTAGACTATTTAATTAATACATCGGTGCTTCGTGGTTACAACGAAGAGGCTTTGTATTATATCACGATTGCAAGAAGAGGAGGCCAATATAGCCCGTCTTTATTATTCAAAGAGTTTCAAGTGAACAAGCGGATAGGAAATATAGGTAGAGCTACCCAACTCTTAGAACTGCTGCAAGAGATACAACCTAACAATCCTGATATTGTCTATGAGTTGTCTGCAATAAGATTGAAAGAGGCTTCTGATTACATGCTTGAAGGAAATCCAAGGGATGCAATACGCTCTTTAAACTACGTTGTAACCCATAGCATCGATCCTGAAATGCGGGTAAGTGCATTCAATAAACTCTACAGTTGCTACATCGAGCGAAAAGATTATAGCAATGCTCTGTATATACTTGATGAGTTAGCTAGCGAGAATCCGTCCACACCCTTGTTAGAAAAGCGAGCTTATGTATACTGCCAGCAGGGTAATACAGATGATGGCTTAAAAATGCTAGGAGACTCTTTGGCAATCACCCCAGACAGCAACTACAAAGAACGATTAGTTTCTACTTACGAAGAGATTGCTATCCCCTATATTAAGTCTTTAATTGAAGAGGGAGCTCTATACGATGCCTACGATGCTTCGAAAAATTTATTGACAGTAAAACCTTCTTCACTGGAGGGATTGCAATATGCTGTCAATGTGTCATCGGCTTTAAATAAAACGGATGAATTTGAAGAACATGTAGGATCAGCACTTGATAAATATCCAACAAATGCATTCTTTATGGTTAAACAATCGACTATTTACAATGCAAACTCTGAATCGCACCGTGCCGTAGAACTTCTTACGCCTACTGTAAATCGCTTGCGTGGTAATCAGATGGTTGTTGGAGCCTTTTCTGAGAGTAGTGAGCGAATGGCTTATTCACTTCTTAAAGAGAATCAGGTCGATGAGGCTCTTGATGTAACCAATGAAGCGCTTAAGTTTGATAAAGAGAACAAATCGCTTTTATATGCCAAAGGAATGATCTATGAAAAAATGCATCAGTACGACTCTGCTTATCATTATCAGAAAGTATACGTACCTGGTTTAATTGAACTACCTAGTTTTAAATGCCACCTTAATGGACTTTTAGCTAAAGGGCTGAAGAATGAGATAGGTCTTGATTACCTACAAGCAAGATACGGAGATGCAGATATTATCACTTCAATTGCCATGGCTTATTATACTCGAAAGGGGAAGAGGAATATTTATACCGGACGTCTTTTCTTTGCGGGTAGAGATGGATATGATTCTGTAAACAAAGAGACTCCAACTCCAGGTGGAACGAGCCTACAGTTTCAAGCAGAATGGACGCATATATTCAATAAAAAGTGGGAGATTATGATGAGTGGAGCAGTAGGAGGAAGATACTTTCCAAGTACGATACTACAAGGAAAGTTACAGCGAAACTTTAGAAATGATTTTTCTCTAGATATTCACGGGGCATTTCGGAACATCTCTATGTACCAGAAACAATTTCAGTGGAATGATAATCTTTTAAATGAGGATACCAATGAATTGGGTTTCTGGGAATTTGTAGACTGGGATAGGAAAAAGTATAACTACTTAAATATTGGGATTGGTGCCTTTAAAAATAGTGGACTATTCTCATTGTCAGGCAAGTTGGATGGCTACTATTTTGGAAAAGAATACTATTTTAGCACCAATCTTCAAGCTAAATACTACTTCTTAAATGATACTCACTCTTACTTGCAAGCATTTGCTACTGTTGGTACTGCTCCCGAATCAAATGTTATAGACTATGCTATGCCTAGCTCATTCGAGAAAACATCGACTACGGTGGGGTTAGGAGGAAACATATTGGTTTCACCCCACTTAGCTCTCGGGCTAACTGGTTTCTGGAACACCTTTTATGATAAGAAGATAAAATATAGAAGCGGTACGCAGAATAGTTATACCGATATTTACGAAACGACATATAAGAATCTTTTTAATGTTGAACTTCATGCTATTATTTACTTCTAGGTACGTAAAGGTTAGAATTCTTCTGCTTTTGAGTATACTTTGTTTTTCTGCATGTACTCAGGCTCAAATTCTCCCTTTAACTGACTATGAGTCTCTTCTTATCTCTCCAGCCAGTGAGGAGAGTCAGGAAGATACTCGTTGGTCTACTTACCTATTTAACCAGTTAGATAAGAGAACCCATCATAGCGGATTTGTTACCTCAGCCATAGAGACTAAAAAAAGGATTTTAGAAGTTGTTGTATCTGTCAATAATGGGCAAACGTCCGACTATCAAGTGGTAATTCAACCCCATAAAATCACTCTTTTGGCTAAGGGAGAGCAGGAGATGATTTGGTTGATTTACCAATTTATTTCGAAACTAGGGGCAGAGGATAAGAGAGTGGTTGTCGATGACTTACCTCCGGCTATTATTCACATCGCTGATAGAAAAGGTAATTTTGCCTTTCAGTATCGTGGTTTGTACACTCCCTCTAATGGAAATGTAGAGATGTTGCCTATAACCGCATCCAATAATATGGACTATGACTGGGGGTTATGGGGACATAATCTAGATAAGGTTCTAAATAGAAACGAGAATCCCGAATTATTTGCTTGGGTGGATGGAAAACGAAACAGTAAGCAATACTGCTTCTCCTCTTCTCTCTTCTACAACTTAATAGAAACTTATGTATACGACAATTGGGGAGATGAAACCAAAGCGAAAATTTCCATAACACCCAATGATAACTCGTTGGTTTGTCAGTGTAGTCGCTGCATAAAACTTGGTAATACGAAACAATCGGCAACCCCTTCAGTGTCAGTCTTGATTGCAAAGTTAGCGAAGCGTTTCCCAAGTCACACTTTTTATCTAACCGCTTATTCAACCACCAAGCAGGTACCAGAGATGAAGATGCCACCCAATGTTGAGGTGATTATAAGCACACTTGATTTACCCATGCGGATTCATCTAGGCACATTAAAAGAAACAGCCACATTTTTGGAATATGTAAATTCGTGGAAAAAAAGCGTATCTTCTATTTATGTATGGGATTACATTCGGAACTTTGATGATTATCTTTCTCCCTATCCTATGCTGCATATTGTAAAAGAGAGGGTTAAGTTCTATCAGAGTGTAGGAATCAAAGGGGTTATCTTTAATGGAAGTGGCAATGATTATGCTCTTTTTGATGACCTTCAAACCTACGCATTGCAATCCTTGTTAATTGATTCAGAGGTCGATTTAGAAATGATTTGTCGCTCTTATTTGGAGAGGGCTTATCCTTATAGCCACTCTTTGCTGTATAATTACTACTCCCTTCTCGAAGAAAGAGTTGTTAATCGTTCCCTCTCTTTGCCCTTTTATGGAGGCATTGATGGAGCGGCTAAAGGCTATCTGTATCCTGAAGAGTTTGAGACATTCTATCAGCAATTGGATCGCCTATCCAAGAAGATTGATTCTGAAGAGCGTACTAAACTGAATAAAATGCTTACTGCCATGCAGTTTACTCGTTTAGAACTCATGCGTATACCGGGTACGACTTATAATAAGCAGGCAGAACTTGAGATGCTAGAGTTGTTGAAAGGGCATACATCTTTTCGGGATATGTCCTGTTTCAGAGAGTCAAATGGTAAAATAGCAGATTATATAGAGCAACGTAGCAACTTGACTCTTGTAAATAGTCAAGAAGGTAATCTTTTAAAGGGGGTTAAATTGCATTTAGTGCAAGCAGAAAGTGAAAATCTTTCTCTTTTAACCGATGGTTACTATGGATTGCCTATTGATTACCATTTAGGTTGCTATGTCTCAAAGTATGGTGAGTTACGAGTACGTATTCCTCATGGGAACCAAGCCAATCGTTTACGGCTAAAAATAGGCCTCCTACAATCGACCGTATGGAATCATTACCTTCCAGAATCGGTTGAGGTTTGGCATGGAAACAGTTGCTTAACCTCTCTTAAAATAGAGGTTGCAGATAAAGAAAATCCTTTTTTGCGCATTATGCCAGAACTCTCATTTGAGTTAAAAGAGATGAATGAACCAATTGAACTACGGATAAAGAATAGGTCCATCCCTTTGGCCAGGACTGTAATTGACGAAATTGAAATGTATAAATAATATTCCCATGAAACCCTATTGTCTATTTATAATGCTTCTACTCATGTTTAGTTCATGCAGTAGAAATGTAAAACCCACTGAGGTCATGATTCAAGATCCTGTTCGTCACTATCTTCCTGTGGCGCAAGGTGGTGAAGTCGATGTCTATTATAGAGTTACCAATGTTGGAAAGGAGCCGCTCGTAATTACAGATGTTCACTCTTCCTGTGGTTGTGTAGCTCTTGAAGAGTATACCAGGGTGGTGCCTGTTGGAAAAGAGGGAGTTATACGTTTAAAGTTTAACTCTGCTAAGAATGTGGGGCACGTATTAAATCAAGTTAGACTTTATGGAAATATACTCCCTGAAGGTGTATTGTTACTTGAATTTGACATCAATGTAGTACCTAGTTCGGGCTTTATTCGTGACTATGAAGAGTACTACAAAGAATACCTAGAGAAGTATCATTCCGTTGAGGATCCTGTAGATGGAAACTACTCCTATAGAAACTACTATGTCTCAAGTGATATGAGTGAATAAAAATTGTCTGTTGTTCAATTTTTATTAGATTTGTCAATCTGATTTAGTCTTATAATTGTTGCTTTAAAATGAAAAATATATGGATAAAAATATGTGTAAAAAGATCTTGATAGTGGATGATTATCAATCTAATGTAATGTTGCTTAAAACGATACTTCGTGATAAGAAATATATTTTAGAAACGGCCTATAATGGAAAAGAGGCACTTGAAAAAATTGACTCTTTTGGGCCAGATATTCTTTTACTTGATATAATGATGCCAGGTAAAGATGGTTATGAGGTTGTAGAGAAGATTAGAGAAGATGTGGGGTATAATCACATTGTTATTATACTCATAACCGCTTTGGACTCAGAGAAAAATATAGAAAAAGGTCTAAGCTTGGGAGCCAATCACTATTTAGTTAAGCCTTTTTTAGCAAAAGATTTGATTGCGCTTATCAACAAGAGTGTTGAAGATTAGTCTACTTGTTTAGATAGCAGAAAATCCAACTGCACCTCTAAAGTTTGAATCGAACTTTAGAGGTGCAGTTTTTATGAGGAGTAGGTTTGAGTATGAGCTTATCTTATACGTAAATCTCTTTAGCAGAATCTCTTCTAGATATCTATTTAAAATGTGAGTAAGCATTGTTCTTTAGGTGAACAGGGCTCCTTTACATGTAACCTGTTTAATTGTTGCTACTGACCGATCTTTTGTGTTGCAGAGTTGCTTTCGCTACTTTACAAACGGCATAAATTAGAATGGTAAAGAAGATGATAGCAGCTCCTGAAGGTACTTGCAGTTGATAGGATAAGAATAACCCACCCAAACAGCCTAAGTAACCAAAAGCAATGGATAGTCCTATCATCTTCTTAAAGCTGTGTGTAAAGAGGTTGGCTGTCATTTGTGGCAGTGTTAAGAGTGAAAGTGCCAGTACAATTCCTACCATTCGCAGACAGGCCACAATGGTGAGTGCTATGAATGTCATTAAGATATACTCAAAGAGGGTTACAGGAAGTCGTTGTGATTGTGCAAATTCACGATCGAAAGCGATGGCAACTATGGGATGAATAAAAAGGGCAAAGAAGAGGGAGAGTAGGAGGGAGAGGATAGCTAGTAGCGTAATATCGGTAGGGGTGATGGTAAGAATGTTACCAAAGAGAAAAGCCGATAAATCGGGCGTAAAGCCTGGTGCTAAAAAGGCAAAGATAATTCCTACTGCCATTCCTAATGTCCAGAATACGGCAATGGCAGAGTCTTCACGCATCTCTTTTCGTTGACTCAGCCAGTTCACGCCAAATGCAGAGAGTACCGAAAAAACGGCAGCAGCTAGTAGGGGAGAGATACCGGTATAGAGTCCAAGACCAATGCCCCCAAAGGAAGCATGGGTAATTCCACCACTAATGAACACCAAACGACGCGTTACAATATAGGTTCCTATAATACCGCAAGCAATGCTAGCAAAAAAGCTTCCAAGCAGTGCATTCTGAAAAAAAGTATAGTGTAATAGCTCAATAAATTCCATGGATTAGATAGTTAGAAGTTTGTTTGTAATCGTGCATTTTTAAATGCTTTTAGTAGAGCGAAGATAGCTTAATTTTTCAATTAGCGGATGTCACTTTTATAGAATATTTATCTAGCTCGAATTTACTGAATCCATGATTCTCTGTGATTATTGATTTTTTCTACTTATTTTAACAAACTAGGGTGCAGTAAAAGTTCATTTGTAGCATTATTAAAATAGTATTGTAAGAAATATATCTGAACTTAAACTATATGAGAACTTCTTATGAAGGTTTAAAAGAACTATTCTAATTTTACTTTAAGTGTTTGTTTTAGGAATTTTTCCTATGTGTGAATGAAAGAAGGCGGCCTGTGAAGGTCGCCTTCTTAGTAGTATAGAGGTAAGGTATCAAATAAGAGCCCTATTATTCCCGTACATCGGCAATAATAGGGCTCTATAACTAATAACTAACAATTAATAACTTACAATATGAAGTTCTCCTTCAGAATGTAAGAACTTTTTTTAAAATCGTTTGCTGGTACCGCTTGTAACTCCTATTTAGAAGTGATAGCGAACATCTATCCCCAACTGAAAGGGTTTGCAGCGCTGCTCAAATCCACGATTCATACTCTCAAAATAGAAGGTGGTATAATCGGTGTCAAGTAGATTTTTACTCCATAAATCGATTTGTATCTGTTTGCTCTTAAGCGAAGCACGTGCATTCAGTGTGCCTGCAAAGTTTTGGTATACATCGTTCTTTTCGGTCCAATGAATTCTACCCGCTCCCGCATAATTCATTCCCAAAGTAAGCGATTGGAAAGTACGGTTCTTAAAGAAGAAGCTGTAATCTCCTCCTACACTAAAGGTATGCTTCGGAACGAAAGGTACATAATTGCCACTGTAGTCAATTGTTTCGTCGTTCGAATCTTTACCGCCATCGTACGATTTGAAAGTGGCATGCGTGTACCCGTAATTCACCGTGAGGTTTAGGTGATTGGTAACTGCCGCTTGTAAGCCAGCTTCAAAGCCTATGCTCTCGCTACGTCCTGCATTGACCATCATTCTTCCCAAGCCGCTCTCTGCAAATTTTGCAATCTGTTGGTCGCGTGTGTCCATATAAAATAGAGCGACATCTGCTTTCAGCTTGCGATTAAAGAGATCAAGATGGGCACCTATCTCGTAGTTCCAGCTCTGTTCAGGTTTGTAAGTAACCGAAGTAATATCGATCGATTCTCCATAGCCAGGCATATTGGCCGATATAATGGGCTCAAGCATCGGTCTATAGTCACCTGAACCATCTAGAATAGCACCCACCATTTTTTGTTGCATATCTAGTTGAATCAAATCCGAGAACATCTGTACATTGTATCCACCCGAGCGATAACCTTTCGATACACTTGCATATAAGTTACTTGTAGAAGATAGATCATATTTAAGTGCCACCTTCGGAAGCAGTTGCCAATATTCGTTTTTCTCTTTCCCTTCTAGTAGGGGCGAAGCGGTCAAATCTTTAAAGGGCATCTCCATAGGACCCATTTTAACTAAGAAGTCAAAATTGATGTCGCTGTTTGAGCGATAATTCATCGAGAGGCGTTCGTACTCCAAGCGTGCTCCTACGGTAAGGGACAATCCTTTCGTTAACAAGTTATGAAAAGTCGATTGGTGGAAAAGAGCCGCACTTACAGTTGGTGTATTAAATTCACCAGCTACGAGCAATTGGTTATTATGTACATTCATGCTCATCTCGGGTGCACGTGGGTTACTCTCTTTAATGGCAGCAAAAATATTATTTACATTCTCTTCAATCACACTTTGTACGCCATCTTCCATAAAATTGACAGGTGCTTCAGTATTGAGCCATTGATAGAAACCACTTGCACCTGCTACCCAACTCCAACGTTTATTTTTCTTGCTTTTAAAGGTTAGCTCTTGACTTAAGGTACTCAATCGTTGTTTTTGTTCGAGTGTATAGATATCTACAGGTAGAAAATCTTGATCCAAATACATGCGATCCTTCAAGTTTTGATACCCGGTTACTGAAGTTACAATGTATTTATCTGCTTGGTATTCTACCAGTAGCCCACTGTTAAGCATACCTCTTCTATAGCTGCTTTCGCGGTTGTAGTTTATGCCCCCTTCGTAGGGTTTGTATGCTTCGTTTTTCTCCTCATAACCCGCTACAGATCCCGTGTAAAAGTAGGGGTAACCTCCTTCGTCACTGTAATCATAACCCACTGTGAAATCGACTTTCAGGTTATTGCTAGGCAACCAAATACCGCGCATCCGTCCGCCACCCGATTCCATTTTATCCACTTTCTTGCCTGTGTAATCGTTGGTAAAGAATCCATCCGATCCTTCGTAATAGGCTCCTGTAGTAAAAGCAAAACGATCATTGCAGCGGTGGTAATGGGTAATCGATGCATTTCGTCCGTTGTTACCCGTTGCATAACCCAATCGTACATCAGTTCCTTGGTATGAAAAAGGCGATCGTGTATGTACCTTTATAAGCCCTCCCATGGTGTTACGACCATAAAGTGTAGCCTGAGGTCCGCGAAGAATATCAATTCGTTCAATGTCATAAAAATTGAAGTCAAACGCCGATTTATCCAAATAGGGTACATTGTCTACATAGAGGCCTACAGCTGGTGTATTCATGCGCGATCCAATACCCCGAATGTAGATAGCCGAAGTCAATCTAGATCCATAATCGGGCATAAAGAAGTTAGGCACCAGTGCACTAATATTCTTTAATGAATTAATCTGATTGGCTTGCATCTGTTTTTGTGAGATAAGCGATACTGCATTGGGTGATTGGCGCAACTTACCCGTTTCTCTGGGGGAAGCGATGACCGTAATTTCTTCGAGGTCTACAACTTTGGCAGTATCTTGCGGAAGGGTGCTCCTATTTTCACTCCAAGCGGTTGTAGCTACTACTAAGGCAGAAGCCATGAGTAGGGTTTTTTTCATAACAATTGGTTTTAACGATTTACTAGATGCAAAGTAACGCTATCTGGTTGTTTTATACAATCCTAATAAATGAGGATTTCACCCATTAATCTTCCTTTTTATCCCCTTATTTCAACTCTCTATCTGCTTTAAGCCAAAAAGAGAGGCTCCCAATTCCAAAAAATGGAACTAGGAGCCTCGTTTTTTTTAATTCTATCCCAACACATTCCCATAATTAGTATGTGTTTGGATATAGAAAATGCGTTTTATTATTTCGCACTCAAAATATCAAGTGTATCGCTTGCAATCATCAACTCTTCGTCAGTTGGGATGATAGCTACTTTCACTTTAGAAGTAGGTACTGAGATTTCAATCTCTACACCACGAGTTTTGCGGTTCTTTTCAAGATCGATCTCTACACCCATAAATTCTAAACCTTCGCAAGAAAGTGAACGGCAAGACCATTGGTTTTCACCTACACCTCCAGTAAAGATGATTGCATCTACACCACCCATAGCTGCAGCGTAAGCACCGATGTATTTATTCACACGGTAGAAGTACATTTTTTCAGCCATGATCGCTCTTGGGTTACCCTCAGCTACTGCATCTTCGATTGTACGCATATCGCTCGACATTTGGCTTACACCTAGCATACCACTTTTTTGGTTCAAAAGGTTTGTTACACCGTTTGCTGTTAAACCCTCTTTCTCCATGATGAATGCTACGGCACCTGCATCAATATCGCCACTACGAGTACCCATCATTAGACCTTCCAATGGAGTCATACCCATGCTTGTATCGATACATTTGCCATTCTTAACAGCCGAAATTGAACCACCGTTACCGATGTGGCAAGTAATTACTTTCGATGTTTCGTAATCTAAGCCCAAGAATTCGCATGCACGTTTAGAAACGTAACGGTGAGAAGTTCCGTGGAAACCGTAACGACGAACACCATATTTTTCGTACAATTCGTAAGGAATTGCATAAAGGTATGCATGCTCAGGCATTGTTTGGTGGAAAGCCGTATCGAATACCCCTACTTGAGGAACATTAGGAAGTACTTTTGTAATCGCATTTACCCCTTTCAAGTTAGCAGGGTTATGAAGTGGAGCCAAGTCGTTGCAAGCAGTAAATGCATCCAAAACCTCTTGATTCAACAATACAGATGCGCTGAAACGCTCACCCCCGTGTACCATACGATGACCAACTGCATTAATCTCCTCTAATGATTTGATTGCACCATATTCGGCGTGTGTCAAGGTTTCAAGAATAAATTCCACCCCTGTTCTGTGTCCAGGAATATCTTTAACGATTGTTTTCTTGCTACCATCAGGTAATGTGAATTTCAAGAAAGAGTCAATTTGACCAATCTTTTCAATACCTCCTTGAGCCAACTCCTCTTTGGTGCTCATGTCAAGCATTTTGTATTTAATAGAAGAGCTACCGCAGTTAAGAACTAAAATTTTCATAATTAAATAAATGTATTAAAGGATTAATTTTTAGCTGCAATTGCTTGGTTAGCTGTAATTGCAATCATTTTATAAACATCGTCAATTGAACAACCGCGTGAAAGGTCATTCACAGGTTTTGCAATCCCTTGCAAAACAGGGCCGATAGCTGTAGCATTACCCAAACGCTCTACCAGTTTGTAACCAATGTTACCCACTTCAAGGCTAGGAACGATCAATACATTTGCATGTCCTGCAATGGCTGATCCTGGGGCTTTGCTTTCGCCAATGTGAGGAACCAAAGCTGCATCCGCTTGTAGTTCACCATCAATTTTTAATTCAGGAGCAAGTCCTTTTGCTATCTCAAGTGCATTCTTTACCTTTTCTACGACTTCGTGTTTAGCCGATCCTTTGGTCGAGAAGCTTAACATCGCTACACGTGGATCAAGACCTGCAACGGCTTTCGCTGTTTCGGCTGTACAAACTGCAATTTGTGCCAACTGATTGGCATCAGGAACCGGAGTTACTGCTACGTCACCCATTACAATGGTACCATGTTCACCATATTCAGGAGCTTTGGTTAGCAACAACATAGCACCCGATACGCAAGTAATACCTGGAGTTGTTTTAATAATTTGCAAGGCTGGACGCAATACATCACCTGTCGTGTTACGAGCACCTGCCAATTGACCATCTGCATCGCCAGCTTTCATAATCAAGCAGCCCAAATACAAAGGATCTAGTACCAATTTATGCGCTTGCTCCATTGTCATACCTTTTGCTTTACGTAGGTCAAATAGCAACTCTGCGTAAGCCTCTTTTTTAGGATTGGTTTCTGGATCAAGAATCGTAGCTTTGCTGATGTTACCCAATCCCCATTTTTCGGCTAGCGTCATAATTTCAGTTGGGTTACCAATTAAAATAAGATCTGCTACTTCGTCAGTTAAAATTTGGTTGGCAGCTTTTAATGTACGTTCTTCAGTTCCTTCAGGAAGGACAATGCGCTGTTTGTTTGCTTGCGCACGCTTGATGATTTGAGATATTAAATCCATGATCTAATGTTGTATATATGAGTGAGTTTTGAATAACCTCTGCTTTTACGGTGCAAAAGTAGCTAATTTTGCAATATCTACATTGCAAAAGAGCTTTTTTTTTAGTTCAACCGAAAAAAAAAAGATGTTGCAGAACACTCTTTTCAATGATTGTTTACCTTTGCCCATTATTCTATTAAAAGTAAATCAAAATGATTCGTCAGTGTGCCATTCTCTTTGGCTGTTTAGCCTTGGGCGAGTTAACGGTCTATGTTACGGGGGTAAAGCTTCCATCGAGCATTATTGGAATGCTTCTTTTAACGCTTTTTCTGAAACTGGGTTGGATTAAATTAAATTGGATACAGGGACTTTCCGATTTCCTGATTGCCAATTTAGGTTTTTTCTTTATTCCTCCAGGTGTAGCACTCATGCTCTATTTCGATCTAATAGCCGCACAGTTTTGGCCCATTGCCATTGCCACCTTAGTAAGTACCATACTTGTTCTAGTTGTAACGGGTTGGATACATCAATTAATACGTAAATCGAATGGACTTTTTAGAAAATAATTTCTTTTTATTGGCCATCACTTTTTCTCTGTTTTTCTTCTCGAAGAAGTTGCAGCAGCGCACGGGTTGGGTGGTCTTAAATCCGATTTTGCTTACCATTAGCGTGCTTATTCTTTTTCTCAAGTTTACAGGTATCAGTTATGAAACCTACAGCGAAGGAGGAAAGTTCATCGAATTTTGGTTAAAACCTGCTGTGGTAGCACTTGGTGTACCTCTATATCTACAATTAGAGATGATAAAGAAGCAGTTACTTCCCATCTTATTGTCACAATTGGCTGGATGTGTGGTAGGTATCGTATCGGTGGTTCTTATTGCAAAATGGCTAGGTGCTACTCCTGAGGTGGTCGCTTCGTTGGCCTCTAAATCGGTTACTACCCCCATTGCCATGGAGGTTACTCAATCGGTAGGAGGTATTCCTTCATTGACTGCTGCAGTGGTAGTGGTTGTAGGGCTCTTTGGGGCCATACTGGGATTCAAGGTATTGCAATTGGGTAGGGTGGGAAGCCCCATTGCCCAAGGGTTATCTATGGGCACAGCCAGCCATGCAGTAGGTACGTCGGCAGCCATGGAGGTGAGTAGAAAATATGGAGCCTATGCGAGTTTGGGGTTGACCTTAAATGGTATTTTGACAGCCTTTTTAACACCTACCATTTTGCGTTTATTGGATATTATTTAGCGAAAAGAGTTGTACCTTTGCTACTCTATACGCGTAAAAAAATAAAGATATGCTACAGTTTAAAGCTATAACTCTTGACGATCGATCGTCTATACAATCCTATACTTTAAAAACCCCTCGTCGCAATTGCGACCTCTCTTTCTCAAACCTGTTTAGTTGGCGTTTTCTTTACCAAACCGAGTTTGCAATAGCAGAGGGTTTTCTTCTCTTGCGATTTTGGGTAGATGAGGAGTTGGTCTATATGATGCCTATTGGTGAGGGTAATTTGGCGAACGTACTAAAACTCTTGATAGATGATGCAGCTGCTCAGGGCAGCAAGTTGAGTCTGTTGGGTGTTTGTGTCGATATGAAAGCCGAAGTGGAGCAGGCTATGCCGGGCCAATTCACCTTTAGCTCGGAGCGCGATTATTCGGATTATATCTATTTACGTTCCGATTTAACCACGCTAAGTGGTAAAAAATACCAGCCCAAACGTAACCACCTAAATAAGTTTAAGAAGAACTATCCCGATTACCAGTTTAAACCACTTACTCCCGATTTAGTACCTACTTGTTTTGAGTTGGAGGAGAAATGGTGTAAGGCAAACAATTGTGCCGAACGGGCTGAGTTAGCGCACGAACGTGCCTCTATGATTGCCGCCTTAACCAACATGGAGGCACTGGCTATTACAGGTGGACTTCTCTATGTAAATAATGAGATTGTAGCATTTACCTATGGATCACCCATTAACCAGCAAACGTGGGATGTTTGTGTAGAGAAAGCCGATACTGAGGTGGAGGGATCATATGCCATGATTAACTATGAATATGCTCATTCTATTTCCGAGCAATACATCTATATCAATCGCGAAGAGGATTTGGGACTCGAAGGCCTTCGTAAAGCCAAACTCTCTTATTATCCCGAAATTATACTCGAGAAATGCATAGCCACTCAAATCTAACGACGCTCCAAGCAGCCAAAGAACTTTGGAACCGCTGTTTCCATGACGATGAGGCCTTTACAGATTTTTACTTTCGCCGCCGCTATAGCGACGAGATTCACATGGATATCTATGAAAAAGGGCAAATGATTGCCGCCCTACAGATGCTTCCTTATCCCATGGGATGGCAAGGTAGAATTATTCCTATGGCCTATATTTCGGGAGCTTGTACCCATCCCGATTTTCGCAAGCAAAAGGTGATGCGTAGACTATTGAATAAAACGCACCGCAAGATGTATCGCGATGGAGTAGGGCTTAGTACGTTGATTCCTGCGGAACCTTGGCTTTTTGAGTATTATGCCTCTTCGGGTTATGCTCCAATCTTTAGGTATCAAGTAGAGCAGATTCCGGCCTCTTCATTGCCACAGCAACCTACTGTTCAAGTAGTACGTGTTGAAACACTATCGAGCAGTCAGGCTGATTTTGTATACAAGGAGATGTTGCGAAGAAACTGTTCGGTGTTGCATACCGAAAAAGATCTTTCGGATGTACTAGAAAGTTACCGAATGGATGGAGGAGCGGCCTTCCTTGCTACTTTGCAAGGAGCTCTTTGTGGGGTTGCATGGGTGGTTCCTCAAGAGGGGACGATAGCCGTCAAAGAGCTGCTCACGACCCACAAAGAGGCAGCCGATGCTTTGCTGTTAGCCAGCTGTAGATTCTTTGAAGTCGACGCGATCACTTGTTACAAACCGCTCGAAACTGATGAAGGAGCCCTGCTTGGTATGGCTCGCTTGATAGATGTACCCCATATGCTACAGTTGTTTGCGAAGAGCTACCCAACTTTTAAGCAGGGTATCTTTTTGGAAGGCGATGAGGCACTTCCTACCAACAATGGCTATTATACCCTTCAGGATGGAGAGTGCCAGCAAAAAGAGATTCCTGGAGTGGAGTATACCCCTCACAACCTAGCCTCTTTAACTCAGTTACTCTTTGCTTCTGAGCACCCTTATATGAGTTTAATGCTCGATTAGGTAGAGGCGGTAATCAATCGCTCCAACTCTTCGGCAGATAGACGGAGATAGAATTTGCCTTTGTAAGCTACCGATATATTTCCAGTCTCTTCCGATACAATAATAGCCAATGCATCGGTCTCTTGCGATACGCCCATGGCAGCTCGGTGGCGCAATCCCAATGCCTTCGATATGGTTTGATCATGCGATACAGGTAGGATACAACCGGCTGCCGCAATGCGTTGGCGCCGAATAATCATCGCTCCATCATGTAGTGGGCTATTTTTGAAGAAAATATTTTCAATCAATCGTTGGTTCAAAGAAGCATCAATCACATCGCCTGTTGTAATTATCTCGTTTAATGGTACTGCTCTCTCCATTACAATGAGTGCTCCCGTTTTACATTTACTCATGCTTAGGCAAGCCAGAACAATGGGTAAGATATCCTCTTTGGTAGCTTTCTCTTTCTTGTAACCAGAAAAGAAACGAAGCACAGAACTAAAACGTTTTTGGGTACCGAGAGTAACCAGAAAGCGGCGGATGTCATCTTGAAAGAGAATAATTAGAGCCAACGTACCCATGCTTACTAGTTTGTCGAATATAGAGCCTAGCAATTTCATCTCTAACACTTGCGACACAATCACCCAAATGCCAATAAAGACCAAAACACCGACAAATATATTGATAGAACCCGAACCTTTCATCAGTCGGTAAGACTGATAGAGCAGGTAGGCTACCAGTAGAATATCGATAAAATCTTTTATGCTAAAGTCGAAAAACATGGTTACGCGTATTTATTAAATCAATAATTGGGAGTTGTCTGTTTGATCTTTTGAACCAACTTTACACTCTCTACTGCCTCTTTTACATCGTGTACACGCAAAATGTGGGCTCCTTTGAGAAGTGAAGTGGTGTGCAGAACCGTAGTGCCGTTCAGTGCTTCTTGCGGGGTAATGTCAAGGAATTTATAAATCATCGATTTGCGCGATACACCCACCAATAGGGGGAGCTCATAGATGTGAAAATCCTCTAAGCAATGCATCAACTCAAAGTTATGATCAATCGTTTTTGCAAAGCCAAATCCAGGATCGATTATAATATCTTTTACACCCAGTTCTCGCAGCTGTTTTACCTTTTTCGAAAAATAGTAAAGCACCTCGGGTAAAAATTGCTTGTAGGTTAGATTCGCTTGCATGGTTTGCGGGGTACCACGCATGTGCATAATAATATAAGGTACATTGAGCTTGGCTATGGTAGCAAACATTTGGTTGTCCATCTCTCCAGCTGCTATATCGTTAATAAGGGCTACCCCATACTCCTCCACACACATTTTGGCTACATCTGCGCGAAAGGTGTCTACCGATACAATTACTCCTGGATGGTTCTTGTTTATAATTTCTAACCCCGTGCGTAAACGATTCATCTCCTCTTGGGGGGTAATGTGCTCGGCTTGGGGGCGCGATGAGTAAGCTCCTAAATCAATAATTGTTCCCCCTTCATCGACTATTTGTGCGGCACGCTTGGCAATATCGGCCTCTGTACTCTGACGGCATCCCGCGTAGAAAGAGTCGGGTGTAACATTCAGAATTCCCATAACCTGAGGTTCCGATAAGTCGAGTAATTGCCCATTCACATTGATGGAGAGGGGGAGAGTTTTCTTCATTCTTTATTATTGGCTAGTTTATGATACAAATGTAAGCAGAAATCTCAATTTATATGCTATCTGTTCCCTATTTATCGAGGCAAGTGGAGAAGAAAACTTACTGACTCTCTTTTTTGTTTAGACTCTATAAAACAATGAGTGGTATGAATAAAGTATCTTTAAGTATGGTTTCTACACGCTACTCGTTTGGAACCTCTTCTTGGCATTACTGTATGGTAGTAGTTACCTTTTTTATACCGTGCATCGCATTTGTGTGCGAAAGAATGAGCGTTAGCTGTGCTCCCTAAAGATATCGTACCATCAATATTTCAAATGAACGTTGAAGTAGATGCTAAAAAATGAGTAACTTTGTGTCACTAGCCTTTTAAGAGATGGCTAATAAATGGCAAAGATTATACGAACATGAATATATCGACTCTTTACGAATGCTTTAAGGCATGCAGTTCTTTAACCACCGATACACGTGCTTGTGCACCAGGTGCTATGTTTATCGCTCTAAAAGGGGCTTCGTTTAATGGAAATAAATTTGCTCAGGAGGCACTAAATAAAGGATGCCACTATGTAGTGATTGATGAGGCCGAATATGCCCTATCTGATAATCCAAACTGTATTTTGGTGACCGATGCATTACAAACGTTGCAGCAGCTAGCTAGTTACCATCGTCAACAATTGGGTACACCCATTATTGGCATTACGGGAACGAACGGCAAAACGACTACCAAAGAACTTATAGCAGCCGTGCTTCAACAACGCTACCGTGTACATTATACAGCTGGTAACTTAAACAATCACATTGGTGTACCTCTTACGCTGCTCCAGTTAACTCCTCAGCATGAATTAGCCGTTATTGAAATGGGGGCAAATCACCCGGGTGAAATCGCCTTACTTGCATCCATTGCTCAACCCGATTACGGCATTATTACCAATGTCGGAAAGGCACACCTTGAGGGATTTGGCTCTTTCGAAGGGGTTATCCAAACCAAGGGCGAGTTGTACGACTACTTACGCTCTGCAGGTAAACAAACCATCTTTATAGATGGAGAGAATAAATACCTTGCCTCTATGGTAGATGGATTAAAGAGAGTAACTTATGGTACGTGCCAGGAGGGGCAGAGCTACGATGTGTGCGGAACATTGCTAGCGAGTGCTCCTTTTCTCTCTTTTTGTTGGTACAGTAAGGGAATTGATCACCCAGTGACTACGCAATTAGTTGGAGCATACAATTTGCAAAATGCGCTGGCTGCCATTGCCATTGGTCGCTATTTTGAAGTTGCCGACGAGGCTATTTGTGCGGCACTAGCGAGCTACAAACCTCAAAATAGCCGTTCGCAGTTGGTACAAACATCGCGCAATCAATTGATAGTCGATGCCTACAATGCCAACCCTACTAGTATGCTAGCTGCTCTTCAGAACTTTGCTCAATTGGAGGCTCCGCACAAGGTTGTAATCTTGGGTGATATGCGCGAATTGGGGGCCTACAGTGTAGAAGAGCACCAAAAGATAGCAGACTATTTAAGCACCTCTTCATTCGAACAGATTCTACTGGTAGGCGAGGAGTTTGGTAGAGTCTCTGCCTCTTTTCAACACAACGCTTTGTTTCGTCATTTTCCTCAAGTAGAGTTACTGATGGAATATGTAGAGATGCATCCTCTTACTGCATGTACCCTATTAATCAAGGGATCGAATGGAATCAAGTTGAACAAGGTGGTAGATTGTTTATAGCCTTCATTCTTATTTTTTTTTAGTTTCACCTGCTGTAACAATCAGATTGATTGTGAGTTATGGTGAAGGTAAGAAGTGTAAACAAATTAAATTCGAGTGGCTTCGCTGAGTGATTGAAGCTACTTTTCTGTAAAAATAGAGTTTGTTTGGATTTTTTACTTTCACCACTTTGTGTTGATAGTCAGGTAGATGGAGTGGGTGAAACTAAAAAAAAAGTTTTGAAAATGAGCCATAATTGGGGCTTTCTTTCGTTCAAGCTAGGTACAACCGGTTGTACCTAGCTGCATAACCGCAGGTGCAGCCATGTACAACCGGTTGTGCAACTTGAAACGTACGGACGTTTTGTTGAGCTTTTAGGGCTTTTTTCGTAAATCTTGATATCTTTTTCTATACTCTTTAGGTGTAATCTCCATCTCTTTGTGAAACGACCTCGAAAAATGAAAGGGGTCATAGTAATTCAAGCGAAAGGCAATCTCTTTAATTTTTAAATCAGAGAATTGCAAGTAGCTGCAAGCCCGTTGAATTCTTAGTTGATTGAAGTACTCCATAGGTGAGTAGGAGGTGCGCTTCATAAATAGCGTATTGAAATGAGAAGAGGAGTAGCCAACCGCTTGGGCTATATCTTCCAACGTTGTTTTTTTTTCGAGATTTTCTTTAATAAATAGGATTGCCGTATGTATTACATCGTTCTCTTTTACTTTTTTGATCTCTCTATGTTGGGCACAGTATTTGAGTGAGGCCAAAAAATGCATCAAACAGAAACTTACATATTCTAAGTTGTCGGGACTATATCCTAGGTTCAGATTCTGGTAAATGCTATCAAATAGTTGTAGATACTCACTTTTTGGAGTCGTAGCAGAGGCTCTTATAAAGGTAGGCTTTCCTAAGAGGGATTGAAACATCTCGACATTGTCACCATCAAAGTGCAGCCAATAGATGCTCCAGGGATTTTTTGCATCTGCTCCGTAAGCATGTTTGGTGTGCGAAGGAATAATAAAAAAGCTATTTTCCTCTAGATAAAAGCGCTCATTGTTTGAATCAATCCATCCTCTTCCTTTTTCGCAAAAAATAAAGATATACTCTTTCGCCCCTTTCTCACGCTCTCTAAAATGGAATTTGGCAGTTGGATAATAGCCTATGTGTGTAACATAGAGTTGTTTGGTTATTTGATTTTGACTCTGATACAACCGAATGTTGTATGGAGTAATAATGGCTCTTTCACCCTTAAAACCGTCTGATAGTGTATTTCCCATGGACAAATTAATAACTCGATCAAAAATAGTTGTTTTTTACATGCATTCAAAACAATAATACATTTTTGTTTTCCCTTTACACACTACCTTTGTCGCTGAACCTTCTAACTGATTAACCTATGTATAGAGACAAAAAATCATACTTGCTATTTGTCACATTTATTTCGGCCATGGGTGGCCTACTCTTTGGATATGATTGGGTGGTAATTGGTGGTGCAAAAATATTCTATGAACCCTTTTTTGAGATAGAAACGTCGGCTGCTCTGCGCGGATGGGCCATGAGTAGTGCCTTGATTGGATGTTTGGTAGGTGCTCTGCTTGCCGGTGCCTGGAATGATAGATATGGCAGAAAGAAGATGTTACTTCTAGCTGCCCTCTTTTTTACCCTCTCTGCCTACGGAACAGGAGCGGTGGATCATTTTACGGGCTTTATTGCTTACCGATTACTGGGAGGGCTGGGTATTGGTATGGCTTCTACCATTTCACCGATTTACATTGCCGAGATCTCTCCTGCTTCCATTCGTGGTCGTTTGGTTTCACTGAATCAACTCACCATCGTACTTGGTATTCTTTCGGCTCAGCTTGTTAATTGGCAAATAGGAAACTACTATTTACCCGAAGTGAACGTGATCTCTGCTCATGGAGTAGAGTGGGCTTGGCGCTGGATGTTTTGGGCTGAGCTAATTCCAGCTGGGGCTTTTTTAATTCTTGCACTCTTTATACCTGAAAGTCCTCGGTGGTTGGCCTTAAACCACCGGAGAGAGGAGGCTTATAAGGTCTTTTCTAAAGTAGGAGGTGCAGAGTATGCTAGTTTGCAACTTGCTGAAGTGGGTAAATCAATGAAAAAAACCAGCACCACAAACTGGAAAGAACTCCTTCATCCGAAGGTGAGACAAGTATTGTTCATTGGTATTGTGTTGGCTATTTTCCAACAGTGGTGTGGAATTAATGTAATCTTTAATTATGCGCACGAAATCTTCTCGGCAGCAGGCTATGCAGTGTCGGATGTATTGATGAATATTGTCATTACAGGGGTTACCAACCTCCTCTTTACCCTCGTAGCTATTTATACGGTGGATCGTTGGGGACGAAGAGCACTTATGTATATTGGTTCGGTAGGCTTGGGACTTATTTACCTGCTTTTGGGTCTATTCTACCATTTCCAACTAACGGGGCTCCCCATGCTCCTTTTGGTTGTATTGGCAATTGCTTGTTATGCCATGTCATTGGCTCCAATGGTCTGGGTTATTTTATCCGAAATTTTTCCCGCACGAATTCGAGGAGCTGCCATGGCGCTTTCTACCTTCTTTTTGTGGGTTGCTAGTTTTTTGCTGACCTATACATTCCCCCTTTTAAACCAGTGGCTCCAAGCTTCGGGTACCTTTTGGGTCTACGGAACCATCTGTTTTATGGGTTTCCTTTTTATTCACTTTTTTCTGCCCGAAACCAAAGGAAAATCATTGGAGGAGATTGAACAAGAGTTGGTAAAATAGCTCTTTAGAATAGCTCTTTAGAATAGCTCTTTAGAATCGCTCTTTAGAATAGCTCTTTAGAATCGCTAGGTAGCGCTATACCTTATTTTAGATAATCAATAAAAAATAAATATGGAAGAGATTACTCATTATTTGATTCAACCCACTGTTCATGAAAAAGGAGTCGTGAAAGCTTGGGAGGAGTCTATTGTATTGCCCACATACGAGGTTGGAAAACCCGAAAAGAAACCTATATTTTTAGAGAATCGGGTCTATCAAGGTAGCGCGGGTTCCGTCTATCCCTATGCGGTTATAGAGAGTGTATCGGACACGAAGAGCGAGAAAAAGTATCGGGCTGTTTTTATCGAGAATGAATACCTTAAAATCATGATTCTCACCGAGTTGGGTGGACGTATTCAGATGGCTTACGACAAGGTGAAGAGACGCCATTTTGTTTACTACAACCAGGTGATAAAACCAGCTTTGGTAGGTTTAACTGGCCCTTGGATTTCGGGGGGAATTGAGTTTAACTGGCCACAGCATCACCGTCCTACCACCTTTTTGCCGACCGATAGCCTTATTGAACATCACTCCGATGGGAGTATTACGGTTTGGTGTAGCGAGGTAGAACGTATGTTCCATACCAAAGGCATGCAGGGTTTTCGAATTTATCCGGGAAAGGCTTACATTGAAATCGAGGTAAAGGTATACAACCGAACGCCTTTTCCACAAACGTTTTTGTGGTGGGCAAATCCGGCTGTGGTGGTTAATGAAGGGTATCATTCGGTTTTTCCACCCGATGTACATGCAGTATTTGATCATGGCAAACGTGCGGTATCTAACTTTCCCATTGCCACAGGCGAATACTATAAACACGACTATTCGGCCGGAGTCGATATTTCGAAATATAAAAATATACCCGTACCTACCTCTTACATGGCTATTCAATCCAAATACGATTTTGTAGGAGGGTATGAGGAGTCGGCCAAAGCGGGCTTGCTGCATGTGGCTAATCACCACGTATCGCCAGGTAAAAAGCAATGGACTTGGGGAAATGGTGATTTTGGCCGAGCTTGGGATCGTAATTTGACAGACGAAGATGGTCCCTACATTGAACTAATGACGGGCGTATTTACCGATAATCAGCCCGATTTTACCTGGTTGCAGCCCAACGAAGAGAAATCGTGGGTACAATATTTTATGCCTTATGCAGAAGTGGGTTATGTGAAGAATGCCACCAAAGATGCGCTTGTGAATTTGGAACTTCATGGCCAAAAAGCTCAAATAATACTCTACACAACCTCTTCTTTCGAAGGACTTAGGCTGCTGCTTAGGAACGAAAAAGGAGATTCCTACTTGGATGAGTGTGTGCATGTTTCGCCTGAAAGTCCGTATCGGATCGAGGTTTCGGTGGGAGATGAGCCTGTCGAAAATCTGATTGTTGAGCTTTATGGGGCGGATGGAAGAGTGATGCTTACCTACCAAGAGGAGAAAGTCGATATAAAACCACTCCCGAATGCGGCCGAATCGGCGAAGCGCCCCAAAGAGATTGCATCTGTTGAAGAGCTTTTTCTAACAGGTCACCATTTGGAGCAGTATAGACATGCTACTTACAACCCCTTGGATTACTACCTGGAGGCACTGAACCGCGAACCCGGTGATATTCGTTGTAACAATGCGGTGGGCTTGCTCTTGCTACGCAAAGGTAAGTTTACGGATGCCGAGTTTTACCTGCGCCAAGCGGTGAAGAGCCAGACTGCTCGAAACCCCAATCCTTACGATGGTGAGCCGTACTACAATTTGGGTTGGTGTTTGGATATGCAAGGCAAACAAGAGGAGGCATACGATGCTTTCTATAAATCGACTTGGAACGCAGCGTGGCAAGATGCTGGTTACCACGCTTTGGCTCGGATTGATTCTCGAAAAGGATTGTGGCAGGATGCGCTCGATCGGATTGATCGCTCTTTAATTCGCAACTGGCATAACCACAAAGCCCGCCAATTGAAATCATCTCTCTTGCGTAAATTGGGACGGATTGATGAGGCATTGACTCTTATCCAAGACTCTTTACGCATTGACTCCTTTAATATGGGGTGCCGCTTTGAACACTATCTGCTTACCAACGATGAAGCTATTTTGAAGGAGCTGAAAGGGTTGATGCGTGGAAATCCTCATAGCTATTTGGCTTATGCCCTTGATTTTGCTGAAGCAGGATTTTACAACGAGGCGAGTCAGCTTCTTTTGGAATGTGATGCACATGGCCCTACGCTTTATCCAATGACCTATTATGCATTGGCTTATTTTGCTACACAGATGGGAGATGCCCAAGCAGCGAAAAAATATGCTAAAAAAGCCGCTCAGATCTCTCCAGACGGCTGTTTCCCCAATCGCATTCAAGAGGTTCTTATCCTTCAACATGCAATGGTAATAGACCCTTCGGATCCCTTTGCACCCTACTATTTGGGTAATTTTTGGTATGCCGCTCGCCAATACAGTGATGCGATTGATTGCTGGGAACGCTCCTATCAATTGAATCCTGAGTTTCCTACCGTTTTGCGTAATCTTGCCTTAGCTTATTACAACAAAAGAGATCGTAAAGAGGAGGCACGTGAGCTACTTGAACGCGCTTTTTATTTGGATACAACTGATGCCCGCCTCTTGATGGAGTTGGACCAATTGTACAAAAAGAGGGGAATGGAGCATCTTGAACGTTTGGCCTTTTTAGAGAAGCATCCGACACAAGTAGCGGAGCGTGACGATTTGTCGATTGAACGCATAACGCTTTTCAATTTGTTGGGAAGATACGAAGAGGCCAAGCAACTAATTGCTTCACGTACTTTCCACCCTTGGGAAGGAGGCGAGGGAAAAATAGGCCGACAATATACACTCTGTCACATGGAGCTAGCCAAAAAAGCGCTGAAAGCAGGTGATTTTCAGGAGGCGGTGAATCTGCTTCAACAGATCGATCACTACCCACTTAATTTGGGAGAGGGAAAGCTCTCTACGTTGGACGAAAATGAGCTCGATTACTACAAGGGGCTTGCTTACAGGGGGCTACTTGATGAGACAAAAGCAATCTACCATTTGCAGCGTGCAACGATGGGCCAAGTGGAACCCCAGCAAGCTTTCTTTTACAATGATCAACCCCCTCAAACCATCTATTTTCAAGGCCTAGCCTGGCAAGCATTGGGCCAGATGGATCAGGCAAAAAGTAGGTTTAACAAGCTTATTAATCATGGAGAAAAGCATCTGTTTGATCATTGTGAAATAGACTATTTTGCCGTCTCTTTACCCGATTTAGATATTTGGGAGGATGATTTGAATGTGCGTAATAAAATTCACTGCTATTATGTGATGGGGCTTGGCTATTTGGGACTGGAAGCGTTTGAAAAAGCCAAGAGCTACTTTACGAAAGTATGTACACTGGATGTCAATCACCTGGATAGTCAGGTTTTTTTAAGAAATTTAGACGCGCTTCATTTTTAGAGAAGGTCGATAAATGAAAAGAGGTGATTTATGACCTTTTCCTAACAACTAAATAAATATTGATGACGATAAAAACATTATGCCTGTTCTCTTTGCTTGGTATGGCATGTACCAACCAAGAAACAAAACTATCGCTTGCTGGCGATTGGGAGTTTACTACCGATAGTACCCGATGGAATCAACTCATACAATTGCCTGGTTCCATGACATCAAATGGATTGGGTGAGGAGATTTCTCTCCATACCGATTGGACGGGTAGCATTATAGATTCCTCCTATTTTAAGAACGATAGCTATTATAAATATCGCCAACCGGGTCATGAAAGAGTTCCTTTTTGGCTGCAACCTGTTACCTATTACAAAGGAGTCGCTTGGTATAAAAAGGAGGTTGTGATTCCAGAGAACTGGGCAAATAAAGATCTCTCACTCTTTCTGGAAAGATGCCACTGGGAAACCCGATTGTGGATAGACGATGTGGAAATAGGGATGCAAAATGCGTTAGGAGCTCCCCACCGGTATGATTTGACTGATAAACTAACCCCAGGGAAACATCTGTTGACTCTTCGTGTCGATAATCAAATTAAGCAGATTGACCCGGGGGTGAACTCTCACAGCCTATCCGATCATACCCAAGGAAACTGGAATGGGATTGTGGGTGCTATCTACCTCGAGGCAAAACCTTTGGTAAATATCAACCACGTGGCTATTTATCCTGAAAGATTGACGAAGAGAGTTGCCGTTAAAACCACTTTAATAAACCGCAAGCAGGAGCGTGTAAAGGCTCTTTTAAAGCTTGAAGTTGAGAATGAAATTGTCGAGAAGAGCATTGAACTTCAACCTGGTTCTAATGAGGTGGAAGCTTATCTTGCATTAAATGGGGGGCTGAAGTTATGGGATGAATTTACCCCCAATCTATACGACTTAACGTTGACTCTTGAAGATGAAGTGGCGAAGACCAAAGATTCTTATCAGGATCGATTTGGATTCCGTGATTTTAAGGTTACAGAAGGCAAGCTAACCATTAATGGGCGACCTCTCTTCTTGCGGGGTACTTTGGATTGTGCTGTATTTCCCAAAACGGGATATCCCCCTACCGATGTTGATTCTTGGCGTACGATATTCAAAGCATCACTCGATCATGGATTAAATCACATTCGCTTTCACTCTTGGTGCCCACCCAAAGCAGCTTTTGTAGCAGCCGATGAAATGGGACTCTATTTGGAAGTTGAATGCTCTACGTGGCCCAATCAATCCACCACCATTGGCGATGGTCGCGCTTTGGATGGGTTTATTTGGGAAGAGAGTGAGGCAATCGTGCGTGAATTTGGAAATCACCCCTCTTTCTGTATGATGATGCATGGAAATGAACCTGCTGGAGCTGGAAGTCACAACTACTTGACCCAATTTGTTTCGAGTTGGAAAGAGCGTGATTCACGCAGGTTGTATGCATCGAGTGGAGGATGGCCCAATCTGTCTGTAAATGATTTCTTGAGTGACCCTACTCCTCGGGTTCAAGGGTGGGGAGAAGGGCTTAAAAGCATTATAAATGCACAAGCTCCTCGCTCAGATTATGACTGGTCTACTTATATAAATAGATTCTCTCAGCCTGTGGTTAGTCACGAAATAGGACAGTGGTGTGCCTATCCTAATTTTAAAGAGATTGAAAAATACGATGGAGTTATGCGTGCCAAGAACTTTGAAATCTTTCAAGAAAGTTTGAAAGAAAATGGCCTGATTCACCTCGCTGATAGTTTTCTTTGGGCGTCGGGAAAACTTCAAACGTTGTGCTACAAAGCTGATATTGAAGCAGCTCTCCGGACCAAAGATTTTGGTGGATTTCAGCTATTGGGCTTATCTGACTTTCCCGGGCAAGGTACTGCTTTGGTAGGGGTACTTGATGCCTTTTGGGAAGAGAAAGGGTATGTTACTCCCCAAGCTTATAAAGAGTTTTGCAACTCTACAGTTCCTTTGTTGCGCGTTCCTAAATTCATCTATACGAATGAGGAGAGGCTTATTGGCGAGGTGGAAATCGCTCATTTTGGTGCTGATACACTTCAGGTAGAGAGCAGTTATTGGCGCTTGCAAACCAATCAAGGTAAGGAGATAGCAGCCGGTTCTTTGGCACACAGCAAAATTGGGATTGGTAATTGCATTGAGTTGGGAAGTTTAGATATCTCTTTGAATTCAATTTTAACCCCCTCCGCACTAACCTTGGTCATTCAGACGGGCGAATTTGAAAACCGTTGGAATTTCTGGTGTTATCCTGCTCATCCTCCCCAACTAAATGAAGAGGAAAAGCTACTTATAACCGATAAGCTAGATGCGGTTGCTATTCAAAGGCTGCAACAGGGAGGAAAGGTTTTACTCTCACTTAAAAAGGGTAGTTTGAATAAAACCTTGGGTGGTGAAATAGAGGTGGGATTCTCTTCTATCTTTTGGAATACGGCATGGACTCTGGGACAAGCACCACACACCTTGGGTATATTGTGCAATCCCGAACACCCGGCGTTATCCCTATTTCCGACCAATTATCACAGTGATTATCAATGGTGGGATGCCATGAGCCATTCCAATGCCATTGAACTATCGAAGTTCTCTTCACAGATTAGCCCCCTTGTGCGGGTTATTGACGATTGGTTTACGAATCGTTCGTTGGCTCTTGTTTTTGAGGTTAAAGTCGGAGAGGGCAGCCTGTTGGTTTCTACGATCGATTTTTGGAGCGATATGGAAAAACGTGTGGAGGCAAAACAGTTGTTGTACAGCTTAAAATCCTACATGTTGAGTGCGGACTTTAATCCACAGGTATCACTCTCTTTGGATGAGATTGTGAAAATGATGAATAATACGAACGATTTACCTTAAACTAAGAGCCATTATGCGAACCTTTTTTTACTATTTAATCATGGGGGGGATTGCCCTATTTTCAATAAACGACGTCCTTGTTGCACAAGAGGTGCAATCACTGGCTGGTGAGTGGAACTTTAGTCTGGATGAAGCAGACAAAGGGATTGATGAGAATTGGGCGAATCGAGAACTTCCTCTAAAAATAAAACTACCGGGTACAACGGATCAAGCCAAGTACGGGGAAGCGAGTGTAGGATCCGATTTTGGAATTCTTACACGTGAGTATAAATACATTGGGCCTGCTTGGTACTCCCGAAAAATAGAGATACCTCACGCTTGGAGTGGAAAAGAGATTGTACTTGAACTGGAACGTGTCCTTTGGGAGTCGAGAATCTACCTCGATGGGAAGGAAATATCGATGCAAGATGCACTTTCTACTCCCCATAGTCATAATTTAGGGAGGTTAACGGCAGGTACACATCACTTGGCTATACGTGTAAACAACGAGATGATTTACAATATTGGCGACAAGGGTCATGTATACACCGAGTACACGCAGTCTATATGGAATGGCATTGTAGGTAAAATAGAGATTCGTCCCTTATCCGCGGTACGGTTTTCTAATCCGCAAGTATATACTTCTACCCAAAATGGGGTTGAATTGAAAGCGGTGGATACTCTGTTTAATACAACTTCGAGAGAGATGAATGCTGAAATTGTGTGGACACTGAAGGAGCGGGGCGTGGAGACAACTCACTTTACAAAGAGAGAGCCACTTAAAGTGGTTAAAGGAGAGAATCCGATTGAATTTAGCGCAGTGATGCCGGCTGATACCAAACTTTGGTGTGATGTGAATCCGAATCTTTATGTATTAACTGCATCGATTGTAGAAAAAGGGAAAATCATTGATAGTCGAACGATTGAATTTGGATTTAGAGAGATTACCCACTCTAACTCGAAAATTCTGGTCAATAATAAACCAGTCTTTTTGCGAGGTAACTTAGATTGTGTACACTTTCCTTTAACCGGTTACCCCTCTTGCGAGGTAGAGGAGTGGGAGCGTATCTTTCGAATCTACAAAGAGTATGGTCTGAATCATGTACGCTTCCATTCGTGGTGCCCACCTGCTGCGGCATTTACAGCTGCCGATCGATTGGGTATTTACATACAGGCCGAAACCATTTGGATTGATTGGTGGATGGGGATAGAACAACCCTCTCGACCCGATATGTTGACCAAAGGCTTGCCCCAAGGATTGGGTAAAAATCCATCGGCTGACAGATATGTGCAACTTGAACTGGAGAGAATGTTGAGGGTTTATGGCAATCATGCCTCTTTTGTAATGCAGTGCATTGGGAATGAATTGGGTAATTCAGACTTTGAGGTGATGGAGTCTTGGATAAAACCTCTTAAAGAGCGAGATTCACGAAGACTCTACTCCGTATCGACTGCTCGTAAAATAATGCCAACCGATCAATATATGGCTACGCACTACATTGATAAGTTAGGCTCTACACGCGGATTGCGAGGGGGAGCATCGACTGCTTGGGATTTTGAAGATGTCTATTCGAAAGCTACGATTCCCATTCTTTCGCACGAAATAGGGCAGTGGCCAGTCTATCCCAAATGGAGTGAGATTAAGAAGTATAAAGGAGTACTGAAGGCACGAAATTTTGAGGAGTTTTATGAAACAGCAAAGGCAAATAAAATAGAGAAGCAGAATGCTGACTTCGTGGCTGCATCGGGTGCACTCAACCAGATCATGTATAAGTATGAAATAGAGTCCTTTTTACGTACGCCTTCGTGTGCCGGTATTCAATTGCTTAGTATGCAAGATTACCAGGGGCAGGGCGAAGCTTTGATAGGGTGGTTGGATGTCTTTTATGATAGCAAAGGGATTACAACTCCCGAACAATTTAAGATGCATCATGATACGATTGTACCCTTATTGCGGGTAAAGAAATTTGTTTGGTCCAATGAAGAACAATTTGAGGCTGGTGTACAATTGGCTCATCATGGTACGCATCCGATAAGCGATGTACTTTGTTGGAGTATACAGGACGAACTCCTGAACGAGATTGCCTCGGGTGAGTTTCCTCCAAGTTTCCATCAAATCTCGACTTCCGATTTAGTAGGTGAAATTAGATGCAATCTTTCGGCTGTGAAGAAAGCAACCCAACTGACTGTAAATCTTTCTCTTAAAAATCGAGAGGTTTTGAACGCGTGGTCTATCTGGGTTTATCCGGTTCACAAGAATGAGAGGAAAGAGGATAGGCTACTGATGGCCAATCGTTTTGATAAATCCGTGATTGATGCATTAGAGCGAGGTGAGAAAGTTTTGTTGGATGCTTCGGCACTCGGCGATGAAACAACTTGCGATAAGTTAAGCTTTTATCCTCTTTACTGGTCTCTGACCTTCTTTCCAGGGCAGAGTAAAAATACGATTGGGCTAGTGGTTCGTGACAAGCATCCGGTTTTTAATCAATTTCCAACAGAGTCACATAGCAACTGGCAGTGGGAGGCTATATACAAGGGAGCAAGAGCTTTTTATATAAATGAATTCGCCGAGAACTACAAGCCCATGGCACAACCTGTCGATGATTTTCATCGGAACAATAAACTTGCTTCGATCTTTGAACTGAAAGTAGGAAAAGGTAAATTGTTAGTTACTGGTTATAATCTTTCGGAGCAGACTAATTTAGTTGCTCAACAACTTAAAAAATCGATCATTCATTACATGGAAAGTGAAGATTTTCAGCCTACCTACGAGCTAGATCGGGGATCTTTACAAAAGATGTTTCGCTATGTGGAGCCTCTCAAAAGTAGTGCTCCAGTAGGATTTGAAAATTCACTTCTCTACGTTGAGAGGGAGCGAGAATCTCAAGCAGAGTTAAAAAAAGGGGTTACATATCACCTTAAAGAGGGATGGAGTGGAGAGGAAGTTGACCTTCAAATAACTCCTCCAGCTGGTATGATAGGTAGCTTACATGTCTGTTTTGACTCAGTGGATAAAAAAGCTGGAGTTGTAAAAATCTATTTTGAGGGACGTGATTATGAATTAAAACAAAATAAGGAGGGTGAAAGCTGGGTAACTTTGCATGTGATGCGGGAGGATAGTAATGATAAGCTATTGAAATTCCGAGCCAAAGGGGTGGATTCTACTATTTCTGTAACGAAAATAGCCCTTCTTGAGGGAGAATAAACCAATCGATGAGGCATTTTTATAAGCTACACCAGTTTGTAAAAGTGCCTTTCTTTTTATATTACAATATTATTTAAGAGTTTAAATTAATTTTTTACGAAAACGCTTCCGGAGACGTTTTTTTATATATATTCGCACAATATTTACATATATATAGATTATTTGTTTAAAATTTCAGGAGTTTTGTAAAGGTAATTGTTCGTTTTTTGGTAATAAATACTACATGATAAAGAATCATACAATGAGATAAAACGCTGAGCACTATCGGCATAACTATTAATTCTTAAATATTTTTATTATGAACAAACGTTTCATGTTTGTAAGGAACATGTTTATTGCTACTGCACTCTTTTCGTACGCAGGTAATGCAATAGCCGCTCCTGAAGATTTAAATCATGCGCTTGCAGTTCAGGCTGCTACGCAGCAAACCATCGATGTAAAAGTCAAAGTTTTTGAAGAAGATGGCGTTACTCCGGTCATTGGTGCAACAGTTGTGGTAGTTGGTACAACCAATGGTGCATTGACCGATTTTGACGGAATAGCCTCCATTCCAGGTGTTTCTACATCTGCACAGCTCGAAATTAAGTATGTGGGTCTTGAAACACAGCTGGTCAAAGTAAATAATAGAGGAGATATTGTGGTTGTCCTAAAGCAAGATGCTCTTACTGTTGATGAAATTGTTGTGGTGGGATATGGTACCCAAAAGAAAGCCAATCTTACAGGATCGGTTGCAACGGTAAATCAAAAAGCGATTGAGAATCGCCCTTTACAAAGTGTTTCTCAGGCACTCCAAGGTCAGATTCCAGGGGTGGTAGCTGTTCAAAACTCCGGTCGCCCTGGTTCCCAAACTGCCAGTATTACCATCCGTGGTAAGAATACGATTAATGCCGGAGGCCCCTTTGTTATTATCGATGGTATTCCTGGTGATATGAATAACATTGATCCCAATGATGTAGAGAGTATTTCGGTACTTAAGGATGCTGCTTCTTCGGCTATCTATGGGGTACAAGCTGCTAATGGGGTTATTCTAATCACTACTAAGCGAGGAAAAAGTGGTCAACGAGTTAATGTAAACTACACCGGTAGTTTTACAGTAGCTACGCCAACGGTTTTGCCTGATTACCTAGGCTCTTACGATTATGCAGTTCTTTACAACGAATCACAAAGAAATCAGAATCCGAATATAACCGACTCTGAACTTCGTTTTAAGCCCGAAGATCTTCAAAAATACAAAGATGGTTCATCGCCTTATACCCATGCAGATACCGATTGGTACGATGAAACATTTAAACGCTACACTGCCGAAACGCAACACTACATGTCTATCAGTGGTGGATCGGACAAGACTGTCTATTCAGGATCGCTTGGCTTAACCTATCAAGATGGAAATACATCGGCCAATGATTACAGCAGAAACAATATGCGTTTTAATGTTGAATCTGAAGTGGTTAAGTGGTTTAAGGTGGGTATGAATCTTTCAGGCTACATCTCGACAAATAATATGGGTTGGGATTCACCCGAGAGTTTAAGACAATACACCAATCGTTTGGCTCCTATTTACTCGGTATTTACGGATGCTACCGAATCGGATTATTTTTATGCCGGTATGGCCAATCCCGTTGCAACCATGGAGCTTCAAGGTAGTAGAAAGTATAGAAATTACGAGTATACAGCCAATACGTATGCACAGATTAACTTCTTGCCTAATTTGAGTTTAAGAGGAGTTTATGCCAATCGTGGAAATATTTACCACAACACCGGTTTCCAAAAAGCCTATTCGTATGGAGGGTCACCTTTGACTCAGCGTGAAGGGTATGACAATAGTCAGTACATTACTCGAGAAACGATTCAAGCCCTTTTGAATTACAACGAAAGCTTTGGAAAGCACGATGTGGCTTTTTTGGGAGGTTATGAGCAATACCTATTGACCAATCGCTTCGCACAAGCTTCTCGTACAGGGGGTGGTAACAATGATCTTTCAGAATCGTTGAATACTCTCGATCCTGCCAATCAGTTTAATCAATCGGGAGGTAATGATTTGGCACGTCTCTCTTATTTTGGTCGGATTCAGTATGCATATGCCGATAAATACCTATTTGAAGCTAATCTTCGTGCAGATGCATCTTCACGCTTTCCTGCTGGAAATCGTTGGGGGTACTTCCCCTCATTCTCTGCAGCTTGGCGTATTTCGCAAGAGAAATTTATGCAGAATGTAGATTGGTTATCTAACCTTAAACTTCGTTTAGGATATGGTCAAACAGGTAATGAAGAGATTGATTCAAATTATGCCTCTGTTGATTCGTACGGTTACAGTAGCTATATTTTTGGAGATGCTCAATACGCTACTGTAAATGAGGCACGCTATGTAAATAGACAACTCTCTTGGGCAACTGTAACGAATTATGAGGCAGCGATTGAAGCTGGATTTTTGCAAAATAAACTCTCTTTCGAATTGGCTTATTACCGCAAGGAGACTAGCGACATGCTTCTTAGACTTCCTGTACCCTCAATTTTAGGAGCAAGTGCACCTCAACAAAATGCAGGTGCTGTAAGAAATACCGGTTTTGATCTTAATATTAACTACAACGATACATTTGATCAAGTTAAGTTTACAGCATCGGCCAATATCGGTTATACTAAAAATGAAATTACTGAGCTGAGAGGTACAGAGGGTGCTGACCCTGACAATAGCCTTTACTGGTTTATTGAAGGTGAATCCATTGGTTCTTTCTATGGCTACAAGGCTATTGGTCTTTTTAGAGATGCTGCCGATGTAAGTAACAGTGCATTACGAACTGGGAGAGAGCAACCAGGTGATATTAAATATGAAGATTTGAATGGCGATGGTGCAATTACTGGTGCAGACCGTATGGTTATTGGTAAGAACTACCCCTCTGTAACTGCAGGACTTACTTTGGGTGCCTCGTGGAAAAATTTTGATTTCCAAATGTTTTTCCAAGGAGTATTTGACGTAGATGCTTATCTAAGTAATGAAGCTTCATTTGCTTTCTTTAATAGTGGAAAGGTACTTTCTCGTCACTTAGATCGCTGGACTCCAGATAATTTAGATGCAACTTATCCACGTATAACCAATTCTGATCAGATTAACTTCGAGACTTCATCCTATTGGTTACAAGATGCTTCGTATGTACGTTTGAAGAACTTAACTTTAGGTTATACGCTTCCTAAGAAAGCAGTTAGCTCTTTAGGTTTGCAAAATATTCGGGTGTACTTCTCTGGAGAAAATTTATTGACCTTCACTGGTATGGATGATTGGGATCCAGAAATTGTATCTTCAGGTAGAGGAGCCGTTTATGGCAATGTTAAGAAATATTCATTAGGTCTAAAAGTCGGTTTTTAGCCATTAATAGCGACCAACCTTGACAGATGTTGGTATAAATACTAAATTAATTTAACAGAAATATGAAAAAAATATTTTTATTCCTATCTATATTTTCATTGGGGCTAACTTCCTGCTCTGATTTTCTTGACAGAATGCCTTTGGAAGAGCTCTCAGATGCTAGCTTCTGGAAGAGTATAGATGATGCAGAGGCTTTTACTGGTGATATTTATCGCTCATTCCCCAGTTATAACATGTGTGATACCGATATCAATAGCGATGATTTAGTACATGGTATTAAATGGGCAGAAGGCAATATGGCTAGAGGTATCTATGATCCCTCAGGTTTTGGATGGGGGACTGAGTATACTGCCATTCGTAAATGTAATTTTGCCCTTCAAAAAATAGAATTGGTAACTTCGGCTACCCAAGAAGAACGCGATCTTGTGATTGCTGAGGCACGTGCTTTGAGAGGCTACTTTTACTTCTTATTGATGCAACGTTACGGGGATGTTCCTTATACAGATGAGCCTTTAGACTTAGACCAGCTGCTTTTGGAGCGTACTCCCATTGCTGAGGTTTATGCTAAAACAAAGGCCGATCTTGAGTTTGCTGCCGACAAACTTCCTGTTACTCAATCTTCGACTCGATATGGACGTTTAACTAAAGGTGCTGCACTAACTATTTTGATGGATATGCAAAATTATTTTGCTAGTTTCCCTGCTACCAGCGGAGGTTTGACTTACGGTTTCGTAACTTATGCTGAGGCTGCTGCTACTGCCAAGAAAATTATCGACTTAGGTGTCTATGAACTTTGGGATGAGAACAATGCAACGGGTAACTATGAAGAACTTTTCTGGGAAGGTTCAGATCGTCATGCCGAAATGATTATGTGCCGCCGTTACAAAGTAGATGTTGCTAATAATGGTCAATTAGGTTGGGGCTCTTTTCCTACTGTTGGTTGGGGGGGCGTAAATCCTACACAATCATTGGTTGATGCCTTTGAAGATATTGAAGGAGCACCTCTTACTCGTTCTACGCTTTATAATGAAGAAGATCCGTTTAAAAACCGTGATCCACGTTTGGCTGTAAATGTTTTAGCCAATGGTGATTATCTTCCCGGCTGGGATATGACTGTCTATACGGTTCCCATGCTACCCGATGGAGGAAGTACTTATCCAACAGGTATTGGTACTCATGGGGATGCAACTGCAACAGGCTATAATCAAAAGAAATATTTGGACCAAACAGTGACAACCAATTATGTTGGTGCTTGGAGAGGAGATAAAGACCTTACCATTTATCGTTTTGCTGAAGTTCTTTTGGTTTATGCCGAGGCAGTAACTGAAGATAAAAAAACGATTACATCTGAAGCTATGGATGCTGTGAATCGTGTTCGTCGTCGTGTTGGAATGCCTGAAATTCAAACGTCTAACCCTTCTTTACCTACCTATATTGCTTCGGTCGAAGATCTTCGCCAACGTATTCGCAATGAATATCGGGTAGAGCTTGCTATTGAAGGTAAACGTTTCTGGTCTATTCGTCGTTTCCGCGATAACAATCAGGAGATTGCACTTAAAGTGATGAATGAACCTATTCTTGGTATGAAATGGGATGCTGATGCTAAACTGCCTTACCAAGGTACTAACATTATTTGTCGCTCTTCGGCCTACGAATCGGCAAATGTACGTTACCCTATACCACAAGCTCAGATTGATTTGAATCCGAATTTAACGCAAAATGAGGGTTATCGATAACTCAATTTTTGACTGATCTCTACAATAGAGCAACCTATGGGTTGCTCTATTGTATTCTATTATGTGTTAAAACGAAGGAATAATACCTAGAATTAAAAAGAGGTATTGCAATGTTGACACGCTCTGATTAAACTCAATAAATCTTCTATGATAAGAAAACTCTTTTTGGCGTCTCTAATCTTTGGGATTCTCTTTTATATAATTTTTGTGCTAGCTGCGCATACTATATATGCTTTGGGTGCCAAATCATCTCTCTTCTTAAACAGTGAAGCGCTGATTTTACTTCTGGGGGAATCTGGTTGGCTGGCTCGTTTACTCGATAACTTAGCCCTTCAGTTTTCTGCTTACTACCTTTACTTCTCTTTATTTATCTCCGCACTACTGTTGTTTGAGCTATTTTTAATTCACCATCTCTTACCAAAAATAGGCTGGATAAAAAATGGTAGCATCTCCCTATTTACTACAGCCCTTATTCCTGTTTCTGTATTGATGGCTTTCTCGGTTTCACCCCATTTTAGCTTAATACCCCTATTTGCTACCCTTATTACGCTTCTTTTTATCACTCTTTCTGTCAGAATCAAGCTCCATACTCATTTTATATACAGCTTCTTATCTCTACTCTTTCTTTATTACCTTGTTGGACTCTGGGCTCTTCTTTTTGTTGTTTTTACTCTTGTTCAACAGAAAACTAGAGTGCTCCTTGTCTGCTTACCACTCACTTTGGCACTACTACCCTTTGTTGAGTCTTATCTTGCCGTAATGCCTTGGAACTACTACTATCGTTCTCTTGCTGAACGAGAGACAATCGTAATACTTTCTATAACAAGCCTTACATTTGTTATGGCCTTGTTTCGATTTAGAGCCTATAGTATACCCTTTTTGGTAACAGTTGTTTGTTCAATAGCACTCTTTCTAAAAGAATACAATCCCCGTGAGAAGGTATTAATAAATATTGAACGCTGTATGAATGAACAACGTTGGGATGATCTGATTCATGTTGCTTCTAAATATCCCCATTCGAATATTCTTAAAACCTATGCCATAAACCTCTCTTTAATCAAATCGGATAGATTAGCCTATGAGGTATTGGATTACCCTCAAAGATTTGGGGAGGAAGGTTTATTTATAAGTGCGAAAGTAGGTGAAATGCGCAATGCTTTTTCCCATCATCTTTATGCTGCGCTAGGATTTTATAATGAGGCCCATCGCTTAATATGGGAATCCTCTACCACATCGGGTCTAAATCGGATTAATTTATCCTATCTACAATTTTATAATCAACAGCTGGGCCGTGATAAAATAGCTCACAAGTTTGAGAACAAGTTGAATAAAACACTCTTTAGTGGTGAATATTCAACGTTCATTGATCGCTCCACCTATCCTAAACCTCTACCTCATCTAGAGAGCACTACACAATTTACTAATATTTTTAGTTTAAGCCGTGATTTGCTTTATCTATCTAGATATGACTTGCATACCAAGCAGAGTGCCGAATTGCTGTTAGTATCCCTTCTTTTGTCCAACAGGCTGCTTGATTTTGCAGAAAACGCTCATCTTATTGAGACTTTCTATGCGAACGGAATACCCGATTTATACCATCAGGCACTTGCCCTACTTAAAGCAGCTATGCCTCGAGAGCAATTCGAAAAAATCGGTATAGAACCCTCTGCAAAGGCCGTTTCTGACTATGAGAATTATGGGAAAACTTATAGGAATTCGTCAGGAAATAGGAGCGAGTTGGTAAAATATAAAACGACTCTTTTCTATTACATTCATTTTATTAGCCCTTATGGCTCCAAAGTAGTTACACAATGAGAAATAAAATCGTTCCTTTATTAGCCCTCATCGGCCTCTTCTTTAGTTGCTGTAAGCCTATACCCAACCAGCGAATGGTGGTAGAAGAGCGTTTGGTTATTACTCCCGACTATACCGATGTACTATTACCCCCCAATATAGCACCCATCTCTTTTGAAATTAAAAATAGAGGTGACTATTATTATTTGGAATTTTTGGTTAATGAGCAGATTGTAGCAACCTACTCATCTTCGAAACCTACTATATCAATTTCTAAAAGTATCTGGAATAAGTTGAATAGACATGATAGCTTTAGTTGTGTAGTTTCCATCCTAAAAGATGGCGAATGGAGAGAGTATAACAAGATTGTTAATCGGTTTTCTACCGAATGGATTGACCCCTACTTATCGTATCGATTAATAGCTCCAGGTTATGAGTTGTGGAGTGAAATGGGGATTTATCAACGCGACCTCACCTCTTTCGATGAAATGGAAATATTAACCAACAACCAGACGAATAAGGGCTGTATGAATTGCCATACTTACGCCAATCATTCTACAGAGAATATGATGCTTCATCTTCGTGGAAAGAGTAGTGGTACTCTCATTAAAAGGGGAGAAGAGATTGATAAAATACAATTTAATGCCAATGAGGAGTTACTATCTGGTACTACGTACTCCTCGTGGCATCCTTCTGCAAAATACATTGCCTACTCTACGAATGAAATCAATCAATATTTTCATGTAACAGGAACTAAACCGGTAGAAGTTGCCGATGTGGCAAGTGATATTGTACTCTACAATGTATTGACTCAAAAAATAATTACTTCTCCCATACTACACAATACAGATAGGCTTGAAACATTTCCAGAGTGGTCTGCTGATGGTAAAACACTCTACTATACGGTAGCATCCAAAGGGGTAAAAGCGTGTTCCATTGATTCAATCTATTATAGCCTTTATGCTATTGATTTTGATGTTGAAATGGAACATTTCTTTAATGAAAGGTTGTTGATTGATGCTGTTCAATTGGAAAAGTCAATCTCTTTTCCGAAACCATCTCCGGATGGTAAATTCGTAGTCGCTACTTTATCGGATTATGGAAACTTCTCTATCTGGCATCCCGAAGCCGATTTAATAATCTACAGCATTGAAACCAATAGCTGGCGCAAAGCCGATGAAATAAACAGTGAAGATACAGAGAGCTATCATAGCTTCTCTAGCTGTGGCAATTGGATGGTATTTAGTTCGCGACGCGATGATGGTCTCTATACAGTACCTTACTTTACACGTCTGGATAGTCAAAGTGGATTGTTCAGTAAACCCTTTAAGTTGCCGCAGAAGAGTTGTGACTATTATACCAATCTATTTCAGAGCTTTAATCTACCAACTTTTACGAAGGATAAGTTCGTGAGTCATCGAAGCTTATTTAAGAAAGCGATAGAGTAGATTACTTTATATCGATTTTAATTCTATACTATTAATCACAGTTTATGCTCTATGGGGATGAACTGTACATGAACCTTGTTTTTATGTTACACCTTAAAACTAAATTTATTTTCTTTCTCGCTCTTTTTTGTCTAACTGTCTTTCCATCAAAGGCACAAGACGAATACCTTTTTAGGGATAGAAATGCAACCGTAGAAGAACGTGTTGAAGACTTAGTAAATCGAATGTCTCTTGAAGAAAAAATTGATTTACTTGCAGGGTATCAAGATTTCTATCTTCACCCCTGTGAAAGATTGGGTATTCCTGCATTTAAGCTTGCCGATGGACCGCTAGGCCTCTCTTCGTGGGGACTTTTCGGTAAAGCTACAGCTTTTCCATCAGCACTTTCAACAGCTGCCTCTTGGAATCGCAATTTATTGGCTACAGTAGGTGCAATGTATGCCCAAGAGTGGCGTGCTAGAGGCATTCATTTTTTACTGGCACCAGGGGTTAATAATTATCGGGCATCGAAAGGAGCTCGGAACTTTGAGTATTATGGCGAAGACCCTTACTTAGCTACCGAAATGATTGTACCTTTCATAAAAGGAGTACAGGAGGGTGGAGTCATTGCAACGATAAAACACTATGCAGTTAATGATCAGGAGTTTGATCGGTATAGAGTTAGTAGTGAAATTGATGAACGAACGATGCGAGAAATTACATTTCCTCCATTCGAAGCTGCCATTAAACGAGCAGATGTAAAGGCATTTATGACGGGTTATAATCCGGTGAATGGAGTCTATTGTACCGAAAATAGATTCCTCAATGTAGATGTGCTTCGTAACGAATGGGGATTTAAAGGTATGTTAATGTCAGATTGGGCATGTACTTACTCTATGAATGCAGCCATTCATGGACTCGATCTTGAAATGGGTAGTAAGCGATGGTTCAATCGTGAGAAAATGATTCCTGCTATCGAGAGTGGTGAGCTATCTGTCGAACTAATCAATGAGAAAATACGCAGAATTTATGGGCCGTGTATTGAAATGGGTTTTTTTGATAGAGAACAAAAGCTAACCCATATTCCCACCTATAATCCAGCTGCCAACAAGGCAGCGCTGGAAGGAGCCAGAGAGGGAATTATTCTACTCAAGAATGATGAATCATTTCTTCCAATTACTGATCCTCAAACCATCGCTGTAATAGGGCCTACTGCTAACCACAATTTAGTGACAGATCGATTTTATAATGTTCAAGGTATTACCTATGGAGGAGGAGGAAGCTCAAAGGTGCATCCATGGCATGTGACTTCACTATTAGAGGGCGTAATCGCACAGTATCCAAATAGTACTGTATATTACCACGAGGGAATATCAAACCGCTTCAAAACCAAGTTGTTTGAAAAAGGTGGATTTGTGACTGCAACAGGTGATAGAGGTTTAAAGGCCTCCTATTACAAGCTTGATGAGAATGCCCTTTCTGAGGCGGAACTAAGCTTATTAAGGGAGCAAGCAAAAGCGGCTGGGCGTAGTGATGTGGCTATTATAGCCTCTTCTGGGGCCACACTAGGTGGTTCAAATTCCTTGGTAAAGGAACAGGTAGAGCGAACTGTAAATTATGAATGGTGGGGTGCTCCTCATGGACTGACTGAACTTGGTGAAAATTATAAAGTGGTTTGGGAGGGACTGATAACTCCTGAACAAGCGGGCACAATCCATCTATTTGTCAATACGCAAGGTGGATATATACTCTACCTGAATGGTGAAGTCGCTATTGATGCATCTACTTCTAGCTCGTTTCATTTTGGAGAAAAGAGTATACAAGTAAAAGTTGGTGAAGCGGTTGATGTTAAACTTGAGTATACCAATCGCCGTTCTAGTCCATCCGAAATCCGTATGGGGTATTGCTACGAATCGGATATTGATTTCTCTGAACCAGTACGATTGGCTTCAAATTCGGATCTTGTGATCTTTAGTGCAGGGCTAGATGGAGCTATCGAACTGGAAGGTCGTGATAGACCTTTCGATCTTCCTTTTGGACAAGATCATTTAATCAATGAGCTTGCAAAAGTAAACGAAAATATCATAGTGAATATCATAGCAGGGGGGGCAGTGAATATGACGAAATGGATAGACCGTGTAAAAAGTGTTTTGCATGCTTTGTATCCTGGGCAAGCAGGAGGACAGGCTATTGCTGAAATTATTGCAGGTAAAGTGAATCCTTCGGCAAAGCTTCCATTTAGCATCGAGAAACGGTGGGAGGATTCTCCGGCTTATGGCAATTATGATGAGACTCGTCACGAACGCAAGGTATACTATCGTGAGGGTATTTTTACAGGATATAGAGGGTATGACAAGAATCAAGTAGAGCCACTTTTTCCTTTCGGGTTTGGACTATCTTATACTCAGTTTGAATACAGTAATCTGGAGGTAGAGATTTTATCACCAGAAAAAAGAGAGGTTAAAGTTAGTTTCGACATTCAGAATAGTGGAAAGTATGCCGGGGCTGAAATTGCGCAAGTATATGTGCGCGATGTTGTTAGTAAAGAGCCTCGTCCCTTGAAGGAGTTAAAAGGATTTGAGAAGGTTTTCTTACAAACTGGTGAAACCAAAAGGGTAGAACTCAAGTTGGATGAGGAGAGTTTTAGGTATTTCAATTCCAAAGCAAAATCGTGGGTTATGGAACGTGGAGAATTTGAAATATGGGTGGGTAGCTCTTCTGCCGATATTAAGTTTAAAAAGAGCATTCAGCTGAAATAGTTTTTTGCTCCCTGATTAGAGTCCTATTCTATAGGATAAATTTCTCAGATGAAAAAACACTCCCGGCAATTCCAAGGAACTGCGGGGAGTGTTAAACAATTCAAGTTCTAATTCTCGCTATAAATAGTGAAAGTGTGCAGTGATTTTGTGCTGGTATCTCTACAAACCAGTTGATGAATTCTCTTTTGACTAAAGTTTAGTAAACCCCAATATAGAATTGTCCACCTAAGTTTTCGAGAGTAGCACCTATGGTAAATGCATCGGCTGAAGTCGATGAAGGATCGAACATGTAGATGGCTCCATTCTCACCTACAGGCGCAAGTGCCATGTGGAATTTACCATCTTTCAATACACCATTTTGGTATTGACGCAACCAAAGTGGGAAGTTTAGGTTCATTTTTACTGCTGTTTGGTTAGCTAGATCGATACGAGCTACGCCCCACGCTGATTCAGCCTCGCCTTGTCCTTGTGCTAGATCGTATACAAGTGCATAGCCAATGCTATTTCCTACATAGAACCAACCCAATGAACCTACCTCTTGACCCAAAGCTGCCGATAAATCGAAGTCGTAGGTATTGTCATATGCTTCGTTGGTGATACGAAGTACTTTTGCTTTTTGGCCGTTACCTACCATTTGGTAGATATCTCCATTTTCGACCACGTGTGCAGGAGGTGTACGGTAACCGTAGTTCTCGCCGGTGCAGATAGAAGAAGAGATCACTTTCAAATTTGTAAGTGAGGGATAGTCTGCTACGAGCATGGTGCTATAGTAATCTGTAAGTGTTATATTCTCGGCAGTTTCGGGATTGTAGCTGCGTTTGGCCACACCGTAGTAGGCTTTGTTACCCGTTACAACAGGGGCGTCTATACGCCAAATGTTTAAGTTTCGGTCAATATCCTCTTGGCTTCGTGGTATCTCTATTTGTTGTACAGCACCCAAGCTCATTCCGTTTGACTCTTCTCCTAGGTTTACTGCTACCAAACTAGCCATCGCTCTTGAGTAATCGTATTCTGTACCAGCTTCGTCTTTGTATTGACGGGTAACGGTTACATTGTGCAACAAAGCTGTCTCGTCGTTTACTTTCGACCAACGCGGGTTTGTACTTCCTACCGCCAGACTGATGCTAAGCGTGTTAATGTTGGTATAGCTTTGTCCGCCGTTTACCTGGTATTTGCTTATGGTACCGCCACCGTAATCGAGGCTATATACATACTTACCATCTTCGGATGAGTTTACACGTGCTGTGCGAGTAGAAGGAACTTCAAAACCAAAACCTCTAAAGCCAATGGTTCCAGTAGCTACATCCTCTTGTGCTTGAATGTAAACCCCATCGTTACCATCATCACCTACCCCTAGTACGATGTTGAAGTAGTTGCGATCTTGGTTTCCTTCAAAATCAGGATTGGTATCTGAACTACCAGGTAGATCGTTGCTGTTGCTACAAGCAGTAAATGCGGCTGCACATGCCAATAGGGCACAAGCGTAGAAATTTCTTTTTTTCATACGTAGATTTTTTTATTTTGTTTTTATTTCTTTCTGAGTTGTTCCAAGCTTATTTAGTTAGCCTTGTTTATTGGCTTAGAGCTATGCTTTCGCATTTCGTTTGTACTATGGTTCGTTTCTTGTTTTAGAAGATACGGTAGCTCACTTTTCCATAAAAAGCACGTCCAGGCTTTTGCAGTGCCCAGTTGTCGAACACCTGTTCGTCTGTTAAGTTTCGTCCATTCAAGCTTAGTGTAAGTTTGTTTTTAGGAAAGGTGTACGAAACAGCGATATCGTGTACGATTTGAGTCGGTATAACTGCTTTACCCGCACCACCTATGCTTTCCCAATTGCGGAAGAACTCGTGTACATAACCCATGTTGTAGCTAAGTGAAGTGCGTGAACCTTTTTGGAACAGATTATTAAAAATATACTCACCCTGCGTATTCATGGTAAAATAGGGTGCATTACGCAAGCGATCGCGAAAGTAAGCATACTCCTTGCCTGTGGCATCGTATTGTAGATTGAAGCGAGCATCGAACCACGATACGTTTTGTGTTAAGAAAAGGCGGTTGTTATAGTTGTACGAGAGTTCTGCATCAAATCCCTTGCTAATAACTTTTCCCAAGTTTTCGTATCCGTAAGTACCGGTTGTTGAGTTTTCTGTACCGCGCATAATCATATCGCTGATGTTGCGGATAAAGAAGTTTATATCGCCTCGCAACTCGTGTTTGCCCCATTGAAAAGTGCCTAAAATAAAGCCCAAGTTGAAGTTGTGACTCTTTTCGGGTTCAAGATCGTAAGTGGCATTGATACTTTCTGAGGTGTTACCGAGCAATTCATTGCTTTCGGGAAGGCGTAAGGCACGTTCGTACGAACCTTGTAGTAGGATAGTGGGGGTAAGAGCAAAGGCTATAGTCGCTCCATAACCGGTGTGAGCAATCGTTTTATCGTACTCAATGAATGATACTTGGTTGCCACTCTTCACCGGATCTTTTAGCTCTACATGTTGCATGTAGTGTTTGGCAAAGATCGAGCTCTTTAAGCGTTGGCCAAAAAAGTTGTTATCATAGGTACCACCAATAATTTGTTTCGTCAAATAGCGAGTCTCGGTAAGTTCTTGCTCCGCTTGCGGAAGCAGTTCATCTTCTACATCGCGTATAAAACTATTAAATAGGTAGTTCACGCTAATGCGGTGGCGAGGGTGCATTTGGTAGGCTACATTGGCTCTACCTGCTAGAGTGCGTTCTTTGTTTTTGGCCAGGGTGGCAGCTCCTTGTTCACCTCCACCGTTGTTCCATTTGTAGTAATCTTGGTTGGCTTCGTCCCAAATCCGTTCTCCTAACCAGTTGTAGATGTAAGGTACGGTATCATTTACCCAGCGATCGTTATGCGAGTACGATACAAAAGCATTCACATCGAGCCCCTTGGTAAGGAGGTCTTGCTTATCGTATTTCAAGTTGGCCATTTTCGTGGATTGGCCGGTACGGCGATTACCAAATACCACTTCCATTGTACCCCCGTGCTGTACATCTTTGTTCATGTCGGAGTAGAGAAGACCCACTGTAAAGCGGTCCGCCCATTTTACGTTGGTAAAACCTATGTTGGTGTTTAGTCCGTATGATTCGTAGGAGTCGTGAAAGCGCTTCGCTTTTACATAGTCCAACTGCCATCCTGTTGAGGGACCACTAACATAGACTTGGTCGCCCCAAACTTTGTAATTGTTGTCTGTGTAGTTGTAGAATACCGATCCATCCACGGTGAATCCGGTTTTTTCATTGCGGTAGCTTCCATCTACATTGCCACGGTGTGTGTTAAATGAGCCGTACGAGTAAGAGGTAGATAGGCGATTTTGTGATCCTTTGGTCTTTTTCAATACCACATTGATTGCTCCACCCAATGCATCTTCCGATAGGTGCGCTGGTACCACTCCTTTATAGACTTCCACACGTTCTATTTGTGAAGGAGGAATGCTGCTTAATGAGAAAGAAGATCCGTAGTTGCGTAAGGGGATACCATCGATGAAAATACGTACCGAACTGCCCGAAAGACCATTGATGTTGTAGTTGGTTTCCGAACCCATACCTCCCGACTGGCGGATGCGTACTCCAGCAGTGCGGTCTAATAAGTCTTCGGCTTGAATGGATTGTAAATTGAGTTTGGCCATATCGAGTATACTAACAGAGAATCCTTTCTCTTTCAGTTGGTTGGCTTCGCTCTTTCCTACCACTACCACTTCGTCTATCTTTACAATAGAACGCTCTAGAGTGATGTCAAGTCTGGTACCGCCTCGTTGTACGGTTGCCTCTACTTTGGCAGGAACTGTTTCAATAGATTGTATTTCGATGGTAAAGGTTCCGTTGGGTAGATGAACAAGCTCGAATTCTCCATCTTCGTTAGAAAGTGCGCTTTTCTGTAAGTCTGCAATGTAGAGTGTAGCGAATGCTACAGGTTCTCCATCCGTAAAAGAGAGTTTTCCAGTTATGATGCCTTTGTGGTGATGATTGGGTCTTCCGTGGCGATGTTGTGCTGACGTTATAGTGGTTCCTAAAATTAGTAAAAGTAGTGTGGTAAGAACTGTTTTGTACCCCATTTGTCTTGTTTATTTATTTCGAATACAAAGATAGGGGTGTAGGTAATCATGAACAATCACCTATTGTAGGTATACCATTAGATTCTGTTAGGACTTTATCACTATTAATGGTGATAAAGGGGTGCTTTTCTTATTTTTTTAAACTTCTGAGGCATTATGTATCTACTTTGTTGTTTTAATAGAATGGTATTTTTTCACTCTACTTCCTACAATTTGCAGAACGATTAGCGGGCTATCTTTCTGCAAATGCAAAAGATAGCCCGCTACTATTTTATAGAATATCAATACTAGGGATGTACGTATGTTCCTATTTTTTCGCCATTCATAACTTTCTCTAAGTTGCCCACTGTATCCATATCGAATACAATAATAGGTAGGTTGTTCTCCTTGCACATGCAAGTTGCCGTTAAGTCCATTACCTTTAAGCCACGTGCCAATACCTCATCGTAGGTAATGTCATCAAATTTAGTGGCTGTAGGATCTTTCTCGGGATCGGCTGTATAGATACCATCTACGCGTGTACCTTTTAGCATCACATCGGCCTCTACTTCAATACCTCTCAGTGAAGAACCCGTATCGGTTGTAAAGAATGGATTTCCTGTACCTGCTGAGAGAATCACTACCTCGCCACGTTCCATTGCCTCAATGGCTTTCCATTTGCTATAGAATTCACCAATAGGCTCCATGCGGATAGCAGTCAACACACGTGCTTTAACCCCTGCTTCCTCCAATGCACTGCTTAACCCCAAACTATTGATGACGGTAGCAAGCATACCCATTTGATCGCCTTTCACGCGGTCAAATCCTTTTGCTGAGCCACTTAGACCGCGGAAAATATTTCCTCCACCAATAACGATGCTTATCTGCACGCCCATTTCATGTATCGCCTTGATTTGTTCAGCATATTCGGCTAATCTTTTCTCGTCGATACCATATTTCTTTTCGCCCATTAGGCTTTCACCGCTTAGTTTAAGCAGTATTCTTTTGAATTTTGCCATCTTGTTTTGGTTGTTATGAATTACAATCTTCTAAATGTGCTTCAAAGATACGATGCATGAATTAAAATTCCTTTTTTGCACTTGATTATTTTTTGTCTTCTTGAGAAATGACTCTTTAGCACTTAATCGTGTAAAGTCTACTCGTGCTCTCTATTGGTTTTTCTGGGTGTGTATCACTATCTTCTGTTTCTGAATTCACATTTGCATGAAAAGTAATTTAAAATAGCTAACCATACCCCCTACGTTCTCTTTGAAATACCAATGGTCTACTCAACAAAAATAGGAGGAGCTAGCGGCGGTTTATTATATTGTTCAAATGTGGATCGCGTTTCTACAAAAGGCTCATATCTGTCATTCGTTACAAACTCCTCCCACGAATAAGGAAGGCCTGCATTTTGTTTGGTTCGCCTTACAATCTCCTCTCTGCTAGGTGCATTAAAATAGGGTATGTTGTTGTTCATGCAGCTATTTTTCTCTGCTCTCCATACCCCTTTTGCAAAGAAATAGCCTCCTTCGTAGCAATCGACCATGCTATATTGTGGATGCCCGATGAAATGTTCCCATGGAATGTCTGTAGGGGTGATGGTTAAATTAGCACCCATCCCATAACTATTCTTATCGCGTTTAAATGCATTTATGTAGGTGGGTGTGATGGTTTCTGGGTAATATATATACTCATCTAATAGCCTTCCTATGGCATGACCTACCACTTCGTGATGAATAATTTGCGAAAATTCATTGGAGTCATCGGCTACATAGGGTACATAAGCAATTGATTTTCCATCTGCATAGATCCAGCATGTACCTGCATATTTTATAGAATTAAGAATAACTACTACGTGACTTTTAGTTAGCTGCACTCCACTAGGTTTAGCAGCATATTGAAAAATTAAACTGCTATTGCCACTGATACTCGATTTCTCATCAAAGCTTGAACCAAAAGCCGTTTGATTGTTGCCCTCAATCTTTTCGTTCTTCGAAATCGCTTTTACTTCATATACATTGTAGTAACTTCTTAATGATTTCATCGGCTCGATACTAAATATATGTTCCATTGCTTCCCTAGTGCGCGATTCGTATTTACCTCCTTGCTCCATGTCTTTATCTACGAAGCCATCTCCCATAATAATAAGGTCTACTCCACTCCCAATGGAGGCTGTTTGTAGTTGGGTTACTTCACCCTCTTTAGAGTAGTCGGTCGATTCATATTTCGCTTCTCCTCCTAATACCTCTTCTAAATAGCTTTGTAGACGAGAATAATCATCGCTGTTATTGGTCAATCTTTTGTCGAAAACAATCTGTTCATCACTATTGATTACCATAACGTAAGGGGTCTCTTTGGATCCTCCCTCTGGATAGATGCCTTCCGGAGTAGAGGTGGTACATAACCAGTTCATAGCGTGATTTTTTAAATAACTCAAGCCACCCTCTGAATCAAATTTCTGACTCTCATTATAAGTGGTAATGATTGCTACCCCTTTATCTTTATAAGTTGCTTCTAACTCTTTAAGTTGAGGTAAAAATGCTTGATTTAATGCCGACTGTGTGCTCCAACTGTAAAGGATGGTATAGTTATTTGATTGAATAATCTCTTTACTGTCAATGGAGGTTCCATTTACTACATCGTAATCTACAAAGTGAGGGAAAGGATAGCTTAGTCCATCTCGTTGAAGGCCAGTTCCACTCTGAGTGATGATTGATTTAAGAATGTATGGAAACCGATCGTGTTTCTGTAAAGTTTGTGGTATCGCTCCTGACAAACGGTTGTAATGCAATGAGAAACAACTGTATTGGTCGATGTTGGATGATACAAATAGAGGGATTCCGCCAGTTGCCCCACAATCTACTATACAGAAATGGCGTAGGTTCTTTAATGTACCTATCGATTCCGGAATGGTGCTTGAGAAAAGATGCCCGTCTAGATGCAAATGGTTCAGATACTTCAACTCTGACAGCTGGTTTGGAATGCTACCTGTTACTCCTTCACCAATTTTAGTCGATACGAGCGCTAAATACTCCAGCTTGCTTAAATTACCTATTTCGGTGATTGTTCCATTTATGCATCCAGTGATTGATAACTTCTTTAATGCGGTGAGTTCAAATAGTTTCTTCGATAGCGTAGTTGGGATCTCAGTTCCTGCTTTTTGAGTAAGACTTAATTCTGTAATTCGATTGTACTCATCGACCGTTACACCCTCCCATTCTGTGATAGGTTGGTCATTGCTCCAATTGAGGCTGCCCCACTCTTTTAGGTTCATCTCTTCATAAATTTCCCACAGTACCGATTGATTACTTAACTCTTTCCAGTTAGTAAGGTGTAGTGCCGATTGGTAGAGTATGCCTGGATGCATTACTTGTGCTGGAAATGAAACAGTGGATGCCTTAAAATTGGAAGCTATAAAAGTGATTTCGAAATTACCTGATACCTCTTCTACCATTTTGTTCCAATAAATAGGCAGTTTAATGAGTGCTTTCTGACCTGCGATTAACAGAATGGGGCTCTCGTTATAGTCAAAAGCAATGGTGTGTTTCTTGTCATCATCAGAAAGCAAGTACGGGCTACAGCCTTCTGCTTCCAACCTTATTTGATTTACGAAAGGCCGATTGGGTGCAGTCAACTCAATTGCTGTTATATTTAGTTCGTTTGTTGCCATATCTTGAGGTACGTGAACTTCCAATTCCAACAGTGACATTTCGTGGTTTAAAAGGAATTGAGGATGTTTCCCTTCTATGTGTATAATAGAAGATGAGAGTAACGCTCCTTTCTCAATCTCTCCACTTGTAGCTATCGAGGAGGCTACTAATTGATTGTTATGAAGGGAAATCTCTCCATAGAATGCTTTGTACCTTTTGTTAATTTGTAGCGAATCACCCTCAAAAATAGCTTGTTTACCATCTTTCGATAGTGAGTTTGGAAGAATTGAGTAGATTTTTTTATGAATGAGTTCATTATTGTTTTCCACCTCATACAACTCAAGCACATCTTTCTCTTTCCAACGAATTAGGGTGGAATCACCATTTGTTATGCTTTTAAAACTTAAGGAGGATGCTTCAATTGTATAGTTACTATGTATTGGTAGACTCTCTGGATCACTCTCTTCTTGACAAGCTACAAGAAAAGAAAAGAGAGCAAAGATAAAGGGAATTAGCTTAGTATTCATCGTTTTAGGGGTCTCTTTGGATTAATCTATTCTACTTTTCTTCTATAAGTGAATGTCTATCTATCAACTTATTTAATCTATTGTAAAGTTATTCTTTTTAATTTTAGATTTAGAATTTAAATCAAAATATTATATCTTGTCGCGAGGTTCCTTATCTGTTTGCCTTTGTTTATCTGCTAGATCTCCTTTTTAAGAACCTTAAATAGTTTTTTTTTGTTATTAGGTGGATAGAAAATAACTAATTACAAAATAAATAGAGCATGGAAAAGGTAAGTAAATGTCCGGTGACTGGTGCAGTAGCCACCCATCATGTGGGTGCAAGTGGAACAAAAAATAACAATTGGTGGCCCAATCAATTGAAGTTAAGTATTCTTAGACAACACTCACCTAAGAGTAATCCAATGGGTGAGGACTTTGATTATTCAGAAGCCTTTAAGAGCCTCGATATGGCTGCTCTTAAAAAAGATTTGCATGCCTTGATGACCGATTCACAACCGTGGTGGCCAGCCGATTTTGGTCACTATGGTCCTTTCTTCATTCGTATGGCTTGGCACAGTGCAGGAACCTATCGTACGGCTGATGGACGAGGAGGTGCAGAAAGTGGGCAACAACGTTTTGCACCGCTTAATAGTTGGCCAGATAATGTGAACTTGGATAAAGCACGTAGATTGTTATGGCCCATTAAGCAGAAATATGGAAACAAAATATCGTGGGCCGATTTAATGATACTTACAGGAAATGTGGCTCTTGAGTCTATGGGATTTAGAACACTGGGGTTTGCAGGTGGTAGAGCGGATGTCTGGGAACCCGAAGAAGATATTTATTGGGGAAGTGAGGGCAAATGGTTAAGTGGTGATCAAAGACAGGATGCAGAGGGTAAGTTAGAAAATCCTTTAGCAGCTGTTCAAATGGGACTGATCTATGTGAATCCAGAAGGTCCCAATGGAGTACCCGATCCACTAGCAGCCGCACACGATATTCGGGTTACTTTTGAACGGATGGGAATGAATGACGAAGAGACTGTAGCTCTTATTGCAGGTGGCCATACTTTTGGTAAAACCCACGGTGCGGCACCGGCTACCCATGTAGGCCCTGAACCTGAAGCGGCAAGTATAGAACACCAAGGGTTGGGATGGCACAGTACTTTTGGAACAGGACATGGTGATGATACGATTTCGAGTGGGTTAGAGGTGACTTGGACCCAAACTCCCGCTAAATGGAGTTATTATTACTTCCAAAACCTGTTTGAGTTTGAATGGGAACTAACCAAGAGTCCGGCTGGTGCACACCAGTGGGTGGCTAAGGGGGCTAAGCCTCTTATGCCATACGCGCAGGATAAAACGAAGTTTCATCTCCCTGCTATGTTAACAACCGATCTCTCGTTGCGCTTTGATCCAGTATACGAAAAGATAGCCCGTCGTTTTTACGAACACCCCTTGGAGTTTTTGCAAGCCTTTGCACATGCTTGGTTTAAGTTAACTCATCGAGATTTTGGACCCTCTTCTCGTTACTTAGGTAAAGATGTTCCAGTGGAACAATTCCGCTGGCAAGATCCTATTCCTGCACTGAACCATCCCGTGATTGATGAGGATGATATCAAACTACTAAAAGAGAAGATTGCTGCTTCTGGATTAACAGTTTCTGAATTGGTATCGACCGCATGGGCTTCAGCATCTACTTTCCGTGGATCGGATAAACGAGGGGGCGCCAACGGTGCACGTATCCGTTTTGAGCCACAAAGAAGTTGGGAGGTGAATAATCCCGAACAATTAGAGAAGGTATTGGGTGTGTTGGAAAAAATAATGAATGAGTTCTGCACATCGACCAGAATGGTTTCTCTTGCTGACTTAATTGTTCTTGGAGGGTGTATGGCAGTAGAAAAAGCGGCCAATGATGCGGGTTATGCAGTAACTGTTCCTTTTACACCGGGACGTATGGATGCTTTGGAAGAGCAGACAGATGCAGCTTCGTTTGAGGTATTGAAACCAATGGCCGATGGATTCCGAAATTATTTGAAGACCAAATATACGGTATCGACTGAAGAGTTGCTCATTGATAAGGCACAATTGCTCAAATTAACAGCACCCGAGATGACTGTTCTTGTAGCTGGTATGCGTGTGTTGGGTACCAATTTTGATGGCTCCATGCATGGTGTGTTTACCGAGCAAGTAGGAAAACTTAGCAATGATTTCTTGGTTAATCTTCTTGATATGCGTACGGCTTGGATGCCAATGAGCCAAGATAAGGAACTTTTCCAAGGACGGGATCGTAAGAGTGGTGAACTGCGTTGGACCGCTACCCGTGTTGATCTTATTTTTGGCTCACATTCTGAGTTACGCTCTATTGCCGAGGTTTATGCAAGCAATGATGGAGAGACTAAATTTGTAAATGACTTTATAGCAGCATGGGACAAAGTGATGAACTTAGATCGTTTTGACTTAAAACGATGAATTCTCTTTTATAGATCTTAAGTTTTAAAGAAGAGAAAAGGGCTGATTTATTTTAAAAAAATCAGCCCTTTTTAGGTGGTTTATTATGAAGCTTTTCTCCTCGAAATGAATGATTTTCATTTGGGAAAGCTCTTCTAAATCGCTATATTTGCAGGATGAAAAACACAATTCTACCTTATCTATCAGTAGGGCTAGCCTCTTGTTTGGCAGCCCAAGCCCAAACAAAGAGTGGCCCCAATAAACCTAATGTTATTCTGATTTATGCCGATGATATCGGTTATGGTGATTTAGAATGTTACGGTGCACTAAATGTGGAGACCCCCCACGTAAATCGGTTGGCGAACAATGGAATCCGATTTACCAACGGACATGCGACTGCCGCTACGAGTACACCCTCACGTTACTCCCTGCTGACGGGGCAATATGCTTGGCGAAAAGCGGGTACCGATGTAGCTGCTGGTGATGCAGGTATGATTATATCACCCAACCAATACACGATGGCCGATGTGTTTAAAGCGGCAGGTTATCAAACTGCTGCCTTGGGAAAATGGCATTTGGGACTCGGAGAGGAGACTGGTAAACAGAACTGGAATGAACCTTTACCCGTAGGATTGGGAGATTTGGGCTTTGATTACTCTTATATTATGGCTGCTACGGGTGATAGAGTACCTTGTGTCTTTATAAAGAATGGGATAGTAGCCAATTACGATTCAACTGCACCCATCGAGGTGAGTTACAAAAAGAACTTTGAGGGAGAACCTACCGGGCGAGAGAATCCGGAATTACTTTACAACTTAAAATCGACACACGGTCATGATCAATCCATTGTGAATGGTATTGGTCGCATTGGCTTTATGAAAGGCGGTGGAAAAGCTCTTTGGAAGGATGAGAACATAGCCGACTCAATTACGTCACATGCCATCGAATTTATAGAGTCTAATCACGAAAATCCCTTCTTTCTCTATTTTGCTACGAATGATATCCATGTACCTCGTTTTCCTCACGACCGTTTTAGGGGAAAGAATAAGATGGGACTGCGTGGAGAGGCAATTGCTCAGTTTGATTGGAGCGTGGGCGAACTGCTTCGTACCCTTGACCGATTGGGGTTGACCGAGAATACATTGATTATTCTTTCGAGTGACAACGGACCCGTACTAGATGATGGATACGATGATCAAGCAGAGGAGCTACTTCATGGGCACCAACCAGCAGGCCCTTTACGTGGTGGTAAGTACAGTGCTTTCGAGGGGGGGACGCGTGTTCCTTTCTTGGTGCATTGGCCCAAAATGATTACTTCCCCCCAGGTATCAGATGTACTACTTTCACAGATTGACCTTTTGGCCTCTTTGGCTTCGCTTACAGAAACACACCTACCTGCTGATGCAGCACCTGATAGCTACAACCGATTGGGTAATCTGCTTGGAACTGATTGTGAGGATCGTCCTTGGGTGGTAGAGCAAGCCTCTAATCATACACTTTCTCTTTTGACAAAGGAGTGGAAATACATATCGCCTAGTAACGGTCCCAAGCGCATTACTTGGGGACCCAATACAGAAACAGGGAATCTCAAAGAGCCGCAACTCTATAACATGAAGGTAGTAGACGAGCAAGAGAATGTAGCGGCAGGTTACCCCGAAAAGGTGGCTGAATTGCAAGAACTGCTCCAATCCATTCGTAAAAATAAAGCATCACTCGCTAAATAACCTAGGATATGTAGAGACCTTGTTTACTTTCCGTAGCTACTCTTTCGCTATTTATATAATCCATGCTACTAGGTGAAAAAAACAGTTGTCCCTTCAAAAAGCCTCGTTGAAGAACAAATACCTTTTTATCTTTTTGTTGCTAACCTCTTAGTTCGGTTATTCAAACAGAGGTAGTTGGTGCAACATGTTGCGTAGTCGGATGGCTGTGCGCGGCATCGCTTCAGCTACGGTTAGTCCTATCAACTCTTTTTCGGCAGCTACGTCGGTAATGATACGTACCACTTGCTCCATGCTCATGCCATCGGGATCGGTTCCTACAGCGGTAACAATCTCGGCAGGATCGAGTACGTCGAGATCAAAGTGAATCACCACTTTCGATGCCTTGCAACTCTTTAACCACTGGCGAATGGCATCGCTGTTGGTTAGTAGTTGCTCCTTGGAGATGTCGGTGATGCCGTATGCCTGTTGTCGTTCTTTAATCTCATCGCGTTCCCAATTGCGAATACCGATGAGCAGCACGTTGGCTGGATCTACCTTTGCAGGTAGTGTGGCCATAAGATCGGCATCTCCCTCTCCCATGCAGGCAGCGAGTGCCATGGCGTGAAAACCGGTATAGGCATCGCCAGGCAGGGTAATATCGGGATGGGCATCGATCCAAAGAATGGCCATATCTTCTTCGTACTTTTGGGCAAGATAGGTAAAAGGCACTACACTTACTGCACAATCACCTCCCAGGGTGATAATACGATCGGGGTTGCTTACCTCAAGCATCTGTAGGGCGGCTTGGTTTTGTTTAATAAGTATCTCCTTATCTAGCACCCCATCGGTTGCTTTACGCTCCACCAGTTCGGTGGATATGGGTACGGTAAGGCTCTCTTGCTTTCCTTTGGGCGCCAAGAAATGTAGTAGCTCTGCACCTAAGTAATAGCCTCTAGCTGCTTCGTTTCCATCTTTTATCTCGGGTATCCAATGGTTTATATCGCCGCCTTGCCATTGGGGGTAGATAAGGCGAATGGTTTTACTCTTCTTTTCCATCTTTGTCTCTTGTTTTATAGGGTGATTTGATGAGGTGGTTTGGGCTTGGATATTTACCGACCAAGTGGTTGCCGTAAATAGTAGCAAGCCGTAAAGTAATTTATTCATCTTCATTTGATCGGGGTTATTCGCCTTCCATGAGTTCACGGACCAATTGTGCGATGGATGGAATTGTTTTAATGGTATCGATGCCTGAGTTTACCGATACAATGCCCTCGTTCATTCGTCCCTCTAGCATACCCACCCCCAATCCTTTAATCTCTTCGATATGCTCCTCAGTATCTTCGCCTTGTGCATGGAGTTCTGCCAAATAGATGGCTTTCTTCGTGGCAATGGAGCGTTTATTAGACGATACAAAAAGCAAATCTTGGTAGCCTGATGCCACAATTTTCTGTTTTACTGCATCGGCTGCCGGACACTCTTGGGTAGCAATGAAGCGAGTGCCTAGAAAGACTCCTTCGGCTCCTAAAGCAAAAGCAGCTTTTACCCCTCGGTGGTCATTGATTCCTCCAGCTGCTAGTACCGGTATGGTTACAGCATCGACTGCTGCGGGTACTACGGTAAAGGTTCCCCACGAAGAGGTGGGAATATAGCCTCCTTCATCGTAACCGGTAGCAATGAGCAGATCGGCTCCCCATGCTTCGGCTTGGCGCAACTCTTGTAGGGTAGGATTGAGGGGGCGATGAATAATGATTCCACCATGCTCTTTGATAAAGTCGAAGCTTTGTTGGTTGGCCTCTCCTACGGTAATAAAGTGTTTAACACCCTCTTCTAGAATAAGCTCAATGCGAGCACGCTCCCTCTCTTTCATGGGTAATCCATTGGTTTTCGATACAAAGATGTTTACTCCAAAAGGCTTATCGGTAAGGCTTTTGGTCTTTTGTAATTCGTGACGGAAGGAGTAGGGGGGTGCATCGGCTGCTTGGTGTATGGAAGTTTTCCCAGCATGAGGACCTAAAACCCCGAGTCCACCTGCATTACATACTTCAGAGACCATTTGGGCATTGGTTATCCAAGCCATGGGGGCTTGAATAAGAGGATATTGGGTACCCAGCAGTTGGGCTACTCGATTATTTTTGTACATACTACTTCTATTTATTATTAAGTTGATTTATCTCTAGGTACAATCCGCTTAGCTTGGAATCCATTGAATCCATCCGATTTTGTCTGTTCCTTGGAGTGAGTGCAAATGTATCTTCTTTCTTTAAACTACACAAGTAGGGTATAATTGTTCAGGTAGTGATAAATAATTGGTATACTGATAATTTTATCACTATACCTCCATTTGTTATCTATGGTTGTAAAAACTATCTGAAAAGGGTCAAATAGTCATACAATTCTCATCCTTATTTCACCGTATTGTCACATCATACATCTATATTTGCACTGAATTAAGTAGCAGTTCTTATCTGCTGACTTACATGGATTGTAAGGTAGACTTTATAACAATTGGTAAACCCTTGGTTCTTGCAAGGATTACTGAAGAGATAAACCTTTATCTAAAATACGAATTAATGGAGAGTAGAGCTCTCTGAAAAACCATTCCCCCTTTGGCGCAAGTGATTTGTACCAGAGGGGGAAATATTTTTAGTTCTTTGAGAACTGTTTAGGGGTTCCTTAAAGGCTGTTTAAATGATTTAAGGAGCCCCTAAATGGTTTTGAATGGAGTTTAAACAATTCCTAAACGGTGTAATGCTTAGTTACACTGTTTACTGGTCATCATATCGAGTACCATGCGATCGGTCTCATTCATTGCCTCCGATCCAATTCGGGTTAGGTTTTGAATACTCTTGTCTACATCATTATCAATAATACCCTCGACCGAAGTTACACACTTCTCCTCCATGGCTAGAATTGCTGAGAAGAGTGCGGTCGATACACCGCTCGATAGCTTCAGTGCACAGCTAGGTTTGGCTCCGTCGCAAATCATACCGGTCAGATTGGCTATCATGTTCTGTACGGCAAAAGATACCTTCTCATAATCGCCTCCCATTAAGTAGGTAATTCCACAACTTGAGCCCGTTGAGGCTACCACACATCCACATAAGGCCGATAAACGTCCCAATTGTTGTTTGATGTAGATAACGGTTAAGTGGCTTAGTATAAGTGCACGCACCAACTCCTCTTCGCTTTTTCCTTGATCTTCGGCAAAGATAACCACAGGTAGGGTGGCTGTAATTCCTTGGTTCCCACTTCCTGAATTACTCATTACCGGAATCATGGCCCCTCCCATGCGTGCATCGCAGGCAGCCGATGTGTAGGAGAGAATATGTGTAAAGGTATTACTTCCTAGAATTTGTTGATTGCGTTGGCTCTCTCCAATGATTCGACCCAATTCGTGCCCATACTTTCCTTGTAGGGAGAGTTCGGCCGCTCGCTTGTTCAGGCGCTTGCTTTCTAGAATAAAGGTAAGCTCTTCTAAGGGGGAAGTGGTAGCAAAATCATATACTTTGCGTAAATTTAGTTCGACCTCTTTCTCCTCCGTAGCGTCTGCTTGGCTAGGCTGTTCGTCGAGTAGTACTTCTCCTGCTTTGGCTAAAAAGATAAAGCGTGTGTGCAGTCCCGAGATGATAGCTGTGGCTTGCTCTGTACCCGCATGGCAGATTGCCTCTATGTAAAGCTTCTCTTCATTCCCCTCTTTGAGTCCGATGCAGATAGCTTGATTTTCGATCATCTGCTTACCAGCTTCGACTGCTTGAGGCGTACAATCCTTCAATACTTCGAGTTGATATTCTGACTTCCCGATGAGTGCTCCCAATGCTACAGCGATGGGAAGCCCTATCATACCGGTTCCAGGGATACCTACTCCCATGGCATTCTTTAAGATGTTGGCACTCAGTTTGACTTCTATTCTATCGGGTTGCTTTCCTAATAGTTCGGTTGCCTTGGCTACACAGAGTGAAACAGCTACCGGTTCAGTACAGCCGGTAGCTGGAATCACTTCGCGATTTATAAGGGCTATTATTTTTTCTCTTTCCGTTTGTTCTATCATCGTAGTAAATAGTATAGGTTACGAAATACGATTGAGTGTAGTTTTCTCTTTCCTTATCGATTTTACCTAGTGGCAAGTAAATCTAATAGGCAGGGTATAACTACATTGTTCTTAATTATATGAAGCAGAGATGTAACTGGTACTATCTCCGCTTCTTCAGGGTCTATTGCGCTGATACGAGTTAGAAAACAACTCCTTTTCTGAAATGAAAAGATATCGGGCATCCTTATTCTGGGATGCCCGATACGATGAAATCTTATCGTAGTTTATTCAGCCTTTAGCTTCTACTATTTCTTGTAGTTATCAAGACCCGTTTGTAGGAAGTTGATGTAGTTATTTACATCCTCATCGAACGAGTATGATTTGTTTAGTGGTTTTCCTTCGTTGTCCAGTAGCACATAGAAGGGTTGTGCATTGGCACCAAATTTCACACGTTGCAAGTAACTCCAACGATCACCTACCGTACGTAGGGTACGCTCTTTTCCATTCTCCATCACTTTTACGTGCTCTGGAAGTGGCGTTTTATCGTCTACATAAAGCGTAATCAGGATGTAATCTTCGTTGATTAAACGACTTACCTTTTCGTCGGTCCAAACCGAAGCTTCCATCTTGCGGCAATTCACGCAACCATAGCCTGTAAAGTCTAGCATAACCGGTTTGCCACTTAAGCGAGCAGCCTCCATACCTTGTTCGTAGTTGTCATATTTTGCATGAACCTCGTTGTTGTACAGGTTAAAGTCTTGCGTACTCATAGGAGGAGCAAACGCACTTACCGCTTTCAGAGGAGCTCCCCACAAACCTGGAACCATGTAGATGGCAAAGGCGAGTGAAATGAGTGCCATAAAGAAGCGAGGTACGCTTACGCTGCTCTCTTCATCGTCGTGTGCAAAGCGGATTTTACCTAACAGGTAAAGTCCCATTAATCCGAAGATGGCAATCCAAAGGGCTAAGAAAGTCTCTCTATCTAAGATGCCCCATCCGTAAGCCAAATCGGCTACCGATAAGAACTTGAGGGCAAATGCCAACTCAAGGAAGCCTAGAACCACTTTAATAACATTCATCCATCCACCCGATTTAGGCATTGATTTCAACCACGATGGGAACATCGCAAATAGCGTAAATGGAAGAGCCAAGGCTACTGCAAATCCTAACATACCAATGGCAGGAGCGACTACGCTACCCGTTGTAGAAACCTCTACCAATAGGAAACCAATGATAGGGCCCGTGCAAGAGAACGATACCAACGACAAGGTAAATGCCATTAAGAAGATGCTTAATAGACCGCTTGTCTTCTCGGCTTTGCTATCAACAGCACTGGTCCATTTAGCAGGGAGAGTGAGTTCGAAAGCTCCAAAGAATGAAGCTGCAAACACCACCAACATGGCAAAGAATAGGATATTAAACACCGCATTGGTTGAAAGAGCATTCAGTGCACTGGCTCCGAATAGCAAGGTAATGGCTAGGCCAAGTGCTACATAGATTACTACGATTGAAGCACCATAGGTCCATGCATCGCGTATTCCTTTTTTCTTATCTTTCGAGCGCTTCAAGAAGAAGCTAACTGTCATAGGAATGATAGGCCATACGCAAGGGGTAAAGAGGGCTAAGAAGCCACCTACAAGTCCAGTAAGGAAGATGATAATCCATGATTGATCCCCTTTTGTACCCCCTTCGCCATAGTTTTGAAGTTCGCTGATAACGGGTGTCCAGTAATCACTGGCTACCCCAATGGCTACTGCTGCAGGGAGTGTTTGAGCGCTGTTTCCAGTTTCAACTTTTACAGCTGATTCGGTAGCGATAGCTTCTGTTGCTATAGCTGTTGTTGGCGTGCTCGTAGCACCGGATGCACTACCTGCTACTCCTTTGCCTGTATATAAGAAAGAGACTTCAGTAGGAGGGAGACAGTTCTCATCGTTACATGCTCCATATTCAAGGTATCCCTCGATGCGATAGGTAGCACCGGTTATCTTGATGCGTTGTACAAAGGTAGCGGTACCTTCGAAGTAACGCAAGGTCATCTCAAATACTTTGTCAAATTTTTCTACTTCCGTACCGCGTGGTTGAAGCTTGCCAACCACCTCAGCCCCCTCTATCTTGTCTACATTGAAGGTAGCCGAGATAGGACCTCCCGAAGGAAGATCGGTTGAGTAAACGTGCCAATCAGCTTCCGCTTTTCCAGTGAAGATAATTTCGGCTTCTGTATCCGAAACCATTTTCAATTCCGATTGGAACGTGATGGGTTCATGTAGTTGAGCTACGGCTGGCAGAAAGGAGAGCAGCAGTAACAGGGTAGAGAGGAAAAATGTTTTTCTCATGCTAAGTCTGTTTATAGATTAATAGATATTTTCGTAGTGCAAAGAAAAAGAATTGCATTTACAAAAAGGGTACTATACCTATAGAAATAACAGCAATTGCCGTTTTGAGAAAAGAAAACGGCTCTAAAATAGTGCTAAGAGCCTCTCTCGAGCTCTAATACTTTGTTGCGGTATTGAGCCGGTGTCATACCTACCTTGCTTTGAAAAAGGTTGTAAAAAGTAGAGATCGCATTGAAACCTAACTCGGCTGAGATGGCTTTTAATGGAGTTTGATTGGTAGGGTCGGAGAGTATTCGTACAGCCTCTTCGATGCGATATTTATTGATGTAATGTGTAAATGAGAGTCCGGTTTGTTCATTGATAATCCGAGAGAGATAGGTGCGGTTGGTACCCAACTCTTCGGCTACTCGTTCTTTGTTAAGCGTACTCTCTTTGTATCGCTTCTGCTCCTGCATGAGTATTTCGAGTTGTTGAAATATTTGTACGCTTTTTTCGTCGCTTAAGGAGGAAGATGCGTACTTCTCCTGAAGGAGTTCTTTGGTTCTATGTACTCCCTCTTGCCCTTCATCCAAAAGAGTGTGCTTGCTATTTTGTTCCAATGCTTCAATGCGTTTCCGTAGCTTATCCTCCTTACGAATGGCCTCTTGATTCTGCTTAACAATGCGCAAGTAGAGTCTATTTTTACGGCGATAGAGGTAGTAGAGTAGCCCCAATACAATTAGAATAATAATAAGTATGTACATCTGTTGCTGGATGCGCTGCTCCTTCTCGAGCATCATTAGCTTGTTCTCTTTGATGGCATTGGCTTGTCGTTCGCTGTCGTATCGGAAACGCAGTTCACTTAAATCTCTTTCATTAAGTGCTAGGGTAAGGGTGTCGTTCTCGGCACGAAACGTTTTATAAGCACTTAGCGCATCGGCATACATGTGAAGCTTCTCGTAGCTCAAAGAGAGAGCCTCATAAAGCTCTTTGCGGTATACGGTATTGGCCCGTGCGTACGAAATAGCAAGGCCTTGTTTAATCAGCGCGATGGCTTCGCTGTAGTACTGCTGTTTAATACGCACTCTTGCCTCTCCTAGGTGTGCATAGACAATAGAGGAGGTTTTCGAAGCTTGTTTCTCCATCAATGCTTTCTTGTAGTAGGCGAGTGCTTGCGTATACTCACCCTCCTCGGCCAATAAATCGCCCAGCAGGTTGTACGTATGAGCTTGGTCATAAAAATGGTGCTCCAACAACAATCCTTCTGCCTCATTGAGGTAGTCCATAGCCTTTTTGTACTCTTTTAGTAGTAGATGCATAGAGGCACATTGTACGGCACCTTCGTAAATAAGTGCAGGTTTGTTGAGGCTATGTCCTATCTCATAACACTCTTCGGCATAGCTAAGTCCCGCCTTGTCTCGCTTTAGATAGTATACACTAGCCAATTTTCCCAACAGCTCCCCTCGAAGTGCCGTGTAGTTGTGGTGCTGTGCCAATACGACTCCTTTAAATAGCCAACGAATGGCGTGGTAATAATCTCTTTCGGTGTGTGCCGCATAGAGCCCCAAACTACCATATACCAGGCAAAGTGCAGAATCGTTCTTTAGTTGTGTAGCCATATCGAGGGCTAACTGAAGATTCCTATGTGCAGTCTTTTCTCGTCCACTCATCCGTTGCGCCTCTCCTTGGTAGATGTAAGAGTAGAGTATAAGTGTTAGATTGTTCCTCTTATCGCCTACACCCTTCATGTATTCGGCATAGGTTACTGTCTTGGAATAATCGCCTTGCGAAAGATAGTATTGGCAGAGAAACTGCAGCACCTCTCCATTTTCGGGTTCCTTGCGTAAGGTTTCTAACTCCTTTTCGAGTAGCACCGATCGCCTTTGTGCAGCTAGTGTGCAAAAAGAGGTTGCTAAAATGAGAAGTAAAAGGAGTTTTCGTATCATTGTTTTATCCTATTTATAGCGACAAAAATAGGTAAAAAACTCTGTTTCCTTCCCACTTTTGAGTTAATTGAGGGCTTTTTTCGCTGAAATATGACTTTTCTGCGAAAAAAAAGAGCAGAACTATTGCATGTTTAAAAAAAAGCCGTACCTTTGCATCGCTTTTGAAAGGAAGCGCTCTTAGAAAGAGTTCTTGGAGAGATGGCAGAGTGGTCGAATGCGGCGGTCTTGAAAACCGTTGTACTGCAAGGTACCGGGGGTTCGAATCCCTCTCTCTCCGCAACAAACGCTGAAAATCAGCAGATTGCAAAACAAACACCCAGTTTTACACCCAAGAATGTAAAGTCGGGTGTTTTTGTTTTATTTAAGATAATACAACCACTACATAATAAAAGAGTAGCGATATTAAAAGAATCCGATGAGAAAAGACTAATATTTATCTATCCATTCAGTTTGATTTTTCAGGACTTTACATCGTCCTGAAAGTATTTGTTATTGTATTCCAACGTCAGGAGTGGATTATAATACAAGTTTTTTGTGTGGATAGAATTTCGTTTTGCTTAATGTACGAAAGTACTTATCTATAAACGCATGAAATATTAGCACAATGAATCATTGGAAATCAACTTTGGCCGTGATAGGAATAGGCCAACTCATATCTATTTTAACAAGTACGATTGTTGGCTTCTCCATTATTTTTTGGATTAGCAACGAATTTAAATCCCCGACAGCTTTATCTCTGGCTATTTTAGCTGGATTTTTACCACAATTTGTATTAGGCTTGTTTGCCGGGGTCTATGTTGACAGATGGAATCGAAAGAAAACGATGTTTTATTCGGACTTGTTCATCGCGTTCTGTACCCTATGTCTTTTTATTGTGATAACCAAGGGTTATAAAGACCTTTCTTTTTTTTATCTATTGACTGCTTGTCGTTCAATAGGCAGTACGTTTCATGCACCTGCTTTACAGGCAAGCATCCCTCTACTGGTTCCCAAGCACCATCTTGTCAGGGTATCAGGTTTGTACCATTCCATTCAATCCTTCAGTGAGGTGATAGCTCCCGTTGTAGGGGCAAGCCTCGTTGTTTGGCTTCCCATACAGTATATTCTGCTCATAGATGTGATCGGAGCTGTTGCTGCTTGTCTGACCTTACTTTGTGTCCAGATTCCTTCTCTTCAAAAAACGAAAGTTCTTCCAGATTTCAAAAAAGAACTGACGGAATGTTGGCATACCTTGCGGCGTACAATGGGCATTTTGCCTTTATTCGTATGCTTTACGCTGGTGACTTTTGTCCTTATGCCTGTTTTTACGTTATTTCCTTTTATGACGCTTCTGCATTTCAACGGAAACATTTTGCAAATGGGAGTTGTGGAAATGGGTTGGGGCTCAGGGGCATTGTTGGGCGGTTTAGTACTTGCCTGTAAGGCTTTGAAAAGCAAGCAAACATTAGTGATGCATACGGCTTATGTGATATTGGGATTGTATCTGATTAGCGCCAGTTATTTACCATCAAGCGCATTTATAGGTTTTGTTTGCCTAACATTTACAGGAGGCATAGCCTATTCCATTTACCATGCGCTTTTCATCGCTATTATTCAGCAGAACTTGGCTTCGGACATGCTTGGACGGACTTTTTCTCTCATCTTTAGTTTGAGTACCTTTCCATCAATGCTGGGTATCGTAGCTTCAGGATATTGGGTGGAAGCATGGGGTATCACATCCGTCTTTATGATCAGCGGATGGGTTATCTTTCTGATTGGAGTGGGTGCAAATTTTATTTCTTCAATCAAGCAGTTGGATAATTACGCATAGTATTATTTATTAAAGAATTATTATATGACAAAGAAAGAACACACTACGATTACAGAGTTATTTCAAGTTTTGGACTTGTTGGAAAGCCTGGACATGCAGTTTTGGTTGGATGGAGGCTGGGGAGTGGATGTCTTGTACGGACAGCAAACCCGCTTGCATAGAGATATTGACATTGATTTTGATGCCAATTATACAGACCAACTCCTTGATCTTTTGCAGGAGAGAGGATATCAAATTGAAACAAATTGGTTGCCCACCCGTGTGGAACTGTATAGCAAAGAATTAGGCTATATTGATATCCATCCTTTTGTCTTGAATGCGGACGGCACTTCCAAACAAGCCGACTTGGATGGAGGCTGGTATGAATTTCAACCGGACTATTTTGGAACAGCAGTCTTTGAAGGCAGAAGCATCCCTTGCATTTCTGCAAAAGGGCAACAAGTATTCCATTCGGGCTACGATTTAAGAGAGAAGGATATTCACGATTTATCTATAATTAAACAATGTATAACAACAATGAGCCTAACAATTAGATAAGAACAAGAAAATGACAGAAAAACAAATTGTCTGGTATATCTTACTTACAGAAGTAAAGATAGACAGTGACACCCAGTCTGTCACATCCCTGAGTGTAGCTCCATTGGCAGTCTTGCCGGAATTCCAGCGTAAGGGAATTGGGGGGGGATGTTGATTCAGTAAGCCCATCAGAGGGCAGCACTTTTGGGTTACGGCACAGCAGTCGTATTGGGGCATAAAGAGTATTATCCTCGATTTGGCTATCGCAAGGCTATCGATTTAGGAATTGAATTTCCTTTCGAAGTCTCTCATGAATATTGCATGGTGGCTGAATTAATACCTGGAGCTACTGAGAATGTGAAAGGTATGGTTTGTTATCCAACTGACTTTAAATAGTTTAACAAGTAAAATTCATTATATAACTCGGACTGGGTATTTCAATTTCCCAGTCCGTATTCTGATAGTACTTATTCAATTGGAAGATTGTGTTGCTTCAAGAATGAAAGTTTATCCCAATACCCTCTTTGAAAGACGATTTTGTTATCTTTTACATGAAAAAATCCGCATCCACGAAGTCCAAGAGAGTCTTTCCATTCCATGATAGCCCATTCGCCATCTTCAAAAATATTTTCCACCATACAAACCATTTTAGCAGTGGCAAATTCATTCACAAACATTTTGTAGATTGATTCTTTACCTATTATTGGTTCGTTTGCGACTTGATGATTTACTGCATTAGTAGCATACAGCTCTGCTATATGATAAGCATCTGCTTTGTTAAAGCAATCTATCCATTTTTCCAAAACTTCTTTAGGCTTCATTTTTTATAAATTCTTAGGATTTTGATTCTGTAATAAAAACAATCTGTTTGGATGCATAGATACTTGATTTTATTAATAATAGGCTATTCTATATTCTAAATCCTCTGGATTTTTGCTCTCTCTGCACCGAGTTACGTAGATTCTGCTGTAACTTTTCCCATTGTTCCTTAAACCATTGTACTATGGGTTGTCGGTTTATGGTCAGCATAAGCTTACCACTATCCATCGGATGTTTCTCAACCCTAAAAATATCATTCTTGATGTCAAATTTCCACCTGTGTTCTTCGGAATAAATTTTGCCACTACATTGTATGGATTCTTTCTTTGTCAAGAGGTTTTCTATCATGTCTTTGGTAAACCCGATAACAGCGCATAATTTTTCCATTCTCAACATCTCTTTGAACATGGGAAACCATTTGTGGGCTTTTTCAAGCAAGGTGCTCAATCGTGATATTTCCTTGTCTTTGGCTTCAAGTTCTTGATTATGTATTCTTTGAAGATTACGAATTTGTCTGCTATGCTGTTCCTGTATTTGTTGTATCTGAATTTTTAATTCATCAGTAGCTTTGTCCCGTTTGGTAATTTCCTGATGTAGCTGCTCGATGTGATGTTCCAGTTCTTTCAGCTTACCGCTTCCGAAAAGAGAACCTACACCGCTTGCTATGGCGGTAGCAGCATTGGTGGCTGTTTTCTTTAGTTTGTCCGTGCGTATCTCTGCTTTTACCTGTTTGAGTTCCTGTTCGGCAAGGCTTACTTGTTGTTCCTTGTGTCGCTTGGTTTCCTCTATACGTTGCAGTTCGGCTTTCTGCTTCTCAATGATGAAATCATTTCGTTCCAGATGCTCTTTACCTGTGACAGCTTTTGCCTGTCCACGTTCCATCAGGAGAATATCGGAAGCAAGGGTCTGCATGGTTGCCATATCCTCGTCATTGAGCTTTCGGCTCTTTCCAGTTTCATGGTTCATCCAGTCGAATACGACATGAGCATGATAATTTGGTTTGAACCATCTGTTACCGACTTGGAAGCTCTCCTTGTCTTCTGCTTCCGGCTGACCGTTCAGCCAATGCCCTTCGTCTTTATGCAGGAAAATCTGTAGCGGAGTGATGCCCCAGCGTCTTTGGCACTCTTCACCGAATTTGCGTACATCAGCCAGTGTGGTGTCCGGTCTGATAAGCAATACTCCTTCACGGATGGGTGAGCATCCCGCCACCTTGATAATCTTTCCATTCTTTCCCTTGCGTTCCCTTTCCTTTTCCTGCATGGCACGTCCGGTCTTTTCCTTGACCATTTGCTTGATATTGTCATAATGAGTTCGCAGTTCGGGAGTGCCGAAGTCGGGATTTATCCACTGTTCGTTATCGGTGGAAAGTTCGGGAACGACATAGATTCTGGACTCCCCGATATTACGCATATACTCGGCAGTCCTTCGGTTGTGTGCCTCGCTCGATGCGATGTTGCAAGGCTTGATATGTATGCTTGATTTTGTTGCCATAGCTTCTTTCCTTTGTTTACAATTGATTTACTTTGCTCGCTTTCGCAGAGGGGTTCTTAGGGGTAACCCATAAGCGGAGATTGCAAAGAGAGGGTCACTCTTTGCTCGGGGTTCTCAGGGGTGAAACGCCCTGAGTGGGTCATTAGGGCAAAGCCCTAATCCCCTCGGGAGAGCCCACAACTACGAAAGCGAAGCGTGTAGTTATAGTGGGCTATAACTGGAAGCCGTTCTTCTTTTCCGGTGATTGGCTGCGCACCCCTTTGGCGGACTGGAGCTGCCTTTTTCTTTCAATCTGTTTCTGTAAGTATTCGTTCAAGTCCTTGCATCCTCTGTAAATCTGCGAAGCGTCCCGGATGTACCGCTCTCTGCCGTATTCCATGCGGATTTGCCGGAGTGCTTCCAGTCCTGCATGGTCGTTGTCGAAAAAGCAGTGGATGCGTTCGTAATTGCCCAACGGATAGAGAGCCTTGTTTACATTCGATACGGAGTTCAATACAATGTAGTCCTGCCCGTCCAATTCCGGATAATTTGGGCAGCTCTCTTGTCTCAATGTCAAAAAGGAGAGGTAGTCCATAAATCCCTCGAACACATAACAGGTATTCCTCGCTTTTCCCGACTGCCTGATGTGGGAGATTTCCTTTGGGGCGATGCAGCCCTTGAAATAGCGGTTGCGGATTTCATATCCACACGAACCATTGGGAAAGGCGATGGCAAAGTACCGCTTGCCGTTGTGAGTGAAACGTGCTTCACTACATTCTCTTTTCGCCAGTTTTATGTTAATTCCTCTACCTTGTAAGTAGGCAAGCAGGGCAGTAGATGACAGCGGAACAATCTCCAACTGTTGGAAGCTCGGCTCGGAAGAGTTTTGCTTTCCAAAAGAGAAAGATACCGGGCGCACGTGCGGTGTCTGCTCTGCTATCCGTTTCAAGATGTAAGGTACATGGTCGGTAGCGTACAGGTGTGCAGCCAGTTCTATGATACCACCACCTTTACCCAAACCGAAGTCATACCATTGTTCACGTTCGGTATTTACCTTGAACGAGGCTTCGGCTTCTTCCCTTAACGGTGATTTATACCACAGATTGACACCTTGTTGCTTGACGGGAGAATATCCTAAACTATGCAGATAATCCGCTATTCTGATTTGCTTGGCTGTCTGTATATCCATAAAATGATTGTTTTAGTAGTTGGTGAATTGGTTTATTTTTCTTTTTGCCCGTACCTTTTTAGGAAGTACGGTCTATAATCACTTCACTAAATTCTCGTATATATAGGATACGGTAATAAAGTGAAGTGATTTAGTCCCATTCCCCAAGCACTTCACTATATTCCTAATATATACACCCCGAGAATAAAGTGAAGTGATTGCAGGGAAATGGGCTAATAGTGGAAGTCAGGCATGAATGTGTATTTTCTGCCTGTCTCCTGCACTATCATCCGTTTGTTGCGGAGCATGGTGATGAGCGATACCGCCTTTTTATGGTTCAGCTTTACACCCACTGACATATAGGTCTTGATTAAGGCATCTTCCAGTTCCTTGTAGCCGTATTCCTCTTTCAGCCCGAAAACGGCTTCCAATGCGATACGGTGCTGCTGCTCGGTGATATGCCTGTAAGGGTCGAACTTCTCTTCTTCGGGTCTTCCCGGCTTCTTTGTTTCAGGTTTGTATCCCTCAATGAGTTCGGGAAGGGCTTTGTCGTTGATACGGAATGCGAAAGGCTCAAAGTCCATTGCCCGGATGTGAATGGCTGAAACATGGCTGATGTCACCGTTGCCCTTGTCCTTTTCTACCTGCAATACGGTTTCCGCCTTGTTGTTCAACTCCGTACCAATGTGCCCTCTTGCGTTCTCATCCCCTTTGTTCTGATGCAGTATCGTATGGATATGTATCTGCCTGTCGTCCGTCCACTGCATCAGCTTGGATATGATGCGTGTTGATTCACTGGGGCTGTTGATGTCATACACCATATCCCGTATGCCGTCTATAATTACAAGACCGATTTCGGGTGTATTGTAAATAGCCTGTTCCACAATCCTGATACGCTGCTCAGGCGTGTATTTTCTTAAGGCAAGAAATTCAAGATTCTCATTGTCCCTATCATCTGGCAAACCAGCCATTCGCAAAATGCGCGTCATGACTTTCAGACAATGGTAAGGGCTTTGCTCTGTATCAACATAAAGCACTTTCCGCTTATCTTCAGGCAGTTCAGCCACATACCGCAGCACTGTGCCGTTCTTCAATGCAGCGGCTACGATAGCCGATACATTGAACGTTTTTTTACTTTTGGCTTTGCCGATGGATGCGCTGAAATTACCCAATGTCCCAATGACAGAATCATGTACTTTAAGGATTTCAGGTGCTTTCTCATAACTTTTCGACAGGCTCAAACGTGAGGCTTGCCAAAGGATTATGGCTTCTTCAGCCGATATTTCCTTAGTCTCTTTCATATAGTCCATAGCCATGCCTCCCGTTATTTCCGTCCTCCTGTTTTCTTTCCAGCCAGTTCAAGGGCAAGCTCAACATCCACGATAATCTTACGTCCTATCTGAGTGATTGCCTTGTCAATCTTTCCGCTTTTCTTGATACGGTTGGCGGTGGGTAGGCTGCACCCGAACAGTTTGGCTATGCCCAGTATTCCGTACACATATTTTCTTTCTGTGTCTGTAATGGGCTGTGGCTGCGTTTCCGTTTGACGGGAAGCGTGCTTACTTAGGAATATGAACTCTTCACCTGTCATCTGCCAGACGGGTTTTGATAATAATTCTTGAAGATTTTTCATCGTTCAATCTATTTAGTCGTTTAACAATCAGCCCTGCGCACTGGCTGTTATCTCTGTTCTCGAACGATGCAAAATTAGGTAGGGTTGTAAGTGGTAAGGATGTGGTTGATATAAATGGAATATCTTGTTATTTATCTGAATATCAGATAATAAAAATACCACTCAAAAATTTAATTTGAGTGGTAAAAGTGGTTGTTTCGTAAAATGTCAGGGCATATCACAGATTATCGGAATATACCATCCATTTCTTTGGCAAATTTCCGGTTGCTGTCACTGGGGAAATCGGAAACAGGCTCTTTGTACTTTGACTTGTAGTAGCTTTCCTCAATATCCAATATTTTCAGGATATTCCTCTTCCAATTCTCCCTGTCCTGTTTGGGCAGTTTTTCGCTCATCAGGAATATCAGATAGCAGGTACGTATTTTTTCTCTCGGTCTGATTTGGGGTTTGGTGTCGCTTGGTAGCAGGTTCATGCAGGTATAGAAATCATGTTCGGAAATATTCTCGAACTGTTCTCCCACGCAGGTTACATGAATGAGCGAAAGCAGTTCCATATTGAAATACTCAGTCTGTTTCGTTCCCAGCACTTCTTCCTGTATGTTGGGGGCATTTGGTTCTTGTTCGGCTGGCTCTTCCGGCTCGTTTGTTTCATCAAATACATATTTCGCCAATGTCTCTTTGAGGTGGCAGCCCAGCCGATAGATTTCATTGAAACGGCTTTTTGCATATTGCAGGGCTTTCTCTCTGGTCTGTTTTTGCAGATCGTAGAGTTCGGTCAGCTTGTTTTTTTTCTCCTCGTATTCATCTTTGCACCGTTCATATTCCATTTCCGCACGCTTTTCATCCTCTGCAGTGTGTTCCCGATAACCTATGGAATCGTATCGGTGGTATGCTTCGTTTAGCGGAGCATGGAGCTTGGTCGTCTTGTATTGCTGTTCTTCTATGGCTTCTTTATAGATTTCTGAAACTCGGAAGCAGATATTGTAAACGGTCTGTTCATCCGGCATACATCCTTTCTTGTAATAACTTATGTTTTCGCATACTTCCTTTTTCAGGCTATTCAGAATCAGTGTGTATTGCTCCTGTGGAAGATGAAACACCAGTTCAAGAATGGCTGTTTCAAGAACCGTTACATCATTGTAGTCCAGATAGAACTTGGTAATGAATTTCTGCTTTTCAAAAGAGAAACCTTTATTATCAAACCAGTCTTTATATATTCTGTTCAATTCTCCGTATCGGGGAATCAGCGTTGTAATTACATCTTTCATGGACGCAACTATTTTTGAGTGTTATTGTCTTTGTCAAGGAAAGAGGCCAGTTCTTCTTCCACTTCTTCCACGCTGGGCAACGCTGATTTCAGTTTCTCGGGAATCGCTTTGCTCAATTGGTAATCGCTGATGCCGATGGGCTGGTCATAGCCTGTCAATGCGTATTGTGCCACAACTTCGTCTTTTCCCTTGCATAGCAACAACCCGATAGTCTTGTTGTCATTCTCTCCCCTCAGTTTATCATCCACCACATTGATGTAGAAGTTCAGTTGTCCTGCATACTCCGGTTTGAATGGGGTAGCCTTTAATTCTACCACGATATATGCGTGCAACGGAATGGAATATAGAATCAGGTCGGCAAAGAAATCGCTGTTTCCGACTTGGAAGTGCTTCTGCCGGGCAACGAAGGCAAAACCGTTGCCCATTTCCAACAGGTAGCGGGTAACGTGTTTCACCAGCTGTTCTTCAATATCCCTTTCGTCTGCTTTTTCTTTGGCTCCTGCCAAATCAAAGATGTACGGGTCTTTGAGTAGGTAATTGGCAAGGTCGCTTTGTGGAGCCGGAAGTGTGGTCGTGAAATTGTTTACCTTGTTGTTGCTGATTTGTCGGCTATACAAATCACTGTCAATTTGCATTTTCAATACATTGCTGCTCCATCCCATTTCCACAGACTGCTTCATGTACCAGTAGCTTAGACCTAAAGGTAGCGAACTGTCAAGTATAGTCATTTGGCTTGTCCAGTTTATTTTGGCTATAGGAGAGGTCAAGAAAACTTCTTCTATTTCCCTGATTCCCATCCTGTAAATGGCAGACACGGTTTTTCCCACATCTTCAAATTGCGCAGGAACTTCCTGCGTAATTGCTAATGATTGACAATCAATCGATTGTATTTGCGCAGTAAGTTCCTGCGTAAATTGCTTGTCATTCAGTTTTAATACTTCATTGGTCACACTCTGTATGGTTGGGACAGACAGGCTTGCATCTGTTTCTATGAAACTTTGCAACGCTCTTAAAGGATATGCTTTTGCAAACTGGCACATATAGGTAAGGTTACGTTCCGAATAGCCTTTCTTTTCAGGGTAATGCAGTCGGATAGCCTTTGCCAACTGCTTGATGATTTTGCTTCCCCATCCGTGCAGCTGCTGGTGATAAAGGATGTAATTGCCTATCTTCCAGTAATGGAACAGCATTTGTGCATTGGCTGCAACAATCAGCCTTACTTGTGCCTGTTCTATTTCCGAACCGACCGCTTGTATGAATGCATCAAAATTCGTTTTCTCTATGTTGGATTCCTTGTTGCTCATATTGTGATGATAATTTCTACAAATATAGTCATTGGTAACTATCTATGAAACTGTTTGATACTTTTATAGTTGATTAAACTTGTTCATGGCATTTGCCTTAATATCATCCGCTATGTCAATGTAGGGTTTCATAGCTTTGTAGTCGCTGTGTCCCGTCCATTTCATGACCACCTGTGCCGGGATTCCGAGAGCCAGCGCATTGCAGATGAATGTCCTTCTTCCTGCATGGGTACTGAGCAAAGCGTATTTGGGTGTGACTTCATCAATACGTTCATTTCCCTTGTAGTAGGTTTCCCGTACAGGCTCGTTGATTTCTGCCAGTTCGCCCAGCTCTTTCAGGTAATCGTTCATCTTCTGGTTGCTGATGACGGGCAGAGCCATGTAATTCTCGAAATGGATGTCCTTGTATTTGTCCAGTATGGCTTTGCTGTATTTGTTCAGTTCAATCGTCAGGCTGTCGGCAGTCTTGACTGTGGTTATTTCGATGTGGTCGGACTTCACATCGCTTCTTTTCAGATTGCGAACATCCGAATACCGCAAACTCGTAAAGCAGCAGAACAGGAAAACATCACGCACACGTTCCAGGTATTGCTTATCCTTGGGTATCTGGTAGTCTTTCAGCTTGTTCAGTTCATCCCAAGTCAGGAAGATTACTTTTTTCGAGGTGGTTTTCAGTTTCGGTTTGAACGTATCGTATGCAATGTTCTGATGATGTCCTTTCTTGAAGCTCCAGCGCAGGAACCATTTGAGGAATCCCATTTGCTTGCCGATGGTGCTGTTTCTCATATCCTTGGTGTCACGCAGGAAGTTGACGTATTCGTTCAATCCAAACTCGTTGAAATAGTTGAACGTTGCATCCTCCTTGAACTCTTTGAGGTGGTTCCTCACTGCTGCAAATTTTTCATAGGTGGATGCCGTCCAGTTATTCTGGTTACCGCACTCTTTTACAAACTCATCGAACACCTCCCAAAAGCTGACAGGGGCTTCTTCCGGCTGTTCTTCGCTGGTGTCTTTCATTCTCATGTTGAAAGCTTCCTTCAACTGTTGGGTCGTTGGCATGACCTCCTGCACCTCAAATTCCTTGAAAATATTCTGGATTTCGGCATAGTATTTCAGCAAGTCCGTATTGATTTCGGCTGCACTTTGCTTTAGCTTGTTGGTACATCCGTTCTTTACCCGCTGCTTATCTGCATCCCATTTGGCTACGTCAATCCGGTAGCCCGTTGTAAACTCGATGCGTTGGCTGGCAAAGATGACACGCATACGGATGGGTACGTTCTCTACGATTGGCACACCGTTCTTTTTCCGGCTCTCCAATGCAAAAATGATGTTGCGCTTGATATTCATAATTGGGTGCGTTTGAAATTCTACACCCAAATATACACCCAATTATTGAGATAGCAAAAGACATTTAGAAACATTTACTTTTACTCTATATTGTAATTTACACTTGATTATCAGTCGTTTGCAGTTTTATGATATTCTGTGAAAGTATAAGTTCGAGAGCCTCTCTCTCCGCAAAAAGCGTGTAAATCATACGATTTACACGCTTTTTTTATGACCTTTTTGTGACCATTGCTGCTCTTGATGGCAATATAATGCTATTTTTGTCCTAAAAATAGAGTCTATGGGTCGAATTGTTCCTTCTGTCTTGTTTATCCTGCTGTGCTTCTTTCAAGCAGTAGCTGCTGGTTTTAGTGAGTCTGGTTTAGGGGTGCTGTATGGTGGTTTACTGCCTATGGTTTGTGTTTCTAACGAATCAGTTTCACTCCCGCTTATAAAAAACAACTCGCTTCCCTTTATGCCCGATACGTTGCGAATACTGGGTATAGGTAATAGTTTCACAGAAGATGGGGTAATGTTTTTGCCTCAACTTCTTAAAGCGGCAGGTATTCAGAATGTAGTGGTTGCTAAAATTTCGTATGGAGGGTGTTCTCTTGAACAGCATGCTGATTTCTACGAGAGCCAGTCGGAGGTTTATAATTATACAAAGTCGAATCCATTAACCGGGGAGTGGATTTTGACTCCCAAAGGGGTCTCTATGGAGTATGCTTTAAGGGATGCGCCTTGGGATGTTATTGTGCTTCAACAGTCATCGGGTAATTCGGGCATTTATAGTACTTATCAACCCTATTTAAGCCAGCTAATGGAGCAGATTCTGTTGCAGTCAACTAATCCGAATAGGGTATTTGCTTGGCAGATGACTTGGGCTTACTCTACTAATTCTACGCATGAAGCATTTGTTAATTACAAGCATGATCAGTTGTTTATGTATCATGAAATTGTCTCTGCGGTTAAGGCGATGAGGGTAGAAACAGGTATTGATCTTATTATTCCTTCCGGTGTGACTATACAAAGCTTGCGAGAGTCTCATTTTAATAATCCTCCACTAGACCTTACGGTCGATGGGTATCACATTGATTTGGGGATGGGGCGATATGCTTTAGCATGTACTTGGTTTGAAGCACTGATTGCTCCAGTTCTCGGTGTTACTGTTGTAGGAAACTCGTTCACAACTTCGAAAGGGAATGTTTCTGTTACCGATGAAAATAGGGAGGAGGTTCAAAAGTGTGCCAAGCGTGCTTGTCTCTTTAATCCTTTCTACAAGCGATGATTTTTTTCTGTTATAATTGGATTTCGTAATGGGGATAGCTTCACCCTACGAAGAGAAAGAAACCTACTCTTTTTTCCCTTCACCGCCTTCACATCAAGCTGTTCCATCTTAATTAAGCGTTTAAAATCCCAATCAAGCCTCAGAATAGAAATGTTAAGAATCTCTAGAGACGCCAAATTGACCGGGTACAGCCCTGTGAATAGGATGGCTATAATACCCGATGTTTTCCAACCTATTAATGTGCTGACAGTTGTCAGCAGAATGAGCTACAGCTGTCAACAAACGTGCTGACAGCTGTCAGCAGACTATTTTTTCAGTTTAAACTGAGAAATAACGTAAGCGTGATGGTAACTGCTGCTACCTGGAACGAGTAAGAGGGTAAACTGCCTTACCTAAGAGGTGAAGAAAGCATGTGAAGGGTGTGAAGGCAAATTGTAGTAGGTTTTATTTGTTGATACTAGAAGTAATACCTAAAATGGAGCATCCATTCTTTATTAGCGCATTGATAATATTGGTTGTAATACTCATTTTTTTATTGCCTCTTTTATGGCTCTTAACTTGTCTATTTTAGCCTGCACATTTTACCAAGTACCATAAGTAATTCTTGCTTGTTTCTCTCCTTTCTTGATGGTAATAGAAAAGCTCATATCTTCTTCATCGTCCTCTCCTTCGGGTGCGGGTAGTTCATTTCCCCACATCTGGCTAAAGTTGTAGCTTGATTCGCGTTTGGACCAGTTTGAGCCTTTGACTTTGGCTAAACTGTCCAGTGTGTTGTAGAAGCGGATAGAGGGAGCCTCTTTAAACTCAATCAATAGCTCATCGCTGTAGTCGCCATGAAAGCTGCTTCCTCCTTTGGTGTATTCAATTACTTTAAATTCGAGCTTGGTATATATGTTTTGTAGCATTCTATAAAAAGAAAAAGCACCGATAATCTGTTGATTATCGGTGCTAACAATTCAGTCGGGATGACAAGATTCGAACTTGCGACCACACGCCCCCCAGACGTGTACTCTAACCGGGCTGAGCTACATCCCGAATTGCGAGTGCAAAGGTATGCTTTTATTTTGAATTAGCAAATATAATCTGTGATTTTTGTAATCATTTTGTCGATTAATTTTACCTAAGCACTCTTTTTGTTACGTTCTTTCTCTTCTTTTCACCACTTAACTCTACGTGTATCAGTAGCTTTTCTTTTCTGCTTTGTATAAAGCAGACGTTTATTTTTTACCGTAAAGTTTGTCAATTAAATCTTGGCGTTTCATGTTGCGGAGCTGTTGCATAATGGTGCGTTTCTCCGATCCCTTGTACCAAAAGAAGTAGATGCGTTGTGCCAACTTCTCACGTTGTGTCTTTGCCGAGAATATGGGATCGAGTGTGTAAGGGTGTACACCTGCATAAAATGCTTCCGTAGCAATGGTCATCGGGGTAGGTGTAAAGTCTTGTACCTGCTCCAATTGATACTCCATTTGCTTGGTTACAACAGCTAGTTCGGCCATATCCTCCTCTTTACAGCCGGGGTGACTACTAATAAAGTAGGGTATCAGCTGTTGACGCATATTTAGCTCCTTATTTATTCGTTCGAATGTTTTCTTGAACTTTTGGAACTCTACGAATGAGGGTTTACGCATCACATTAAGTACACGATCGCTGGTATGCTCGGGTGCTACTTTAAGTCTACCACTTACGTGTTTCGCTATTAACTCGCGCGTATAATCGGCTGTGCTGCGGTTTACGCCGGGGTCCTTGCTGTCGTACTGCAATAGATCGTAGCGGACACCACTACCAATGAAGCTCTTTTTAATTCCAGGTAGTGCATCGACCGATCGATAAATATCAAGTAGCGGACGGTGATCGGTATTTAGGTTGGGGCATATCTTGGGGTGAACGCACGAGGGGCGCTTGCAACGCTTACATTTGCTATCATCTTTCCCTTTCATGCGATACATGTTGGCACTGGGTCCTCCTAAGTCGCTCAAATAGCCTTTAAAGTCGGGCATTTGGGTTACTTTCTTTACCTCATTTAGGATGCTCTGCTTGCTTCGGCTCGCAATAAACTTTCCTTGGTGTGCCGATATGGTACAGAAAGCACACCCTCCAAAACAACCACGGTGAATGTTGATAGAGAACTTAATCATATCGAATGCTGGAATCCGTTTGCCTTTGTATTTTGGGTGAGGCAGGCGGGTATAGGGCAAATCGTAGGAGCGGTCTATCTCCTTTTCGGTCATGAGTGGGTAGGGTGGGTTAATTACCACTACCTTCTTTCCGATAGTTTGCAGTAGGCGAGAGGCCTCTATTTTATTTGATTCCTCTTCGACCATGCGGAAGTTTTCTGCTTGTCGGCGGCGATCGTGCAAACAGGTTTCGTGTGAGTGAAGGGTAATATCTTCTATTTTAGAGCCGATAGCAGGTACTGCATCCTTGTTAGCAATGTAGGCTGTTTGCAAAATATCGGTGGGTATAGTAGGCTCTTTCGATAGTCGTTTGCATAGCTCTAACATAGGTTGTTCACCCATACCATAAATAAGTAAATCGGCTCCTGAATCGACCAAAATGGAGGGACGTAATGCATCCTGCCAGTAGTCGTAATGAGTGACTCTACGTAGCGATGCTTCTATTCCACCAATGACAACTGGTACGTCGGGGAATAGTTCTTTTAAAATCTTTGTATAGACAATAGTAGGATATTCGGGGCGCATGTCGTGCCTTCCATCGGGTGTGTAGGCATCTTCACTGCGTAAGCGTTTGTTGGCCGTGTATTTATTGACCATGCTATCCATGCAGCCTGCCGAAATTCCAAAAAAGAGGCGAGGTTTGCCCAACTTTTTAAAGTCGCGCAAATCATCTCGCCAGTTAGGTTGGGGTACAATGGCTATGCGATAGCCCTCTGCCTCCAATAATCGTCCGATAACGGCTGCCCCAAACGAGGGGTGATCTACATAAGCATCGCCGCTAAACAAGATAATGTCTAGCTCTTCCCATCCGCGTAGCTCCATCTCCTTTTTGGTAGTAGGCAGCCAATCTGTAAGTTTGTTCTCTTTCAATTTTCTTTTTTTCAAATTGAAAGTATTTGGTCTATTGCTCCTCTTCCGACTCCTCCTCTTCTTTTAGCTTTTGGATGTAGAGTAAGATAAGTTGATGAAGCCCAAATGCTTTCATGTTATTGTGATAAATCACATCAATGCAGAGGTCTAATAGCTCTTTTGAGTTCTCCTCTTCACTTGCAATGAGTGAACGTATGTTTAGTCTCAGTTTCTCTAACACCATTTCGTCAATGATGCCATTGCTATCTATTAGTTGTTGGAATAGGGCATACTTGTTTATGGTATCTAGGTGTTGTTGATTCACTTCTATGGTACGGCTACCCGATGTGTTTGCTTGAATTGTATACATAATGATATAAAATTAACGGTTTATATCAGCAAACATACACAAAAAAAGTGAAGTACCGCATCATCTCTCTTCTTTTTTTATTTCTCAAAAAAACCGAGGATCGCCTGCATAATTCGCCTCTGTGCCTCCTCTTGTTCGATTGTTTCAAAAGGAAAACCTAGTACGAAGGTGCGATAGTTTCCTTGATACACAACTCCTGCACTGTAGTTTTGTGGGCTATACACAAAGGCCGAGTAGGCTGGGGCTACGGGTAGGAGGCAATCGGGGGCTGTGGCTGCGTAGTGCTTCTCATTGGGTTGTGTGTAGAATGAGAAGTGGGTACTTGCACCGCTTACGGCTCCTTGCGTTACTCCTAGCAATGATCCACCGGCACGGTATTTTAAAACCTCTTGTGCAAACTGAGTAGCGGTAGCTGTTTGTAAGCTACTTCCTAAATAGGAGCCGCTAACGAATAGGTTTCCGCCCCGGTTGCAGTAGTTGGTAAGCAGTGCTTGTAGGGTAGATGAAAGTGGTGCTTTCTCGGCTCCTTGAATAAGATCGACAGCCTGATACTCCGCAAGAGTTGCTCCGCCCTGTTCTACTGCAGCGCTACTAGCCGAAACAAAGGAGTATCCTCCTACCGCTTTTATCGCCTTGCCATGTGTATAGGGATAGTCAAAGCTGTTTCCTGCAATTACTTTTCCTACCAGTTCATCTCCGCTGAATCCCAATCCACGTTCGCTCTCTTGGCCTATGTATCGCTTGTCAAACGAGCGTTGAGCACCGGTAAAGGCCGCTGTCTGCAGATAGGGCATCCCTGTGTCGGTTGCTAAGTCGAATCCCTCTTGAGTGGTTGTTTCAATGGTTGCAGGTCCGCTTAATCGATTGAAATTATTTATAATGAGCACCGTTTTATCTCCTTGCGGTGCTTGGTAGGCGGCTAGTATTTCCGATGGAAAGCTTTCGCCTCCCCGGTTTACCGCTGTTACCTTAAAACTGTAGATCAATCCCGGTTCGGCTTGAAAGTTATATTCGGGTTTGGTTACTAGCTTTCCGTTGTCAAATCCTCCTTCGCCTATACGGGTATATACCACATAGCTCTCTGGAGTAGCAGTAGGCTCCAAAGCGTCAAGCACCGGTTGCCAATGTAGCTGAAAACTTCCCCTCTTACTTCCTCTTTGAATGGCAAAGTGCGATACGGGTAATGGTTGAACCACGTAACTCTTTTGGTGCATGGTAGCTACATGCTTTAAGATAGCTTTGTAGATCGATCGCCCTACTACAAACTGAAACCTGGGGTCGTAAGCTTGTTTTAAGTCGGCAAAGTTCTGGTGGGAGAGTAGCTCTAAGATCATGGCAGGTACCCCTGGTATGCGCGACTCGCTGTAGTTTCTATTCCACATGCCTCGTGTGCTCCACGCTCTTCCCAAATGGTTGGTAAGGTCGCGGTTCAATTCGTTGAGTACTCCATCACTTAAGTCGCGTGCGGTGTAGCGCGAAGGCCCTGCTTTAAGGTTTCCCTCGTTGGTGTCGGTTGTGTAGATGCCTAGTGTGCCTATAAAATCGCCCTCTTTGGAGAAGCCTGCATCGGTATGAAAGCCGAAGCTCAGTTCAATAGGTACCTTTAACCCCTGCTCTTCTGGATTGAATACGGAACCTCCATTGAGGTAGTTTACGCTTCGACCGCGTACATTAATATCGTCGGTGTAGTCGTTTCTTCCTTCGCTAGGGCTATATACCTCGTAAGGGAATCCGGCCCATTGGGCCCAGTAGCGTGCACCCTCCACGTAGCGCGGCATGCCGCTGGTTGTTCCCCCTCGCACAATGTTGCCCATTCCGCCGCCAAAACGTACGGCGTCGGCAGATATGACCCCTTTTTGTTTACTTTGGTTGGTGAGTATCACCATCCCTGTTTCGTTCATTCCCTTTTCGAATTCAAAGGAACCTAGATAGACCCAAGTGCCACCACCCATCTGCTGGTTTACTAAGAATTCGGTTACTCCTCCTTTGTGGAAGACCAAGTATTTGGCATCTTCTACACTTTTAGGTTCCGATTGGTAGGTTACATATACCGCATATTTTCCTGCCTCTGGAAAGGTGGGTATCCATTGAGCAAAGGCTCGGTCGGCCTTCTTTTCGGTCTTTGCATAGCGAGTGGTTCCCTCTCTAAAAGGGCTTTCTCCATCTAGATAGGTGGTTCGAGGGAGTGCAAAGCCACGATTATTTGAGGTTTTCCATTTACCTTTGCTGCTCTTTTTCTCGTGAAATGTACCTGTACCATCATTGTCCACTATCACTTCGTTACGTTGGTAGTCGCGCTCGCGTGGGGTAAATACGGTAGCTCCTGCGTTCTCTAGCATGGGGATTAGGTAGGGAACTACAATCTCTTTGGTAAGTAGGTCTTCGCGCGTACCAAAAAGTGCAGGGCGTTGAAACTCCCAACTCCCTTTTTCGGCTTTGTAATAGATGCCGTGGCTTTGCCACACAGCCAGATGTTTATTGCTTAGCCCTCGATCTAGACTGTAGGGTTTGGATTGGTTCTCTACCCAGGGTTTCCCTTTGTAGGCGGTTTTGTTCCAAAGTCGCTCTTTGTCCACCTTGTTTAATAGTCGATTGGGAATTAACTCTTCAATCGGTTTCCCATCGCACGTTATGCAGAGGGTGTAGTTTTGCAACTCAGCTGGAAGTGATGCACGCAGTTGTTCGTAGATCGTATGGGTAGATTGGGGCGTGAAGAGCTGATACCCAAAGTTGGCAGCAGGGTATACGGTCACTCTCTTTTGATTTTCGTTCAGTTCAAACCGATCGAGTTTGCATGACTTGAGCTGTGTATAGGGTGATTGAAAGTTGGCGAAGTAACTTTTAAGTGAGGCTTCTACTTTTTTTTCTAGGCCTTGTGCCGAGAGTGCAAGCCCATGAATGAGTAGAGCGAAAGCGCAAAACGTAATTCTGCGAAATAATTGACTGATGGGTGTCATGGTTTAAACGAATCGTTTATGTAAACAGCAAACGCAAGGGTAGGTATGGCTAAAAAGAGTCGTTACCATGGAATGCGCTTTTGCAAAACAGTTATGGTGACGACTCTTTATAGTATACTTTAAAATAGGTGTAGATGGCTTAATCTACTTTTCCGATCGAGAAGTTTTCAGGATGCTTTCCTTTAAAATCTTTGTAGTAAAGTTTAATCTCTTGCAAGTCCTTATTAAGATCTCCTGTAGGGTAAATTACTTTGTCGCAAGTAACGCACTTCTTTTCATAGTCAATCGCTACTAATAAGATGGGTAATTCAGCTCCCATGGCTATGTGGTAAAATCCTTTTTTCCAATTGGGATTGGCTTTACGTGTTCCTTCGGGCGTAATGGCTAAATGAAACTTTTTGCTCTCTTTGGCACGAGTAATCATTTGGTCGACTAACGAGGTTTTACGTCCTCTATCGACTGGAATTCCACCCATCCAGCGAAAGATGGGGCCTAGTGGCCAAAAGAACCAATCTTTTTTCATCATGAACCCGGTTTCACGTCCGATGGCCCCCATAAAAAGCTTTCCTACAATCAGATCCCAGTTTGTAGTATGGGGAGCCGCACACATAATGAATTTGTCAAAGTCTGGAGCAGAAACTTGCGTTTTCCATCCCATAAGTTTGTAGTAGATAAAACCACAAATAGCTTTCTTCATTGTCTATGTTGTTTTGCTTATTTTGCTAATTCGTCAGCTACCTTTTGAATCTCTTTATTTAAGTCAGCACGCAGCTTTTTGTAGAAACCTTTTACGTTTCCTGGCTCTGTGTGGCTGATGCGTGGTAATAGTGCAAGAATGTTGTGAGTAGCTGTGATAACCACTTCGCGGTTTACACCCTCTACAAGGCTAGCCATAAATAATTCTCCCGAAATATAATAGATTTCTTTCTTTAATGTTCTTCTACTTGCCATGGCTGTAATGTTTTTAGTTAATATACAAATCAATTTTGGGGCAAAGGTACTATTTTTATTTGTATACGCTTTTCTATTTAAGAAAAAAGAGCGAATTTTGCAGCTGGAAAAAGAACATTTTATACACCCTTAAATAATTAAAAAGTAAAATGACTAAAAGTGCATTACAAGTAGCTAGAGCTGCTTATCAGCCCAAGCTTCCTAAAGCGTTGAAAGGTGCTGTGAAGATTCAAGAAGGTAACGCTACGCAATCGGTAGCCGATCAAGAAGCTATCAAAGCGTTGTTCCCTAACACGTATGGTATGCCTATCCTTCAATTTGTAGAGGGCGATGCTACGGAGCAAGCTCCTATCAACATTGGTGTTATTCTATCGGGTGGTCAAGCTCCTGGTGGTCACAATGTAATCTCAGGTTTGTTCGATGGTATTAAGAAAGTAAATGCGGATAGCAAACTATACGGATTTATTATGGGTCCTGGCGGTTTGGTAGACCACAACTATATGGAACTTACTGCTGAGGTAGTAGATGAATACCGCAACACAGGTGGTTTCGATATCATCGGTTCTGGACGTACAAAACTAGAGCAAGCTTCTCAATATGACAAAGGTCTTGAAATCATCAAAGAATTGGGTATTCAAGCAATCGTTATCATCGGTGGTGATGACTCGAATACCAATGCGTGTGTATTGGCTGAGTACTATGCTGCTAAACAATGCGGTGTACAAGTAATTGGTTGTCCTAAAACCATTGATGGTGACTTGAAAAACGAAATGATTGAAACATCATTCGGTTTTGATACAGCTTGTAAAACCTATGCAGAAGTTATTGGTAACATTCAACGTGACTGTAACTCGGCTCGTAAATACTGGCACTTTATTAAATTGATGGGTCGTTCGGCTTCACACATCGCTCTAGAGTGTGCTTTGCAAGTACAACCTAACGTATGTATCGTATCAGAAGAGGTTGAAAAGAACAACATGTCACTTGACGAAGTGGTAACTTACATTGCTGAAATCGTTGCAAAACGTGCAGCTGCAGGTAACAACTTTGGTACTGTACTTATTCCTGAAGGTTTGGTAGAGTTTATTCCAGCTATGAAAGCATTGATCGCTGAATTGAACGATTACCTAGCTCACCACGCTGATGAGTTTGCTTTGATCAAGAAATCAAAACAACGTGAGTACATCATCTCTCACCTTTCTGAAGAAAATGCAGCTATCTACGCATCACTTCCAGAAGGTGTAGCTCGCCAACTTACTTTGGATCGCGACCCACACGGTAACGTACAAGTATCTTTGATCGAGACGGAGAAATTGCTTTCTGACATGGTTGCTGTGAAATTGGCAGAGTGGAAAGCAGAAGGTAAATACGATGGTAAATTTGCTGCATTGCACCACTTCTTCGGTTACGAAGGTCGTTGCGCGGCTCCTTCTAACTTCGATGCTGACTATTGCTACTCATTAGGTTACACAGCTTCTATGTTGGTAGCGAATGGCAAAACTGGTTACATGTCATCTGTACGTAACACAACAGCTCCTGCTGAAGAGTGGATTGCTGGTGGTGTGCCCATCACAATGATGATGAACATGGAGCGTCGTCACGGCGAAATGAAACCAGTTATTCAAAAAGCATTGGTTAAACTTGACGCTGCACCATTCAAGGCATTTGCTTCTCAACGTGAAAGCTGGGCACTTGAAACAGCCTATGTTTACCCAGGTCCTATCCAATACTTTGGCCCAACTGAAGTTTGCGACGAGCCTACTAAAACATTGCAATTGGAGCAAGCTAAATAATTTTACTTTTTAAGTAAAGAGATAAAGAGTCCCCTTCTACATGTATGGAGGGGACTTCTTGTATCTATTCTCTTTTTCTCTATTTTTGCCTGAAATGAATAAAAGGTCTACTTCTGCATCCAACCGCAAATCGCACCCAAAGGGATCATCCACACTCACTCGTACGGCTACTACCCCAGCTCGTAAGCACTCTACGCGCAAACGTGTAGCTAAAAAGCGTAAGATCTCGTTGGTTCACTCTCCACTTTTTCAGCTTTGGATAAAGCGTCTCGCATTGCTACTGGTAACGATCCTCTTCTTAGGACTCTTTTATTTCTTCTACATTCGCCCCTATAGCTACCGATGGAAACCTTGCCATGGCTTAGATGGTTACGGAGTCTGTTTGCCCTACGGCTTCGAGGTACACGGCATTGACATTTCTCACCACCAAGGCGAGATCGATTGGAAGCAGCTATCGCTCGCTCAAAAAGGGCCTTTTCCCATTCATTTTATCTTTTTAAAAGCCTCCGAAGGGGGTGATTTTAGCGATCGCATCTTTCAAGCTAGTTTTGATTCGGCCAGAGCCAATGGCTTTATCCGTGGTGCCTATCACTTCTACAATCCCAAAACCGATCCTTCATTGCAGGCCGATTTTTTTATTCGTTCGGTAAAACTGGAGCCAGGCGATTTACCTCCGGTGCTCGATATAGAGGTGAAGAGTCGCGATCAGAAAAAACTGCGTAGTGATCTTAAAGTGTGGCTCGATCGGGTAGAGAGTCACTTTGGTATAAAGCCCATCATCTACACCTCCTATAAATACAAAATGGAGCATCTAAACGATTCTCTGTTCAACTCTTATCCCTACTGGATAGCTCACTACTATGTAGACTCTGTTCGCTATCAAGGGAAATGGCATTTTTGGCAGCATACCGATGTAGGCGACTTGCCCGGTATTGTAGAGAAGGTCGATTTAAATGTGTTTAATGGCACTCTTCAAGATTTAAAGCAGATGACTCTGAAGAGGGAGATTCCATAGCCTTTTTCTCCGCTTTCATTCGGCGGTACGATTAACCTGCTCCCTTCTTGTAGACTCGTTATCTGCTTTCTGCCTTTTCTATACAAAGTGATAACCCTGCTCTTTTTAGGGCGCTTATGAGATAGAAAACGCCCTTGCTACGTAGGTAGTAACAAGGGCGAATTATTCTTTGCCTTTAAATATAGCTTCTAATAAAGCTTATTGAATCTTACTTTTCGCAGCAATCTGAACCGATACATTTCCAAGTAATAGCCGATAGTGCAGCACCAATAAATGGAGCTACAATGAACAGCCACAATTGTGAAAGTGCAGCACCACCTTGGAAGAGCGCTGGTCCAATACTACGGGCAGGGTTTACCGAAGTACCTGTAATTGGAATACAAACAATGTGTACCAAGATTAGTGTTAAACCAATCGCTAATCCAGCCAAGTTTCCTGCGCCTTTTTTAGAGTCGGTAGAGCCCAATACAACCAGTACAAATACAAACGTAAATACCACTTCGGCAATGAAAGCTTGTGTCATTGCACCTTCAACAAAGCCGTTCGATCCTGTAGCAGTCGATGCTCCATAGCCACCTGTAGAGGTAAGTGCAAAAAGAATAGCCGATCCAACAATGGCTCCAATACACTGAGCCACCATGTAGCCAATAGCCTCTTTGCCCGACATTCTTTTAGACATCCATACGCCCAGTGTGATAGCTGGGTTGATGTGACAACCTGAGATTCCTCCAATGCAATAAGCCATACCTACTACCGATAGACCAAATGCAATGGCTACTGCTAACTTTTCGGCAGCTTCACCACATCCTAAGAAGATGGCTGCACCGCATCCCATAAGTACAAGCACCATCGTGCCGATACCTTCTGCTAAAAATTTCTTCATTCTGTATTTTGTTTTAATTATAAAATCGGTTGTAAATTTAATAATATTTGTTTATTGCGCAAGTGGATAATGAAAAATCTTTACCTTTTTCGTTTATTAGCGCACTTTGTATTTAGGTAAAGCTCTTCGTTTACAGGCTAAATCTTACTATAGAGTCCCTCTAGGCTCTTTTAAAAGGAACATTCTCCTCTCTTTTTTGGGGCGTTTATGTACAAGCGGTTGTCCCGCTCTGCACAAGCGGTTCTGCATGGGAGTACGTGTGGTTGTACAGAGTTGGCATAACCGCACGTTTTTAAACGGCCTTGTAAACGGGGTTAAAAGGCTACTCGGAAGCCTAATTGTAGGTTGAAGTTAAAGGGGTGTTCTTTGCGAATGGTCTCTACATTGCTCCCATCCTTGAAGAAATAGGTAACGCCCGGTTCGATGTAAAAGCCCATTTGTGGGGTTACTTTGTATTGGGCACCTGCGGTAGCCGAGAGTGACCATTGTAGCTCTTTTACGCTTAAAGATTCCACATCGGTTACCTCCTCTTTTCCCTCTACGGTGTAGATGGTTTTTAGTTTGCCCGAAACGCACTTCTCTACAGCACCACCTGCCGAGGCATATACCTCGAAGTTGCGATTCTCCCAAAGGGTGCGCATGGCACGTAGGGGAATGCCTATGTAGTGTAGGCGCTGTTGCTCTTCGTAAAAGGAGTCGTTTCCTCCGGAGCGAGAATCGGAGCGGAGTAGGGTGTAGGTTAGCCCTGTTTCGAGGCTCCAGTTTTTATCTAATTGGAAGCGTAAAGAGGCTCCAAAAGTGATAGGTGCATAGTGTTTAACATCCGAATTAACCTCCGTATTGGTAATGTTATTCATAACGATACTACTTAATGCATGCTCCTTGGTTCCCTCTACATAGTTTGGAATGACTCCGGTTGCTTCACTTGCGGTAGGCGAATTTAGAAAGCCCGATGCTCCTCTGGTGCGCAAATTGGTATATCCTCCATACGCTTCGGTTGCTGTAGTAGGCATATTCCCCATGGTTAGCGCTAGGGTTGTTCTCTTTTCAAACCTCTTCTTTGAAAATGGAACAGCGGTGGTAAAGAACTGTTTTTTTTGGGTGTACTTTGGCTCCTCTTCTCTCTGTTGGGCTTCGGTAGATGGTTTGGAATCGGTTGTTTTGGCTGGTTCCTCTTCCAAGGAGTAGGTCTCTTCTTGTTCGATGGTTTGCTCCTCTTGTGTGTACGCTCTTAAAGCAGTTGCGGTAACAGACGGGGTGATGGGTGTGCTATAGGCCAATGTAGATAGGCTTCCTGCGATGGGAGCTCCCATGGGTTGGCTTGCTTCTACAAAATCGACCTCTTCATTGGAGGATGGCAACTCTTCGCTTGTTATTGGCCCTTCTTGAATGATGAGTGCTTGTTGGGGGAGTGTGTCGGCGCTGTTTTGTTCCCAAAAAAGAAAGGTTAGGGTAGAGGCTACTACCATAGCTGCTACTGCTGCTACTGCCTGCCATTGCTTCCACAGTGGAATAACCTTGGGTGTAGCACCCACAGTGTCTCCTTGAAGCTCTTGCTCTAGTTGCTCCCAAAGTCCTGTTGGAATCGGTTCTGAATGATTTTGTAGCCTATTGCGTAGACCCTCCATCCATTTATCTTGCTCTTCCATCTTTTTTCTCCTCTTTATATTCAGTAATCCGCTTCATTAGTTTGCTTTTTGCGCGAAACAGTTGCGAAGAGGATGTATGTTCTGTTATCCCTAATAATTGTGCAATCTCTTTGTGGCTCTTCTCCTCGAAAACGTAGAGGTTGAATACGGCCCTATATCCATCGGGTAGCTCGCCTACCCATTTTAGCAAGAGCGATTCGGGTAGTTCATTTACATCCTCCTCAAGCTCTTCTTCTACATCGGGTAGCTCTTCCATCTGCACCTCAGCGTGCAACGACTTGTTACGTCTTAGATAACCCAGTGCTTCATTTATCATAATTCTACTCATCCAGGCTTTTAGCGAACCCTCTCCTTGATAACTAAATTTATCGAAAGATCGGAAAAGCAATATAAAGCCGTCGTGAAGCACATCTTGTGCTAACTCGCGATCACCTATATACCGAATACAGATGGCTAACAAGTGGGCTGCATACCGCTCGTACAACTCTTTACGCGCCAAGTTATCTCCTTGGGTACAGCGTTGAGCCAGTTCTAATTCGTTTGTTTTTCCTATAGGTGACACTATTCTTTAAGATATAAATGAAAACTTTGCGAAAGTACTGCATTTGAGCTTAAAAAAAATAAGCTCTGTTTATTTTAAACGGCATTAACAAGCTTATTTAACAAATTTCAGAGCCAATTGATCTAGCCCCTCCCTCCCTCCATCTATCGACTCTAGTGAACTCTTTCTACTCTGTTTCAAATCAGCGTTATCAGGTTTCTTGAGTAATTAATTTGATTTAACATATCTCGATGCAGTAAAAGGGACTAAACTGCCATTTAATGAGTGTAATACAACAAAGAATATAACTGTATGAAAATAGAGAAAATGAAAATTAGCTTATTCGCTTCGTTTGTTGCGACTGCTTTAACTTTATCGTCTTGTTTGAACGATGGTGATGCCACTAACTACTTTACTGAACTTGGTACGGTACGTGTAGTTGCATCCGATGCTAATCTTGCTGTGGTAGAGGGGGATGTATATGGCAAATCGACCATTACAAACTCCAATGTTTTATCGCATTACGAAGCCAATTCGGAGGGACAACGTATTATGTACACCTTTAGTGAGGATCAAACATCACAATCGGTTACTACCGATCAGGTGATTCGTATTTATGAGCTCTATCGTGTGTTGACTAAACCGATGGATGTTTTGAACGCGGGTGAAGAAGATGTATATGGTGATGACAAGGTAAATATTGTTAGCTATTACTTAAGTGATGAACATCTGAATATACAATTTCAGTTGCTTGCACAAGATCGTACCATCAAGCATCGCATTAGCTTGGTTGATACCGAAGGTGCCTATGTGGATGAACAAGGTTATCTACACTTGGAGTTTAGACACAATGCCGAGAACGATAGACCTGTACAGCTAAATTGGGGATTTGTGTCGTACACGCTAAATAGCATACCAGGCTATGAAGAAGGAGTGCTTAAAGGCTTCAAAATTAGCTACCAATCCATTTATGATGGCGAGAAAAGCATTACGCTAGAGATAAAGAATTCACAAGAACCGACCACCTTACGTATGGGTACTATGCCCACTTTGACAGCCCAATAGTGGCGTGAAAAGGATTTTATGTTTTAAAAAGAGAGAGGAGAGAGGGTGTATCTGGGTAATTCCGGTACTCCCTCTTTTTAGTTGTAGATGGTTTCTAAAAGTAGACTCCTCTTTCTAGAACTCTTTTATCACTCTTAAGCTCTTCCCATTGGAAAGTAGAATAGCCCTATCATTCTCTAAAATAGAGTTTGATAGGGCTATTCTATAGTTTATGGTGAAATTGTGTGAGCTTTTAGCATCTCTCGAGTTAGCTCTTTCACAATTTTAGGTTGATTATTTGATTGCGTGCAGCGCTTTTAGATCGATTACGGGCTTTTGATCGGGAGTTGGTACTCGACTAAATTTTGCATTGGCTACTGTGTTCTCGTTAAAGAAGCCACAGTTTTTCAGGAAGAATGCTTTCTGGTCTTTGCTTACTCCACCGGCATAGTCTACGCGTACGCCTGCGCCAGCAGTGGCATCGTAAGAGAAAGCTCCTTGAGTAATTTCATGCCACTCGCCCTTTGTATCGATGGCCCACTGGTTCGAGAAATTCACTTGGCGTGTAATGTAGCCTTGGTTAGGTATAAAGTTCTCGAGGAACGAGTAGGGGCGTTTGTAATAGGTGTCTGTTTTGGGGCGCTTAAATGAAGCAATGAGGCGCCACTCACGCTCATCGGTCGCATAGAAATAGGCCGTGTAGATGGTCGAACCTCTCTTATCGGGTTTAACTTGAAGTAAGAATTTGTAGGTACTGCCTGCTTTCCAGTTGTAGCGTAAGAAGCTTTGTCCTCCCGAACCTTCGTTGCCAAACTCACCAATATGTACACCCTCTCCTTGTCTAAGTTTTACAATTCGATCCTCTTCGGGAATCAGAGCGGGATCCTCTGTATCAAAAGGACTCCATACCGAAAAGAGTACGCGACGCTCGCTTTCACTGTTTACCTGCATGCCAAAATAGCCCTCTCCAAAGCCATTGGCCATGTAGTAACTGCCAATAACATCTTCTCCCTCGGCTACTGTAATCTCGTTGTAGAAGTATTCAATCTCTTTGTTTTCAGGAAATTCATAGCGCATGTGTACGCTTGGACCGCGTCGGCCCCAATAGGGTGAGAAGCCTTTGACTGCTACTAGCTTCTCGGTGGCAGCCTCTCCCGCTAAGAGTAGGGACTCAATATCGGCATACACCTCGCCTGTTTTACGAATGGGCGAGAATTTCACCTCTACATAATCTCTGTTTGTTAGGGCTACTTTGCCTATATAAATGGTGTCTAGTTGTTCGCTCTTTATATCTACATGAAATGTTTCGCCCAGTAGTTCTACCTTAATTGCACTCTTTCCGCTTCTGTTTTTTGCAGCCAAGGCCAGTTGCAACTCTCCAATGGTATCGGGTTTAAAGAAGAGTGAGAATGAACTTTCATCACTCCAAGAGGTAATTCCATTCTTGTCTAGTTTAATTGCTCCTTGGTCGTTAGTGATGTACGAGTTACCATCCATAGGAATGTAGTTTGTGAACTCCTTTACTGCCTCTTCACCTCCGTTACAAGCCAATAGGAGTAGTGCAGCAAAGCATAGGCTAATGCATTTTTTCATTGTGATAGATTTAAATGTAGGTAAACAAAGTGGTTTTTAAAATGCAAATATATGTAAAGAGAATGACCTGTGCAACTAGAGCAGGTTCTCTGAACAGATAGCCATGTGCTTCGAGGCGCATCGCGATAGCAATTGGGAAGTGCTTTTCGATTAGAACTACTCCAGCTGTTCTTTGGGCCAGTTCACTAGATAGAGCCTCTCGGTAGCACGGGTAAGTGCGGTGTAAAGCCAGCGGAAGTAGTCGGGCGATACCATCTCTTCGGTCATATAGCCTTGGTCTAGAAAGACGCGTTGCCACTGCCCACCTTGCGCTTTGTGGCAGGTTACCGCATAGGCATATTTTACCTGTAGCGCGTTGTAATGAGGATCCTCTTTCATCTTTTTCATTCGGTCGCGTTTGAGTGGAATATCGGCGTAGTCTTCTAATATGGTATAAAAGAGTTTGTCATTCTGCTCCTTCGAAAGAGCGGGGGTGTCGGTGTGGAGTGCGTCGAGTATTACCTTAACCTCCATTTCGTAATCTTGGTAATCGGGAAAGGTAACTACTACATCGGCAAAGCGGAAACCATACATCTCTCGGATTCGCCTAACGCGGCGTACCACCACCACATCGCCATTGGCTATGAAGTCAATCTCTTTGCACTTTTCGGTCCAGTAGTAGTTGTTTTTGGCTACCAAAAGTAAATCGCCTGCATTTAGCTCATCTTCGCGGTAGAGAATGGTGTTTCGTATCCCTTTATTATAGATGGTTGCTCGCTTGTTAGAACGGCACACAATAATAGTTTCGTCCATGCCTACACGGTCGTAGCACTCACTGATGGTTTCAATCAAATCGCCGCCATTTATGGAGCAGATATCGGTAAATCCCTCTACTTTTAGTTGAGGGAAATCGTAACAGTTCTCTTCAGAAATGTGTTGGCGTAGGCGGGTGGCATTCCAGAGCATACCCGAATCATGTAACTGCCTAACAACTTGGGTAAGTAGGGTGGCATGGAGTTCTAAACCATATCCTTTGAGCCGATCTTCGGAGAGGGCCGGGCTCTCTATTTCGCCCACTGGGGGGAGCTGTGCCGTATCGCCTATAAGCATCAATCTGCATCCTGTTCCGGCATATACATATTGAATAAGATCGTCTAACAAACGTCCTGTTCCAAATGTGCTACCCGATAAGCCACTGTTCGAAATCATCGAAGCTTCATCGACAATAAAAAGAGTGTGCTGGTGTAAATTCTCGCTTAACGAGAAATTGTCGAGATCGTTGGAGTAATTTCGTTGGCGGTATATCTTTTTATGTACGGTGTAGCAGGGGTGAGCGGCATATTGAGCAAAAACTTTAGCTGCCCTGCCTGTAGGCGCTAAAAGAATACATTTCTGTTTCAATTGGTCTAAAGTCTTGACTAAAGCACCAATAAGTGATGTCTTTCCGGTTCCGGCATACCCTTTTAACAGGAAAAGGGTATCGACTCGTTGACAAAAGAGAAACTCCGCCAAAGTTTTAACAGCTTTTTCTTGCTCCGAAGTTGGTTTATAGAGAAAATTTGACTTAATTTGCTGCGCTAAATGATCCTTTATCATATTCTGTGTGATAAAAATGCTAATTATAGCACTTCATTTTAAGATAATTATTTTATTTTTGCGATGCGAATATAAACTAAAAAAAACACATATTTATCATGAAAACAGTTATTAATATTGTATTGGCTGCTTGTGTAGTAGGGCTTATTTATGTATGCTATGGAAGTATCATGGGTCCTATCCACTTCGAAAAGATGAGAAAATCGAGAGAGAAAGAAATTATTGCTCGTCTTATTGACATCCGTAAAGCCCAAGTTGAGTATCGTACTTTGAATGGTGGTCTTTATACAGCTAGCTTTGATACATTAATTGATTTCGTTAAGAACGGAAAGCTTCCTTTCGTTATGAAAGAAGGAGCGTTGAGCGATACACAGCTTGAAGCAGGCATGACTGAAAGAAAAGCGATGGCTATCATCAACAAAGCGAAAAAAACAGGCAACTACAAAGAGGTTGAAAAAGAGGGATTGCAAAACTTTAAACGCGATACCATGTGGGTAGCGGTACTAGATACAATCTTCGGTAAAGGTTTTAATGCAGACTCATTAAGATATGTACCTTTTGGTAATGGCGCTCAATTTGAAATGGTAACACGTGATGATACAACGAAAATTGGTGCACCTTTGCGTTTGTTCCAAGCTCAAACTCCATACACAGTATACTTGAGCGAATTGAACAAGCAAGAACTATTGAATGTAATCGATATTCAAAGCAAATTAGGAAAATACTGCGGTTTGAGAGTGGGTGATATTGAGAACCCAAATAACAACGCAGGTAACTGGGAGTAATTATGACTTCACGGATCGATTTAACACAATCGGAACACTATACACTATCCATCCGCCTGAGTGCGGATGGATTTTCTTTTTCTATCTACTCCCCTCAAGACAAAGAGATTCTATTTCGTAGATTCTCTACCAATGAGGCTTACTCTATGACAGCCAATATTAAAGAGTGGCTTATAGAGGCCAAAGAGCTAGAAGCTAAATTTAAGAAAGTGAATGTGCTTGTAGATAGCAATCGATTTACTACCGTACCCTTCGACCTGTTCGATGATGAACAAGTGGATGCTCTCTTTTACTACAATCACACCCCCCTGAGTAATGAGATTGTAATGTGTAACGTGCTAGGAACAAATAATGTAGTTTTGCTGTTTGGTATGGATAAGTATGCCCACCAATTGTTGAATGAAAAGTTTCCGATGGCTCACTTCTATGCTTCCATGAGCTCCTTAACCGAGCTGTTTAGACAGCATCAGAAATCTCATCCCAAGCCAACTCTTTATCTTTACTTGTGTGAACATAAAATAGAGGCCTATGCCTTTGTAGAGAATCAATTGCAATTGCAGAATACTTATGCTTGCCAACAAGCATCCGATCGGATTTACTATACGCTGGCTGTTTGGCAGCAATTACAGTTTTCGCAAGAGGAGGATTGCTTGTACCTATTAGGTAACGAACGGGTACAAGAGGAGATGTGTGTAGAGGTGAAAAAATACATCCGTAATGTGACTCTTCTCTCTTCTTTAGATTTCTTTAATGAGGTCGAGAATCGATCACAAGAGATACCATTAGACCTGGTTGCCATGCTCTGCTATGAAAAGGAGTATAAGAATAAATAATGGGTTGTAACAACTAACCCTTAAAAAAGAAATGAAATGCGAGTTATAAGTGGATTATATAAAAGAAGACGATTTAGTGTGCCTCCTAGTTTTAAGGCACGTCCCACTACCGATTTTGCCAAAGAGAATCTATTTAATGTGTTGTCAAATAACTACTTCGATTTTGAAGAGGGGATAACAGCACTCGATCTTTTTGCAGGGACAGGTAGTATTAGTATTGAATTGGTCTCGAGAGGATGTGATAAAGTAGTATCGGTCGAAAAAGAGCCTAAGCATCTATCTTTCATCGCCCAAGTAATGCGTGAAGTGGGTACTGATAAATGCTTTCCTATTCGTACCGATGTATTCAGATACATTGAGAAATGTTACGAGAAGTTCGATTTTATCTTTGCCGATCCTCCTTATGCTTTGAAGGAGCTAGATACCCTACCCACTCGCATCTTTGAAAGTGGCATGTTGAAAGAGGATGGAATCTTGGTGCTGGAGCATGGTAAGGAGTATGATTTTACAACCGATCCACACTTTATTGAACACCGCGCTTATGGTAGCGTTAACTTCTCTTTCTTTAGAGCAACGGTGCCAACAGTCGAACCATAGACTCCGTAATTTTTTGCAAGGGTGGACGCTTCTTCCACTCCTTGCGAACAATACGCATCGCTGTCTTCTGGTCTTTCAAGAAAATGGCTCTCACCTCTTTGGCAAATGTTTCGTCGTAAACAAAAGCATTTGCTTCAAAATTATGCTCTAGACTTCTAAAATCTAAATTGGTCGATCCTATCGATACCAAAGAGTCATCTACCACCCACAGTTTGGAGTGTAAGAAACCTTCGGTGTAAAAGTAAATCTTTACTCCTGCAGTTAGCAAGGAGTCTACATAGGAAAAGGAGGCCCATTGTACCAACTTACTGTCGGAATGCTGTGGCATCATGATTCGAACATCCACACCCGATAGAGCAGCTGTTTGCAGAGCTACGAGAAGTGAGTCTGTAGGAAGTAGGTAAGGGGTCTCGATATAAACATAGTCCCGAGCGCTTCCTATAATTTGTAGAAGGCCCTGCAGAATGGTTCTCCACTTCCCGATGGGTTCTGAAATAACCACTTGTACCAATTTGTCTCCCATACGTTGAATGGCCGGAAAATAGCAGGCAGAGTCAATAAGCTTATGGGTCGTGATGTACCAGTCCGTTAAGAAGATAGTCTGTATGCCATAGGTGGCTTTGCCCTCTATCCGTAAAAGGGTATCGCGCCATCTTCCTTGATTTACCCCTTTGTAGTATCGATTGGCTATATTAATTCCGCCCGTAAAGGATACTCTTCCATCTATAATAATGAGCTTGCGATGGTTGCGATAGTTCATTTTGCTTGTAAATTGAGGGAAACGTACCTCAAGGAAAGGGGCTACTTTGACTCCATTCTCTCTCATTTTCTCAAAAAAAGATTGGGACACATTCCAGCATCCTACATCGTCGTAGAGCAGGCGAACCTTCACTCCTTGGCGAGCTTTATCAATCAAAATATCACGCATTAACTGTCCAAGTGCATCATTTTCGAAAATATAGAACTCCAAATGAATGTGATGTTTGGCTCTATTCAACTCTTTGAGAAGGGCTAAGAACATGGTTTCTCCATCCGAATAGATCTCTACCTTGTTTCCCTCAAAAGGGAAAGAGTGGCTACAACGACGAAAGAATGTAAGAAGAGGAGGGAACTTCTGTACTATTTTATTTGACTCTTGTGATTGGTAGGCTAGAAGTGGGCGTTTCATTAATTGAGTGAAACCTTTTCGATTGAGTAGCCGTTCTCTTCGTTTGCTACGTCCTAAGAATAGATAGAGTATGAAACCAACTACTGGAACAGATAGAAGTACCAAAATCCATGCCATAGTCTTTACTGGGTTCCGATTCTCGAGCACAACTAAACCTATCGTAATCCCAATGATTATCGAATAAATAAAATTAAACGCTACAGGAAAAAGCTCTATGTTGATTCCCCAATTCTCCATGTTCCTATAATTATCTCCTAGTGGCAAATCTACAAAAAAATTCCCAACTTGACCGATAGTGCAAGTTGGGAATTTCTATTTATGGAAAGGATCTTTTAGAATGACGATCTTCCACCACCGCCGAATCCTGAGGAGTGTCCACTGGGTCGCCCCATGCCACCGCCACCAAAACCACCTTGATTTTGCATCATCTTGTCACGAGCTGCTTTACTTCCAAAGATGTTTAGACGATAGATGAAGTGTACCATGCAGTAACTATTTATTGCGTTATATTGTGTCACAGTACGCATGTCGGCTGTCAGCGAACGAGTGATGTTGCTTTGTTGCTTTAAGATATCATACATTTCAAAACTTACAGTAGCTGCTCCTTTCAGAAGCGATTGCGCTATTTGGGCATTCCAAATCAACTCGTTTCGATTCATGCTTGAGTCGTTGTAACCTCTACGCGATTGATTGGTGAAGTTTGTCGATACAGTCGTCTTCCAAGGAAGTGTAATGTTGGTACTAGCACCGTAAGAGAACGTGTAAGGCTCTTGGTTGTTGTCAGGACGTAACTTGTTGCGCTCCCAGTTGTACTCCACAGAACCCAACAGTGAGAGTTCAAACCACTTGTTGCGATACGAAGCATTTAGATTTTCAGCAAGGACTAGGTTTGTGCTTCGGTTTCTATCATCTACATGCGTTTCGTTGTTGTACAAGAAAGCGACTTGGTTTTGATAGCGTGCGCGCAAGAAGGAGTTGATGGTAAACTTCTTGTTGCGTAGAGCGGTATTGAATCCATACATAGCAAATGCATTCCAGTTACCGTCAATGTTTTGTGGAGTGGTTGTACGCCCCCCTGTCTCTTCATTAAAGATGGTACTGTTGCTAATGGCATTTTGTGTGGCACTAAGTGAGAGGTGCGCATTCATACCCTGTTGCTTCTCGGGGTTGTAGGTGTTGTAGAAAGCTCGCATTTGGTGCGTAAACGAGGGCAATAGTCCGGGGTTACCAATGCGTATGTTTAGTGGGTTTGAATTGTCTACGATTGGTAAAAGGTTCTCCATGCTAGGCTGGCTGTTTCTACCGTTATAGGTTACACGGAGTTGACTTACTTTCGAGAAACGGAAGCGATAGTCTACACGAGGTGCAAAGTTAATGACTGTACGTACCGTATCGCCCATCACTTCACCGCGTTTGTAGGTGAGTCTTGTGTTTTGTGGTTGCAAAGAGAAGCCGATGTTCAATTGAGACTTTTCACGAATAAAGCGTAATCCCATCGAGATATCGTGGTTGTAGTAGTCGTAATAGGCATCTCTACTTAAGCTGTCTACGAGTTGGTTCTCGTATCCCGAAGGGAGTGGGTTTTCGAGGTCCCACTCTCTTCCTAAATCGTAGGTGCTCCGTTCGCTCTCTGTCTTCTTATATTGAAACTCATAGCTTAAAAGCAAGAAGGTGGCTTTTCCTAAGGGTTCGCTATAGGTTACTTGTGCACTGTAGTTGTAGTTTTTAGTAGGTGTAGTGGTGAATTGATTGCGGTATAAAATAGAGTCTCCACCTAATGAGTTTGTCAATTGGTAGTAACGAGTCTCAGAGTCTGTATATTGATCATTTTCATTGTTACCAAAACCAAATCGACCACGGAAGGTGATGTTGCGCCCTTTCGAGTTTAGTTTGCGATTTAATTGCAAGGTTGCATTACCCGATACCGATTTTGTTTCACTCATTGATCCATCATTCGATGCATTCACGCGAATCTCTTTTAGTGGATCGTTAACATCGGTCACATCAAAATTTAAGTAGTCATTGGGGTTGGCTACAATCTCATAAGGATCGCTATTGAACATGCCCGATTCACTTTGTGAATGGCCATTGCTTCTTCCATAGGTAAAGTTAGGGCGGAAAATAATGTTAGTCATTGAGTCTGGCTTCCATTCCATACGGAAATCGGCATTGACATCATCTGTTTTTGTTCGGTTTTTATTGTTTGAGTTGCTGAAGGAGTTACCTGACTGTAAGAAACGTTCCGATGAGTTGGTGCTAATCACATCAGCATCTCTGTAGTTGTAGCGCACACTACCCCCCATCTCTAGTTTTGCCGATTCGGTTGCGAAGTTGGCACCGAGCATTTTGGTTGCATTCAAGCCATTGGCTTGTCTCCAGCGTGGCCCACCGCCTCCACCCGAAAAGCCTTGGTCATTTACATTGTTACCCGAAGCAATAATTGAGAGCTGTGTTTTGTCTCTAAAGTGATTAATCATCATTTTGCCTGAATAACGGTCTTCAGTTCCTGCAGCAAGGTCTACATTACCAAACCATCCTTGGTTCATTCCTTTCTTTACAGAGAGGTCTAGTACGGTCTCTTCTTCGCCATCGTCAATACCCGTAATACGTGCCAAATCTGATTTTCTGTCGTATGTTTTAAGCTTATCTACCATCTCTACAGGTAGGTTCTTTAAACCGGTTTTTACATCACCTCCGAAAAACTCTTTTCCATCTACCATGATTTTGCTGATGTCTTTCCCATTAATTTTAATGTTTCCATCGTCATCTACCTCGGCTCCAGGAAGCTTCTTTACAAGCTCTTCGAGCATGGCTCCTTCGGGAGTACGGTAGGCCGATGAGTTATACATGAGGGTATCTTCTACCACCGTTACTTGAGGAGCTTCTGCCACTACCACAGCCTCACCCAGCATAATGGCATCCGATTTTAGGACAAGCGTTCCTAAGTTTACGGTAGGTTTGGATCTCTCTAGTTTGAGGGGGTTTTCAAGCGAGTGATAACCTACAAACGAGATTTTAAGTACGTAATTTCCTGGATGGGCATGGATTGAGAAATGGCCATTGTTGTTGGTTACATTCCCTACTGCCATGGTGCTGTCTGGCAATGAAAGAAGTTGCACAGTAGCTTGTCCAACAGCTGTTTTATCATCTCCATCAATGACACTCCCACTCACTGTAATGGGTTTGGCATTTTGTGCCTTAGAAATCGTTACACCGACAAAAGCCAGCAGCAACACGAATAAGAATTTTTTCATTTTTAAGTAGTTTGTTCTTTTTTCGGATTTGTTTTTTATGGTTGTTTGACGCTTTACGCATGAAAAGGTTTAATAACGATTCTCATTTTATTTTTAGAAGAGGATTCATCCCCTCATTTTATCACAAAAAGAGTCATTCTGACTAGCAAAAGTAATTATTCATTTTTATCTAGTACACATCCTACTCTTTTTTCCTATTTTTGCATGCTAAAAACAATGCATATCTTATGAAAAAGCAAGAGGTTATTATTTGCCACGAATGGCATAGAAATATAGAGGATGCAATTGCAAAGTGTCCACACGATCGTTTATTTATCTTGGTGGATACCCACACGCAGCAGCTTTGTGTACCCTTACTGACAGAGATTGAAGTTTGCAAGCAAGCACACTTAATTACTATCGGTGCAGAAGATAGCCATAAAACGGTAGAAAGCTTATCGCATGTGTGGAGTGACTTAAGTAACAACGGTGCCACGCGTCACTCCTTGCTTATCAATGTAGGGGGAGGGATGGTAACCGACTTAGGCGGTTTTGCGGCAGCTACTTTCAAACGTGGAATGAGTTACATCAATATTCCTACTACACTTTTGGCCATGGTAGATGCTGCGGTGGGTGGAAAAACAGGGATTAACTTTAATGGGCTAAAGAATGAGGTGGGGGTATTCTCTCCTGCCGAATCGGTGCTTATTTATGGAGAGTTCTTGCGTACGCTTGATTATGAAAATATTTTTTCGGGTTATGCCGAGATGATAAAACATGGACTTATTAGTACGCCTAACCATTGGGCTGAGTTAGTTCAATTTGATTTTGATACCATAAATTACGAGCAACTGCAAGCACTCATAGCCCAATCGGTACAGATTAAAAAAGAGGTGGTAACGGAAGATCCCTACGAACATGGTATTCGCAAAGCGTTGAATTTGGGTCATACCGTAGGCCACGCCTTCGAAAGTTTGGCACTTCAACTTCAGATGCCTCTTCTGCACGGATATGCCGTAGCTTGGGGATTGGTATGTGAACTTTACTTATCGCACACCAAAGTGGGCTTTCCAAGTGACAAGTTAAGACAAGCTGTACAGTTTGTAAAGGCACACTACGGAACCTTTGCCTTCGATTGTACGCAATACGACAGTTTGTATGAATTTATGACGCACGATAAAAAGAACCAAGGAGGTGTTATAAACTTCACCTTGTTGTCCGATATTGGCGATATAAAGATTAATCAAACGGCTACTAAAGAGGAGGTGCTCGAGATGCTTGACTTCTATCGCGAGGCGATGGGATAACCTTCATCTTGTTTCTTTCAACAAAAAGCAGCCTCTTTTGTTACTGTTCTTTGTACCCCTAGGAGGAGTCTGATTAATTAGACTCTTCTATAACTTGGTATAGTTTTTTACTAGATAGCCCTATTACTCGGGAATTTTTATCTAAGTTTGTACCCTAATTCATTCTTAATCGTGTTTAATAATATGCACAAGCCTATTCTAATTTCGCCCTCTTTACTATCTGCTAACTTTGCAAACCTGGAGGCGGATTTTCAGCAGATCAACCAAAGTGAAGCCGATTGGTTACACATTGATATTATGGATGGGGTATTTGTACCCAATATATCGTTTGGTTTTCCTGTCTTAAAATATGTGGCACAACTCTCTACAAAGCCACTCGATGTACACCTTATGATTGTAAACCCCGAAAAGTTTATTCCGGAAGTCAAAGCACTAGGGGCTATGATGATGAATGTGCACTATGAAGCCTGCGTGCATTTACACCGTGTTGTGCAGCAAATAAAAGCAGCCGGAATGAAAGCAGGTGTTACTCTCAATCCAGCTACTCCTGTATCGGTTCTTACCGATATTATAAAGGAGGTAGATATGGTTCTCCTTATGAGTGTAAACCCTGGTTTTGGAGGACAACAGTTTATAGAAAACACGCTCGATAAAGTACGTGACTTGCGTGAGCTGATAGAACGTAAAGGATCGAATGCTTTGATTCAGGTAGACGGTGGTGTGAATTTGCAAACAGGAAAAGCCTTGGTAGAGGCAGGTGCTGATGTGTTGGTGGCAGGTAATGCTATTTTTCAAGCGCCTAACTTTGTAGAGCAGGTAAAACTCTTTAAGCAACTCTAACGCTTAGCCGGCATGGAGTCTCTACGCAACAATCATTTTTCTCCGATATTCCGGTTGACCATATCTATGGCAATCGGAATTTTTTTATCCGAAAAGCTGGGATACTCTCCGGATTGCTTGAAAGGTTTGAGTGCCTCCATAGGCCTACTCTTTCTGACTCTCCTCTTGTTCTATCGGATGAAGAATTTTGCTCAACGTAGTTGGTTTGGTCTGGGTGTTGTTCTTTTTTTCTTCTTGTTAGGAGGTTGGTTGTGGCAGTATGCTTGGCAAAAAAACGGTGTGAAGTGGCCCGATACTCAAAAGGCGTATCGAGGTAGCTTAATCGATACACCACTCGAGAAGGCCAATAGCTATACACTCCTTGTGGAGGTAGAGGGGCATACGGTGATGCTTTATTTACCCAAAAGTACGGCAAGCAAAACAATCGATATTGGGGATGAGTTGCTGTTCTATACCACCATTCGTACCCCGCGTAATGCAGGCAATCCCGATGAGTTTGATTATGCTCGCTACCTATTTCTTCGAGGGGTAACGGGAACGGCTTGGGTGGAAGAGGGGTTTTGGCAGAGATGTGAGAGTCAGAATAGCCTTACGTTAAAGCAGCAGGCGCTAAGGGTGAGGCGGAAAATAGTGAATACGTATGACTCTTGGGGAGTTACCGAGGAGAATCTAGCCGTTCTTTCCGCACTAACGGTTGGCGAAAAGGAGGATTTGAGTCAAGAGACCAGGAACGATTATGCGTTAGCTGGTTTGAGCCATTTATTGGCTCTTTCGGGTTTGCATGTAGGCATTATCTGGGGATGCATCGCTTTTCTATTTCGATGGTTAGCTAGAGGATTGGGCATGCGCTTAATTCGTTGTCTGCTGGTTGTATCAGCTTTGTGGCTCTTTGCTTTTGTGGGTGGTTTAACCCCTTCGCTCATACGTGCTGTAATTATGTGTACACTATTGGAAATTTCCCTTTTACGAAACGGAAAGGTACATTCTATGCATACGCTTGCCCTGGCGGCTTGGATGATGTTGCTCTACAATCCATTTTACCTATTCGATGTCGGATTTCAGCTCTCTTTTGTGGCTGTTTTGTCTATCTTATTATTTGCACCACATATTAACGCCTTTTTGAATACTCCCTATCGTTGGCTTCGTTACCTAACACAAGTGGTTTCTGTATCGGTAGCAGCTCAGGTGGGAACTGCCCCTTTAACGCTTTACTACTTTTCCCTCTTTCCAAGTTATTTCCTTCTAAGTAATCTAGCTGTTCTTTTTTTATTGCCCTTTCTTCTTTTTGGAACTCTACTGGCCTTGCTCTTCTCTTTTTGGCCTTGGCTGCAGAATCTATTAATCGATCTCGTAACTTGGAGCGTAACCTTGCTTAATAACCTGGCTCAGCAGATAGGTTCTTTCAGTTATGCTGCTGTGCGAATAGAGCATCTCTCTTGGATTCAGGTAGTTTTCGGTTATGTGTTTTTGGGATGGCTGTTTCTCTACTTACATAACAGAGGGGGTATACAAAGCCGGAAAATAGCCCTCACTTTTTGCTTTATCCTTGTGCTTTATAGCGGACTGAATTTGATCGAAAGTAGCCAAAGAGAGAAAAGAGCGGAGATTCTTTTCTACAACCACCGTAGCTTACCTGCTATTCATTTGATATCCGAGAATAAAGAATCTTGGCTTATCACCCATCAACCCGATAGTGTGTTGCATAAGATGCATTACCTAGCGCGTACGCACTGGAAGAGCCAAGGGTTGCAGCCGCAGGTTGTTCCACTTTATCAAGATTCAACTTACTTGAGTAACTCGGAGGGATTGGTGGAGTGGAGGGGCAAGCGTATCTGCATGATAACCGATAAGCGTTGGTCCCATCGTTTGGCGGAAACATCTTTATCTGTAGACTATCTTTACCTGTGTAGAGGATTTTGGGGAACAATTGCTCCACTTCAAAATATCTTTCAAGTGGGTACAGTGCTGCTCGATGCTTCGTTAAGTCGCCATCAGGTAGCGCTCTTAAAGAGCGAATGCGACAGCTTGCAGCTCACTTGTATTGATATTGCCCACTCTGGAGCCTACAAGATTCCTCTTTAATTGGCTTCTCTCTTTTGGCATGGATTCGAGTAACTCTCTCTATTTATGCGAGAATAACCCCTAGCCATTCTCTCAAAGTGAAAAATATATTGTATTTTTGCTGCTTAATTTAGAAAAAGAATATGTTGGTAAAAGTAATAGAGCAAGCCAAGATTGACCATCTGCATAAATGGTTAGATCGTGCTGAAAAGATTGTATTGATTACGCATGTTTCGCCTGATGGCGATGCATTGGGATCCTCTTTAGGATTGAAAAACTTCTTAGAGGTGCAGGGTAAAACGGTTCAAGTCATTGTGCCCAATGCTTTTCCCGATTTTCTTCGCTGGATGAATGGTGCTAAAGAAATCATTCGTTACGATAAGTATGCCGAATTTGCCGATACACTCATTGCCGAAGCAGACGTCTTGATTTGTCTCGACTTTAATGCCATCTCTCGCGTAGGCGATATGGGGAAAGCGGTGTTGGCTTCGCCTGCTCGTAAAGCGATGATTGATCACCACCTCCACCCCGAGTCATTCTGTAAGATTGTAATCTCTCACCCTCAAATCTCTTCGACCTCTGAATTGGTGTTCCGATTAATTTGCCGTTTAGGTTCTTTTGAAGATATCACTTTCGAGGGGGCAGAGTGTATCTATACCGGTATGATGACCGATACGGGAGGTTTTACCTACAACTCGAATGATTCACAAATCTATTACATTATTAGCGAGCTGCTTTCAAAGGGTATTGATAAAGATGAAATCTACCGCAAGGTATTCAATACCTATTCGGAAGGTAGACTTCGCATGATGGGGTATATACTTCACGAAAAAATGCAGCTTTTCCCACTTTACCACTCGGCACTTATCTGCTTGACTAAAGAAGAACAACGTAATTTTCAATCGATAAAGGGAGATACCGAAGGGTTTGTAAACATACCACTCTCTATCAAAGATATTCACTTCTCTGTCTTTTTACGCGAAGATACGGAGAAGAACACCATCAAAGTATCGCTTCGTTCGGTAGGAACTTTTCCCTGTAATCAGGTAGCAGCCGATTTTTACAATGGAGGAGGGCATTTAAATGCTTCGGGAGGCGAGTTCTGTGGCTCTATGGAGGAGGCCGTAAACCTCT
>JBOFRN010000004.1:0-1008 GCA_051651025.1 Phocaeicola sp.
CGTGTTTGGTCAACCCCCTCGGCTATAAAGTCGGCTGGATAAACATCGCCGCTATCTAGCAACTCTTTGTTCTCGAATGGGTAGTGAATCTGTGCGTAAGGCATGGCACCCGAGTCAAACCAAACATCGATCAAATCAAGTTCACGCTTCATCGGTTTGCCGCTTTCAGATACCAATACAATATCGTCTACGTAGGGACGGTGCAAGTCAATCTTGCCGTAGTTATCGGCTGCATAATCTGCTGGAATAAAGCCCAACTCTTTGTAAGGATTTGACTCCATAATACCCGCTGCTACTGCTTTCTCTATCTCGTTATAAAGCTCTTCTACCGAACCAATACAGATTTCCTCACCGGCATCGTTGCGCCAAATAGGAAGCGGTGTACCCCAGTAACGCGAACGGCTTAAGTTCCAGTCATTCAGGTTCTCTAACCACTTACCAAAACGGCCTGTACCGGTTGATTCTGGTTTCCAGTTAATGGTTTTGTTTAGCTCTATCATGCGCTCTTTGCTGGCTGTAGAGCGGATAAACCAACTATCTAGTGGATAATACAACACCGGTTTGTCTGTACGCCAGCAGTGTGGGTAGTTGTGGGTATGTTTCTCTACCTTAAAGGCACGTTGAGAAGCTTTCATCATCAAAGCGATTTTCACATCCAATGATTCTGCCTTTTGAGCAGCAGCCTCATCGTATTTACCCTCTACGGTAAATTGAGGATCGTAGGCATTCTTCACCCATCCACCTTGAAACTCTTTGTAAAGTTCTACATCGATGCAAGCAGCTACAAACGCCTCGTCCAACTCTTCTAGCAAGTAGAACTTACCGGTAAGGTCGACCATGGGGCGTGTTTCGCCTTTTTTATTGATCATAAAGAGCGATGGGATGCCCGCTGCACGAGCCACCTGCGCATCGTCTGCACCAAAGGTAGGTGCAATGTGAACGATACCTGTACCATCTTCGGTAGTCACGTAATCGCCAGGAATCACACGGAAGCCCTTCTCACTTGCC
>JBOFRN010000005.1:0-59142 GCA_051651025.1 Phocaeicola sp.
CTCCATCTTTCGAAGTATCGGCTAACTTACCATAGTGCTTTGCTACCAATTCAGGATGCTGCAGAGCCATCTCTTTCAAGCTGCCTAGCAATACCCCTTCAGGAAGCTCCACCTTAGGTAGTACCTTATTATAGAACTCATCATTCTGTACAAAGTAGAGCAACGTACTCATATTAGGTACATCGCACTTAAATACCTCGTAAGGATTTACGGGAATCTCCAAACGGTTTAAGTTCAAACCAAAGTCGGGTTCAAACATCTTTTGAATATCCGTATACTTGTATTTCTCTAACTTCCGCGTAGGAAAACCCAACTGTTGGAAGTGGCTGAATGCCTCGGCACGCGGTGCGTTCAGTACGGCTGCACTGTGCTGAGCAATCATCCCTTCGCATTGGGCATAGAGATCTATATATTGTTGTTCGGCTCTCATACGCTTACTCTCCTAGTTCTGCTTTAATCCAATCGTATCCGCGCTCTTCGAGTTCAAGTGCCAACTCAGGGCCTGCTGTTTTCACAATGCGTCCTTTGTAAAGTACGTGAACCACATCGGGTTTAATGTAGTCCAACAAGCGTTGGTAGTGCGTAATTACAATGCAGCTTGTTTCGGCTGTTTTGAGTTTATTCACCCCTTCGGCTACAATGCGCAAAGCATCAATATCAAGACCCGAATCCGTTTCATCCAAAATGCTTAACTTCGGTTCTAGCATAGCCATTTGGAAAATCTCATTACGCTTCTTCTCACCACCCGAGAAACCTTCGTTTACCGAACGGTTGGCCAACTTGTTGTCCAGCTCTACTACGGCACGTTTTTCACGCATCAGCTTCAAGAACTCGCTTGCATTCAAAGGATCTTTTCCTTCGTACTTACGCTTCTCATTCACCGCTGCACGCATAAAGTTTACCATGCTCACCCCGGGAATTTCAACAGGGTATTGGAACGAAAGGAACATTCCCTCGTGGCTACGATCTTCGGGGCTTAACTCCAAAACATCTTTTCCATCTAGCGTGACAGAACCTCTCGTTACCTCAAAAGCAGGATTACCTACCAAGACAGATGACAATGTACTCTTACCCGAACCATTGGGTCCCATGATAGCATGCACTTCACCCTTACCGATGGTTAAGTTAATCCCTTTCAATATCTCTTTGCCATTGATGTTGGCATGTAAATCTTTTATCTCTAACATACTCTTTTCTTCTTTTAAAAATTATCCTACGCTTCCTTCTAACGAGATAGCCAGAAGCTTTTGTGCCTCTACTGCAAACTCCATCGGTAGCTTGTTAATAACCTCTTTGGCATAGCCATTCACAATAAGTCCAATGGCATCTTCGGTAGGAATGCCTCGTTGGTTGCAATAGAAGAGTTGATCTTCACTAATTTTGCTAGTGGTTGCTTCGTGCTCTACTACGGCTGTATCATTGTGAATATCCATGTAGGGGAACGTGTGCGCACCGCAGTTACTACCTAGCAACAAAGAGTCACACTGGCTGTAGTTACGAGCACCTTCTGCTTTTTCAGCCACACGCACCAGCCCGCGGTAGGAGTTTTGGCTCTTTCCTGCACTAATCCCTTTACTTACAATGGTACTGCGGGTGTTCTTACCCAAGTGTATCATTTTAGTACCTGTATCGGCTTGTTGGTAGTTGTTGGTTACCGCTACTGAGTAAAACTCGGCTATGGCATTGTCACCACTCAAAATACAGCTAGGGTACTTCCATGTAACGGCCGAACCCGTTTCTACCTGTGTCCAGCTCAGTTTACTATCCACCCCTTTGCAAATACCGCGTTTGGTTACAAAGTTATAGATACCTCCTCTACCCTCGGCATCACCCGGGTACCAGTTTTGTACAGTAGAGTATTTCACCTCGGCACGGTCATGCACAATAATCTCTACAATCGCTGCGTGTAGTTGGTTCTCGTCACGTTGCGGTGCCGTACATCCTTCAAGGTACGAAACATAACTGTCATCATCGGCTATAATCAAGGTACGTTCGAACTGACCCGTGTTGGCCGCATTGATACGGAAGTAGGTCGATAGCTCCATGGGACAACGTACCCCCTTAGGGATATAGACAAACGAACCGTCGCTGAAGACAGCCGAGTTAAGTGCCGCAAAGAAATTATCGCGGTAGCCTACCACCGAGGCCATATACTTCTGTACTAAGTCTGGGTGATCTTTGACCGCTTCGCTAAATGAGCAGAATATGATACCCTTCTCCATCAACGTCTCTTTAAACGTAGTCTTTACAGATACCGAGTCCATTACCACATCGACCGCCATACCACTTAGTTGGCGTTGTTCGTGTAATGGGATACCTAATTTATTGAATGTTTTTATCAATTCCGGATCTACCTCATCCATGCTTTTAGGACCCTCCTTCTTTTTAGTAGGATCGGCATAGTAAGAGATCGCTTGATAATCTATTTCGGGAATATTTAAATGAGCCCATGTAGGCATTTCGAGGGTTAACCAATGACGGTATGCCTTTAGGCGAAACTCCAACAACCATTCGGGCTCATTTTTCTTGCCCGAAATAAGTCGGATTACATCCTCATTCAACCCCTTTTCGATAATGTCGGTTTGAACATCGGTAGTGAAGCCATACTTATACTTCTCCTGCGTCAGTTCCTTCACATATTTATTGGGTTCTTCTTGCATATACTTATATAGTTAATTGTTTAGTTACATCTTTTACTATCGGGAAAAAGAACGATGAAAGCTCTTTCACTGGATAGTAAAATTTTGATTCACGCTTCTCTGCATCGCTGATGAAATTGTACTTAGGCTGGAAGTATTCCAATCCATGTATCAGAATGCTAATTATAAACATACACTTTAAGGCACCTAACGCAGCACCTAACCAACGATCGAGCCAACCCATGTTAACAGCATCTAGCAATTTGGCCAATAAAGTGGCCAGACAAGAGAAAAGAACTGGAACAGCACCCCAGATAAGGACGAAAGCAAGAAGTTCAGAAATTCCGCTAGAGGTCCCTAATAAAGGGGTTATGCGTTGTGCTACTCCCCAATAGAGGGAGCGGGCAACAAACAAACCAACAATAACCCCCACTACAGAGGCTAACTGGTTCACAAAACCTTTTCTTAATCCATCTATTAGACCGATTGCAAGAATAGCAAGAATAACAATATCAATGGTTGGCATGTTTACAATTTACTAAAAAAAGAAAATGTGCCAACGTGCCATAAAAAGCACATTGGCACATCTATACTCATAGCCTACGTTCTTACAACGTTTGCTTTACTTCAAATTCTTCGTAAGTTTCAATAATGTCACCTACCTTAATATCGTTACAGTTTGTCAAGCTGATACCACACTCAAAGTTAGTACCTACCTCTTTCACATCGTCTTTGAAGCGTTTCAATGCATTCAATGTACCTGTAAAGACTACGATACCATCACGAATGATACGTGCTTTGTCGTTACGTTTCACTTTACCCGATTTCACCCAAGCACCCGCTACGAGACCCACCTTAGTAATGTTAAAGACTTCACGCACTTCGATATTTGCTGTAACTTGCTCTTTCACTGTTGGAGCCAATAGACCTTCCATAGCTGCCTTCACCTCTTCAATTGCGTCGTAGATGATGGAGTATTTACGAATATCTACACCTTCTTGTTCAGCCAGTCTTGCTGCAGCAGTAGAAGGACGTACTTGGAAACCTACCATAATAGCATTCGATGCAGCTGCCAAAGTAACGTCTGATTCTGAAATCTGACCCACGCCTTTGTGGATAACGTTTACTTGAACTTGCTCTGTAGATAGCTTGATTAACGAGTCGCTCAATGCCTCTACCGAACCATCCACGTCACCCTTCACAATTACGTTCAGTTCGTGGAAATCGCCCAATGCAAGACGACGACCTACCTCGTCAAGTGTCAATATTTTGTGTGTACGTAATCCTTGTTCACGTTGCAACTGCTCACGTTTGTTTGCAATTTCACGTGCCTCTTGTTCTGTTTCAATTACGTGGAACGAGTCACCTGCAGCAGGCGCACCATTCAAACCAAGGATTAACACCGGTTCGGCTGGTCCAGCTGTTTTGATGCGTTGGTTACGCTCATTAAACATCGCCTTGATACGACCATAAGAAGTACCTGCTAGTACGATGTCACCCATATTCAATGTACCGTTAGATACAAGAATAGTTGCTACATATCCACGTCCTTTATCAAGCGTAGATTCGATAACCGAACCAGCTGCTTTACGATTAGGATTTGCTTTTAGTTCCAACATTTCTGCCTCAAGCAATACTTTTTCAAGTAATTCCTTCACGCCCGTTCCTTGTTTTGCCGAAACTTCTTGGCATTGGTATTTACCACCCCACTCTTCTACCAAGTAGTTCATGGCTGCTAGTTCTTCACGAATCTTATCAGGGTTAGCGTGTGCCTTATCTACCTTATTAATAGCAAATACAATAGGTACACCCGCTGCCATAGCGTGGTTAATAGCTTCTTTAGTTTGTGGCATCACGTTGTCATCGGCTGCTACAATGATGATGGCGATATCGGTTACTTTCGCACCACGCGCACGCATCGCTGTAAAGGCCTCGTGACCTGGAGTATCTAGGAAAGTAATGCGACGGCTATCTTCCAACTGTACGTTGTATGCACCGATGTGCTGAGTAATACCCCCTGCTTCACCTGCAATAACGTTTGCTTTACGAATGTAGTCAAGCAATGATGTTTTACCGTGGTCTACGTGACCCATTACGGTTACGATTGGTGCACGTGGCAACAAATCTTCTTCCGCATCTTCCTCTTCGACGATGGCTTGCGATACTTCGGCACTTACATATTCTGTTTTGTAACCAAACTCTTCGGCTACCAAGTTAATGGTTTCGGCATCCAAGCGTTGGTTAATAGAAACCATCATACCAATACTCATACAAGTACCAATAATTTGGTTCACAGAAACGTCCATCATGTTAGCTAACTCGCTCGCAGTTACGAACTCCGTTAGTTGAAGGATACGTCCTTTTTCCAACTCTCTTTCGTCCATTTCCATCTGACGATTCATCACATTATCGCGTTTCTCTTTACGATACTTCGCACCTTTGTTTTTCGTCTTATTGGTTAAACGAGCCAAAGTCTCTTTAACTTGTTTTGCTACATCCTCTTCGCTAACTTCTGCTTTAACGACAGGTCTAAAGCGATCGTTGCGGTTGTTATTAAAGCGGTTTCCACCTCCTTGTTGACCACCAGGTCTATTGTTTCCACCACCTTGTTGGCCGCCGGGTCTATTACCACCACCGTGTTGGCCTGCAGGTCTGTTACCACCGCCTTGTTGGCCTGCAGGTCTGTTGGCATTGTTACCAGCACCACCTGCTCCATTGTTGTTACGGTTGTAACCTCCTCCATTGTTGCGGTTCGCACCAGCAGCATTGTTGTTACCAGCAGCATTAATATCTACGCGTTCGGTTCCAATACGGGTACGTTTTTTCTTCTCACCACCCGCTTGATTTGCACCACCTGCAGCTCCATTAGCAGGTTTGCGTTGGTCAGTACGTTGTTTATCTTTATCGTCACGCTCTTTTTTGCGTTCCTCTTTCGATTTCTTTTTAGGACGAGTAGACTGATTCAGTGTGCTTAAGTCAATTTGACCTACCACATTAATAGTTGATTTAAACTCTGTAGGACGAATTTTAAATACGCCGTTTCCTTCACCTTCCTGATTTGTCACTGTTTCTGGGGTCTCTTTTTCCATGGCAATTGGCTGAGGTGTCACTTTCACCTCTTTTTGTTCTATGTGATTGTCCTTTTTTTCAGGAACTGATTGCTGAGGTGTTGTGATTATCTGTTTTTCGACTGGCTTTTCTACTTTTGGGGGAGTGACAGGCGCTTCTTCTTTTACAGCAGGCTTCACCTCTTCTACCGGCTGTTTCACAGTCACCTGTTCTTTTACGCTCTCTACCTTCACTTCAACAGGGGCAGATGCTGGTTCTGTTTTTTTAGGTGCAGTGCGTTTGTTTAAGCTGTCAAGGTCTATTTTCCCTACAGGCTTAAATTGGGGGCGTATATCTTCAGGCACCTCTGTTTTCACCATCTCCTCTTTGTGAATTTTCTCCACAGGTTTAGTGGCCACAGAAGGTTTCTGGCGCTCCTTGCTCTGACGTCCTTGAATGAATTTTTCAGATTCTTCTTTCAAATTCTTATCCTTGCTGAACTCCTTCACAAGCACAGCATATTGTTCATCGGTAATTATTGCATTGGGATTTGCCTCTAGGGTATACCCCTTCTTCTGCAAGAATTCAACTACCGTTGTTTTTCCTACATTTAAATCTCTTGTTACTTTGCTCAGTCTAATCGTCATACTCGCTTTTTAATTTTTAACACGAGCCGTTAGGTGAAGATTACTCTTCAAATTCAGCTCTTAACACACTCAACACGTCATCTACAGTGTTTTCCTCAAGATCCGCTTTTTCAATCAACATTTCGCGCGGAGCATTGATTACAGCCTTAGCCGTATCCAATCCGATGCCCTTGATAGCATTGATTACCCACTCGTCAATTTCATCTTTGAATTCATCCAAGTAGATATCTTCAGTCATTGCGCTTTCATCCAGTTCGCGGAACACATCAATGGTATATTCGGTAAGCATACTTGCTAGCTTAATATTCATACCACCCTTACCGATAGCCAAAGACACCTCTTCAGGTTTTAAGAATACTTCGGCCTTTTTCTCCTCTTCATTGAGTTTAATTGAAGAGATTTTTGCAGGGCTCAAAGCACGTTGAATAAACAATTGAATATTCGATGTATAGTTAATTACATCAATATTTTCATTGCGCAATTCGCGTACAATACCTTGTATACGAGAACCTTTCACCCCTACACAAGCACCTACCGGATCAATACGATCATCGTAAGACTCTACGGCAATTTTGGCACGTTCGCCAGGTATGCGGGCTACTTTCTTAATCGTAATCAAACCATCGTTAATCTCGGGCACCTCCATTTCAAAAAGGCGTTCCAAGAACATGGGCGATGTACGGCTTAAAATAATTTTGGGATTGTTGTTGCGATTATCTACGCGGGCTACAACGGCACGTGCCGCCTCACCTTTGCGGTAGAAGTCGCTAGGAATTTGCTCAGTTTTAGGAAGCAACAGCTCGTTTCCTTCATCATCAAGCAGCAACATCTCCTTTTTCCAGATTTGGTAAACCTCGGCAGTCATCACCGTGCCTACTTTATCAATATACTTGTTATACAAGCTATCCTTTTCTAGTTCTAAAATTTTAGAAGCCAATGTTTGGCGGAGGTTCAAAATAGCACGACGACCAAATTTAGCAAAGATAACCTCTTCACTCACCTCTTCACCCATCTCGTACGAAGCATCTATTTTTTGTGCTTCCGTCAAAGAAATTTGCATGTTAGGGTTTGTCACCTCATCGTCAGCAACAACCTCACGATTGCGATAGATTTCGAAATCACCTTTATCGGGATTTACAATTACATCGTAATTCTCATCTGTGCCAAACATTTTCGCAATTACACTACGGAACGACTCTTCGAGTACGCTAACCATCGTGGTTCTATCGATGCTCTTTAATTCCTTAAATTCCGAAAATGTATCAATCAAGCTGATTGTTTCTTCTTTCTTGGCCATAATTATTTAAAACTAATTAAGTATTTCGTATATTTTATTTCATCGTATGCAAAAGAGATCTCCTCTTCTACCAATTTAGGACGCTTGGATCCTTCGAGTTTTACTTTCTTGAGTACAGCAACGGTAAATCCATTTTCGTCGGCGGCTTTAAGCACCCCTTCAAGCTTCTTACCTGCTTTGGTCAAGATTTCAACCTCTTTGTCAATGTGAATGAGATATTGCTGTAACACTTTAAAAGGCTGACCAATACCTGCCGAACCTACTTCCAATTCAAAATCTTCCGATTCGCGATCGAGCTTAGACTCGATGAAACGGCTAAGTTCCACACAATCTTCTATCCATACCCCTTCGGCATGGTCAATTTCTACCACGATACGGTTGTCGGTACTGATAGCAACATCTACCAAAAAGTAATCTTTGTCTGCCAACCATTCGTCAACAGACTGGGCTACTGCTTTTTTATCAATCATTTATTCACAACTATTAAAATAAAAAAGGAGAACAAAAAAAGGGCTTATCCAAGCCCCCACCATTCATCCATTTCGTTGCAAATATACAAATTATCCATCAGTGCAACAAATGATTCTACATATTTTTTGTAGATTTGCACAAAACATCTAATTGCATGGCTAAAAAAGAGTTAAACATCAACAAACAGTTCATGATCGGCAATGGAATGCTGGCCTTTGCCGTCTTTGCTATCGTTATTATTTTCACCTATATGGCTTTCTCCTTAAAGCGAGATCCTGACAAAGTTACAACCTATCAGGGCATCTATCTCATCGAATTTTCGAAAGAATGGGTAGGGCAAGAAGCCACCGTTTACTTAAACGACAGCCTACTTTGGGACGAAGTGGTTCCTTCGACTCCTGTGCAAATGAAAATAAAACAGTGGAGCGACGAGAATGTTCTTCTAATAGTCAATAAGGAGAGCGATTTAGCTTCTCCCTTTAATTTAAGAAAAGAGGGTAGCCACGTTCGAATTAAGAGACAAGAGGAGATTGTTTCCATTGTAGAGAGTGAAGCGAGTAACCTACTCAACGAACATTAGGAGAGATAAAAAAGAGCATGCAACCTTTGGATTGCCAATAAAAAGGCCTCTGCGGGTTCGATAGAGAGTAAGCTCTCTAACTATCAATTTCCCCTGTTAAATTAATCCATTTAACAGGGGAAATTCTTTTTATTAACAGGTAACATTCTTCAATTTCTGACAAAAATTAGGCGATTTCTGACAAAAATCAGGTAATTTCTGACGAAAATTGTCTAATCTTTGACAGAAATTAGAGAATAAACTCTGAAGGGTACAGTTTTACAACCACATGAACCAAAGAAACAAAACGAATGGTTACTTTAATTGCTTTTGAATCCAGCGCATGTGGCCAAGCTCGGTATCCTACGAAGTCCAATACTCATTGATAGGTGTTATAAGCGCGTAGCAGCAGTTATGCGTGGGGAAGGATTTACCACATCCATACTGTTTTCTTCATCGATTATCGCTTTCGTTTTAAAATTTAGTATCGTACTTTCTTAACTCATTTCGCCAAGCAAGCGAGCATCCGCCAGTTAACTCATCGAGCAATTGCCAGAAGCGTTCGCTATGATTCAGCTCTTGGGTATGGGCCAACTCATGCAGCAACACATACTCAATTAAATGGCGTGGAAGGAGCATTAAATAACAAGACAAGTTAATGGAATGCTGACTAGAGCAACTTCCCCACCTCCCTTTACTAGTAGTAATACGCACCCTCCCGTAAGGAAGATTATGCCTGATAGATAGCTCTTTAAGAAGAGATGGCAAAAACCAACTGGCACTTTTTTTCAGCGCTTTTTCTACCGCACCATGTAGCATGGTTTGAACAGGCTCTGTGCTAAAATCAGTAGCAGGAGGTGCCAGAATTTGCGATTGCTCCCTCTCTACACGAAGCTGAAAACCAGCTGCAGCCCCCTCAATCACCGAGAGTTTAAAGTGGGGTGCATCCAACTGAAAGCCCCAATTGACCACCCTTCTTACCACTTTTTGCTGTTTAGTTAGTAGCCTACTCCTAAGCTCATCAACTCCTTTTAGAATAGACCGGTCAGAGGTACGAATAGGAACCGTTACATAGAGCGCATCCTCCTTTACCCGATAAGTCATTTGCACCGCTCGCCGATTGGGTGTAACCACAATACGCTTAAAGTCCTTATCACTAAGCATTCTTCTTCCTTCCATAGTCGCAAATTTAGAGAAAAAAGAGGCTCCTTGCAACTTTCACCCTATAGGCTGCGTCTAAATAGGGTAAGTCACAGATTCACTTAAAAGAAACCTTATGAAATATTTTGCATTTATACTAATAACCCTACTCTTCCATACAGGTAGCCTGTATGCTCAAGAGCCGAGTAAACGAGATTTCTCCTCGAAAACGTTTATCACCAAAAAATATAGCATCGATCCTTTTTCTCAAGTTACAAGCAACATGGTGGGCAGTCTACGCATTAAGCTAGGAGAGAACTACAAAGTAGAGGCAGCAGGCACTTTTGAAAATATAGAGATGCTGCAGATTACAAGCAAAGAGGGAGTGCTAGAAATAGCTATCAACAAAGAGAAACTAACAACCAAGAAGCTTAGGAACAACGAAATCACAGTAACGGTAACAACCCCTCAAATTACCCGAATAAGCAACCAAGGAGTGAGCAGCGTTACACTAGAGAAGGAGTTCGTTGCCGAGAAGCTCTCTATTGTATCGAAAGGAGTAGGAAAAGTAAGAGGCTATCATCTACGCGTGAAAGAGCTTGAGATCCGATCGGATGGAGTGGGGAACCTAAAACTAGCTGGGAGCAGCAAGAAGCTAAAGATTCAATCGAAAGGGGTAGGGAGTATTGATGCCAAGGAGCTAAAATCGGAAGAGACAGAGGTCTACCAAAAGGGGATAGGAAGTATAACCTGCTATGCTTCAAAAGAGGTTTCGATTAACTCCAAAGGTATTGGAAGCGTAATCTACTATGGTAAACCTCCTAAAAAGTCTATCAGCAAGAAAGGGATAGGAAGTGTATCGGGTGAATAGCTGCCGTAAGAGGCGAATTCTTTCTGCAACATGGGGTACAAATCAAGAGCAGATGCTATCTTTGTGGTTCATTTAATCAGAACCTATGAGAAAGATACCTTTTCAAACGGCACCAAGAAGCCGCCGCTTTATTCTAGCGGCTTGCCTCTTGCAATATGCTTTTCTTACACCCATTTGGGCTACCAACGAGAAGAAACCAACCACACTCGAGGAGGTTTTTTCCCCTTTTACTGTAGGCACACCCCCCAGCGATGCTTACATTGGACTCTCTAAGCTACCCAATGGAGAGATTAGACACTACAACTACGGCGAACAGAAACTAAACGAACACCCCTCCTATCTATACAGCCGAGATCACGGCTTTACTTGGAAACACCAACAGCTTCCTCACGACTTCCCCTTTGCCGACAATCAAAGCCCTATAAGTGGCGAGTACATTCGTGCCATGCACACGACAAATAAAGTCTACATCATCCGTACCGAAGGAGGTTTAGATGGCAACCGAACCATTACAAAAATAGATGATAAAATAGCCATTATGCTGAAACCCCCTGTTTTTGCACAAGATGGCAAACTAATCGTGATAGCAGGACACCGCATAGATCGTACAGGAGCATTGACCTACACATCGATCGATGATGGTAAAACCTGGCGCATCTCGAATCAAGTGAACGCCCCTAAACACGAAGCAGGAGGCGAGCATTTGGGAGTTCGATGGAATCACGGAGCGGTAGAGCCAACGGTTATTGAGCTTAAAGATGGTAAATTATGGATGATTGTGCGTACAGCACAAGACCATCACTATCAAGCCTTCTCGGAAGATGGCGGACTTACTTGGGGAGAATCCTCTCCTTCGCCTTTCTATGGAACCATTACCATGCCTACCCTTTTCCGCCTAGAAGATGGCCGTATACTCTTTTTCTGGACCAATACCACACCGCTGCCCGAAATGGCTAGTGCTACAGGGGTTTGGGACGATGTATTTACCAATCGAAATGCAACGCACGTAGCCATTTCGGAGGATGAGGGCAAGAGCTGGAGAGGTTTTAGAGAGTTGCTTTTAGATGAACGCCGCAATGCTTCTGATTATGCCACAGTAGCTGGAATTGATAAAAGTGTACACCAAGCACAGGCTGTCGAAGTGGCTCCAGGAAAGATATTGGCTTCGATTGGTCAACACCGTCTACACCGTAAGATGTTACTATTCGATGTCGATTGGATCTACGAGAAGAGTCGTTTTTGCAACTTTACAGACTCCCTCCAGCAGTGGTCTACTTTTAAATATTACAAAGGCATAGTGGGCCATTGTGGATACAATCGCCAAGAGGGAGGCAGACTTCTTCCCCACCCAACAAAAGAGAATGCATCGGTTCTTTGTCTTAAATACGAGCCGAATGACTCGTTGGTACAAGACAATGATGGAGCCCTTTGGAACTTTCCTGCTGCTCCAAACGGTGAGGTAAAGGTGCGTCTACAAATACCCGAAGGTGCACAAACAGTCGATTTGCTACTAAACGATCGTTGGTTTAACCCAACCGATACCGTAGCCCGACAAAAATGCATGTACCGATTACCGCTTACTAGAAAGGGGTTAAAGATTAAACACTCCAACTTCTTTACCCTCTCCATTAAATGGAGTGCAGGCGGTAAAGCCACTGTTTTTGTTGATGGACAACGACGCATGACACTTCCTTTGGTATCGCCTACCCTACACGGCCCTTCCTACTTACACTTTGTAGGAGGTCATATTCCTGATTCAACAGGTATTCTCATCGAAAGCGTAGAAGCTATTGGAGAGTAAGCATAGAAATCATAAAAAGAGAAACTCCGTTTTAGCACCTCCTTGTAAGGGCTAAAACGGAGTTTTCTATACGTTCTAGTAAGCAACCACCCTAATCCAGAGAAGAGCTACTAAGCTTTGTTACGATTGAATACGTGTACCTCCATCACCTTGAATAGCGGTAGCCTGCGTAATAATAACCTGCGATACACCCGCTTCAATTGCTTGGAAAGCATTCTCTAACTTAGGAATCATTCCCCCTTGTACGATGCCGTCTGCTACCAATTGCTTGAATTCTACAGGATTTATATGCTCAATAACGCTGTCATCATCAGCCTCATCGCGAAGCACTCCCTTCTTTTCGAAGCAGTAAACAAGTGTAACATCAAAGATATCGGCCAATGCTTTGGCAGTTTCGCCAGCAATGGTATCGGCATTGGTATTGAGCATATTGCCCAAACCATCATGTGTTAAAGGAGCCATAACAGGTACCACTCCTTGCCCAATGAGTGTAGCCAAAAGCGAGGCATTCACCTGCTTTACATCGCCTACAAAACCATAATCGACATCCTTAACCGGGCGCTTTACCGAACGAATTACATCCATATCGGCACCTGTCAAACCCATTGCATTTACCCCTTTGGCTTGCAGCCCAGCAACAATACTCTTGTTTACCAAGCCTCCATAAACCATGGTTACTACTTTTAGGGTTTCGGCATCGGTAATGCGACGTCCGTTTACCATTTGGCTCTCAATGCCTAATTGGGCAGCCACTTTCGTAGCCGATCGTCCACCACCATGCACTAAAACTTTGTATCCAGGTATGGCCGAGAAGTCGGCTAACAATTGATTGAGCGTATCTGCCTCTTCGACAATCTTTCCGCCCACTTTTATAACGGTTAGTTTCTCTTTCATTCTTATTCTAAATAGGTGTAACCATACAATCCCGAGCGGTAGTTAGAGAGGAACTCTTTGCCCTCTTCGACCGAAATCTTACCCTCTTTAACCGATTTGGTTACCCAAGTCTCGAGCGTACGTACCAATTTCTTCGGATTGTATTGTACATAATCCAACACCTCTGCTACAGTCTCGCCATCAATAATTTGGTCAATAGAGTACCCTTTGCTATCTACCGAAACGTGCACCGCATTGGTATCACCAAATAGGTTGTGCATATCGCCCAAAATCTCTTGATAAGCTCCGACCAAGAAAACACCAATATAGTAGGTTTCTTTAGCCTTGATAGAGTGTACTGGCAAGTCGTGCGACACATTACGCGTCGAAACAAAGTTGGCAATCTTTCCATCGGAGTCACAAGTCATATCTTGCAAAGTGGCATTTCGATCGGGCTTCTCTCCCAAGCGCTGAATAGGCATAATGGGGAAGATTTGATCAATTGCCCACGAGTCTGGAAGCGATTGAAACAACGAGAAGTTACAAAAATATTTATCAGCAAGTAACTTGCTTAGTTTTCTAAACTCTTCGGGTACATGTTTAAGCCCTGAAGCTATTTGGTTAATTTCGCGCGTTACTGACCAATAGAGTCGCTCAATTTGCGCACGTGTTTTCAAATCCACAATACCGTGACTGAATAGATCGAGCGCCTCTTCACGAATTTGTTGGGCATCGTGCCAAGCCTCTAACATGCGGCTTTGGTTCAATTTGTCCCAAATCATATAGAGCTCCTTCACCAATTCATGATCATCTTCACTTATTTCGAAACTCTCGTCCATAGAGGGTAAAGTGGCCGTTTCAAGCACTTCAAACACCAATACAGAGTGGTGTGCTGTAAGTGAACGTCCGCTTTCGGTAATAATGTTGGGATGTGGTATACCATTCTTATCGCTGGCATCGACCAAAGCCGAAATAGAGTCATTTACATACTCTTGTATGGAGTAGTTTACGCTGCTCTCGCTGTTTGAAGAGCGTGTACCGTCATAGTCAACTCCCAGACCACCGCCGATGTCGACAAACTCTACGTTGAATCCCATAGCGTGCAACTGCACATAGAACTGAGAAGCCTCACGCAAAGCCGTTTTAATGCGGCGTATTTTAGTTACTTGGCTACCAATGTGGAAGTGGATAAGCTTTAAGCAATCTCTCATGCCCTTTCTATCCATCAAGTCGAGTGCCTCAAGTAGTTCACTCGAAGTAAGTCCAAACTTGCTGGCATCGCCACCGCTCTCTTCCCATTTACCGCTACCCGACGAAGCCAATTTGATACGAATACCGATGTTCGGACGCACATTAAGCTGTTTGGCTATTTTAGCAATTAGGCGTAGTTCATTTAGTTTCTCTACGACTAAGAAAATACGCTTACCCATTTTTTGAGCCAACAATGCCAACTCAATATAACTTTGATCTTTGTATCCGTTACAGATAATCAACGAATCCGAGTCAGTATTGATGGCAATAACGGCATGAAGTTCAGGCTTAGAACCCGCCTCGAGTCCCAAATTAAACTTCTTACCGTGACTGATAATCTCCTCCACAACCGGGCGCATTTGATTAACCTTAATCGGATAAACAATAAAGTTTTGCGCTTTATACGCATATTCGTTCGATGCTTGTTGAAAGCAATTTGCAATCTTCTCAATCCGATTATCTAGGATATCGGGAAAGCGAAGGAGTACAGGGGCAGCTACATCTCGTAGCTGAAGCTCATCTACCAACTCTTTCAAGTCTACCGCTACACCATCTTTACGCGGAGTTACTACTACATGACCTCTGTCATTAATACCAAAGTACGAAGTACCCCAACCAGTGATGTTGTAAAGTTCCTCTGAATCTTCAATACGCCATTTTCTCATTTCTTCTTGTACAAGAGTGAATTTATTTCTTATTTGCTAATTCTAATTTTAGACACTCCACCGAACCCTCAATCTCTTTCTTGTTTTCGAGTTCTTCGCCGTGGAATGTAAGGTGCGCTTGCTTGTAGAACGGTTCCCGTTTCTGCAAGGCTTCACTGATAAAGTCCATCAACTCTTTGTCGGTTTTGTTAGCCAACAAAGGACGTTGCTGTTTGGCTATTTTAAGTCGCTTAAAAAGCCTTTCGGGTGATACTTCCAAGTAGACTGTTCTTCCCATGCGGTTCATATACTCCATGTTATCAAAGAAACAAGGTGCACCTCCCCCGGTTGAAACCACTACATTTTCAAATTCACCCACCTCATGAAGCATCTTTCTTTCTAACCGACGGAAACCCTCTTCACCACGTTCGGCAAAAATTTGAGTTACCGTCTGGCGATAACGCTCCTCCATATACCAATCAAGGTCTACAAAGGTGAGTCCACACGCTTGAGCGAATGCCTTTCCAAGCGTTGTCTTTCCCGATCCCATGTAACCGACTAAAAAGATACGCTCCATGGTTTCTATTTTTTCTTGGCTGCTGCCCTTGTTTTCTTGGTTTCGCCCTTCTGCTTCTGAAGCTCAATCACTTTGAAGCAGGTATCCAGTGTTAAATCGGCAGGGACTACATCGGCTGGAATTTTATAGTTTTTCTTCTGATAAGCAATGTAAGGACCGTATCGCCCGTTTAAAATCTGCATTTCAGCATCCTCTTCGAATAGTTTAATCACCTTCTTAGCAGCTGCTTCTGCTTTCTCTTTAATTAGCACCAAAGCCTCTTCTAGAGTAATGGTCATCGGATCCATATCTTTAGGGATAGAGGTGTAACCACCATCATGACGGATATAGGGACCAAAACGTCCAACGCCTACAGTGACCACTTTGCCCTCATTCTCGCCCAATGTACGGGGCAGTTTAAACGCCTCGAGTGCTTGTTCAAGGGTAATGCTCTCCATAGAGATGCCTTTAGGCATGGGGGCAAATTTGGGTTTTTCCGCTTCATCGGCTGTGGAACCTATTTGAATAACGGGACCAAAGCGTCCAATCTTTACCGAAACGGGTTTCTCTGTTTTAGGATCAGTTCCCAACAAACGCTCACCCACTTTTTGTTCGGTTTTTATCTGTAAGGTTTGGTCTACTAAGGGGTGAAACCCTTTGTAGAACTCACTCATCATAGCGCTCCAAATTTTATCTCCTTCTGCTACCTCATCGAACTCTTTCTCAACACTTGCTGTAAAGTTGTAGTCCATGATAGTAGGAAAATATTCAAACAGGAAGTCGTTTACAACTGTACCCACATCCGTAGGTAGGAGTTTTGACTTATCACTACCTGTCATTTCACTTTTAGTTGTAGCAGTGATACGCGTAGCTGAGAGTTTCAGCACATCGTATTCACGCTTTTCGCCCTCTTTATTACCCTTCTCTACATAACCTCGTTGCTGAACTGTAGAGATAGTCGGTGCATAAGTAGAAGGACGGCCAATTCCTAGCTCTTCGAGCTTACGTACGAGGCTAGCCTCAGTATATCTTGATGGGGCTTGTGTAAAGCGTTGTGTAGCCACAATCTCTTTACGCTCCATGCTCTGTCCTTTGGCCAGAGGAGGAAGTAGACGACTTTCGTCCTCTTGCTCCGTATCTTCATCATACGACTCTTTATAGACACGTAAAAAACCATCAAACTTAATAACCTCTCCCGCAGCAATAAAGTTGTATTGACTGCCCGAAATAGAGATAGTAGCTGTGGTTTTTTCAAGTTCGGCATCGGCCATTTGCGAAGCAATGGTACGTTTCCAAATAAGTTCGTATAGTTTTTGATCTTGTGCAGCACCCGTGGCTTTGGCATTCGACATGTAGGTGGGGCGAATGGCCTCGTGCGCCTCTTGCGCTCCTTTACTCTTGGTAGAGAACTTACGAATCTTTACATACTCCTCTCCCATCATGGAAACAATTGCTTCTTTGCTGGTATTGAGCGCTAAATCAGATAGGTTCACCGAGTCGGTACGCATATAGGTAATCTGTCCACTTTCGTACAAACGTTGCGCTACCATCATGGTTTGTGCTACGGTAAATCCTAGCTTACGAGCTGCTTCTTGTTGCAACGTAGAGGTTGTAAAAGGTGCAGCAGGCGATTTCTTAGATGGACGAGTGGTAATATCTTGTATGGTAAAGTTGGCCTCTTTGCAGGTTTCTAGGAATGCTTGTGCCTCGGCTTTGGTTTTAAAGCGATACGAAAGATCGGCTTTAACCTCCACCTCTTTGCCGCTAGCATCGGGGACTAAGAAAACAGCGGTAACGCGGTAAGCCGATTCACTTACAAAGGCATTGACTTCACGCTCACGCTCTACAATGAGTCGAACTGCTACTGATTGTACACGCCCTGCCGAGAGAGATGGTTTCACTTTGCGCCACAATACAGGCGAAAGTTCAAAACCTACAATGCGGTCAAGTATGCGGCGCGCTTGCTGAGCATTGACTAAATTCAAGTCGATGTCGCGTGGCGACTCAATAGCACCTAGTATGGCATTCTTTGTAATTTCGTGGAACACAATCCGTTTGGTCTTTGCTGCATCTAACTCGAGCACTTCGAACAAGTGCCATGAGATGGCCTCTCCTTCGCGGTCCTCATCGGAAGCCAACCAAACCATGTCTGCCTTCTTTGCCTCTGCTTTAAGCTCTGTTACCAACTTCTTTTTATCTGCTGGCACTTCGTAGCTGGGCTTAAAACCATTCTCGACATCAATACTGAATTCCTTCTTCTTTAAGTCGCGAATGTGTCCGTAGCTAGAGAGTACTTTATAGTCTGCCCCCAAAAACTTCTCAATTGTTTTTGCTTTTGCGGGTGACTCTACAATAACAAGATTCTTCTGCATGATCCTATGTGTTCCTTTTGATTACAAGGCAAAAGTAGAAAAAAAGCAAAAACATACCATTATAATAAGGTATGTTTCTGCTTTTTTTCTCTAAAAACGAATAAACGTTTTCTTTTTATAACTAAAACTTCAAAGAGAGTCCTCCTAAGAAGTTTAATCCTTGTGCAGGATATCCCCCCTCTAAGTAGTAGGTTTTGTTCAACAAGTTGTTCCCTTCAACAAAGAGTGATAACCCTTTCCAAACGTTGTAAGTAGCTCCCAAATTTAGATTACTGATATTTCCCATCTTGATAGGAGATGCAGTACCACCGCCCCAAAAGGGAGTCGAAGGACGCTTCATGTAGTCATAGCTCACTTTTAGCTCCAGCGGCTTTAGAACTTGTATAGCCAACTCTGCATTCAGTTCAAGCTCGGGTCTATTCGTTAAGAATTTATCAACACCTCCATCTGTAGTCGAGTCTGTATTCCAACTGTAAAACACCCCTTTCACTCCCGCTCTTACACGCTCTTTGTAGTTGTATTTAAGCTCGGCTCCTGCATAAGCTGCCTTCGCTTGCGCTTGTCTAAAAAGAACATGCATCTGGTAGTTGCCTGTAAGTAAGCCGGTTAAATCATCCTCACAAATTCGATAGCCACCAAACACATTGAACCAGAAGTTATTTGCTGGCGCCCCCTTTATCCCTATAGAGGCATTTAGAGGCATGTAGCTCGAAAGAGTAGAAGCTGTAGTATTCCAATACGGAGTAAGCGCATTCAAACGGCGGAAGTCATTCAGAATACGACCTCCCTCTGCATAAACGTAAGCCACATAGCTATCTGAGAAGATATAATCGATCTTAACATCGGGTGCCAAACTAAAACCACTGGAGTTTCTATTTTGCCAATCCACATGTGCTCCCAAGCGTAATTTCCAGGTATCATTCTGAAGAGCATAGTAGGGATTTAATTCTACTGACAGAAAGTCGTCTTGTTGAGGTAGACTGTAAGCAAAGCTATTTAACTGGGCAGCAATACCCACTCGTTGCTCTTCGCCAATCATACCCCAAACATCCCCTTTTAAGTAAAACTCTTTCTCCGACATCTTCTCTCCAGCCACCGGTACACGCGCTTTCTCAAAGTAATTGAAACCGGTTTCAAGTGCAAACTGCAACGGAAGCATTTCATTATGGCTTTTGACGCCAATCAAAAAGTTAGCAAGTGTGTGATTCTGCTTATCTGTGATAGTAGCAGGAATAATTGCTCCTTCCCAAAATGGCATGTAGTTAAAGACTTGCGATTGGAAGCCTCCACCTGTGTAAAGAGAAACGCCACTAAATTGGTGTTGATAATGCAACTTAATACCTGAATCATAGAATCGTGACTTCCAATCGTCAGTGGTAGGCGTATTTAATTCTCCATGCATGCCATCTAGGTGTAGGTTAATTTCCATACGATCGACCGAAGTCATATCCCACAAATAACCTGCTTTAAAATCTACATTACCATAATTACCATAACCCGCTCTCACGTAACCGCGATCCCCTTTTTTGGTTTCCCAGGGACGTGTTAAGGGGTTCATAACCTCGTAAATCGTACCTTGAAGCGGACGCAAAGCGGTGGCATACTCTACCCCAGCTTTGGCTGCTACAGGCTCCTCTACTTTGGGCAAAACATTTATTTTTGTTGCATCAAGTATGGTAGGATTGTATTCATGCTCCACCACCAAGCTGCGTACTAATGCCGTATCTTGCTGTGCCTGCACGCCCAATAAGGGAAGCGTGCTAGCTGCTGCTATTAATAGCTTCTTTTTCATTCTTCTTCGTTTTTTACTTAGGGGTTCAGTTGGTTTAGTCTACTCTCAATCATACCCGCAATATCATCTTGCGCTTGGTAGTTTTGCTGCAATGATAGCAGGTATTGTTTCGCATCTAGCTTACGATCCACAGCGGTATAAACATCGGCCAATAAGACAAAGCTTCTAGCCAACCAATAGGTGTGGGGTGTACTTACCTCGATGTAGTTTAGCACCTCTTTCTCAGCTAAATCATTCTTCCCTTCGCTGTAATAACGTTCGGCTACTCTAAACTTCGCTTCGGCACCATATACATTGCGCGTATCTTTCGCCAAAACGCTCCATTCATCGAAAGCCCCAGCCAAGTTACCAGTAGCCAAATAGGCTTTAGCACGGTAATAATGAGCTTCGTTGGCTATTTCGGGAGCAGTTTTTGCATCCGAAAGAAGACTTCCTGCTGCCCAAATGACCTCTTCATTATCGCCCAAAGCCTGTGCGCTACGAAGCATACCTACTTTGGCTTGTTCTTTGCGCTCGGGAGTAGACGCTTTTTCGTTGAGCTGCTTATAAACAGCCAATGCTTGATCAAATCGTTCTGCCTTGAAATGCATTTCGGCACCCATACCCATTGCTCCTTCTGAGTATTTGTTATTAGGATACTGTAGAACCTTATCAAAATGCATGGTAGCTTGTTCGGTTGCACCTTTTTGGAACTCCATTAAGCCCAAATAGTAATGTGCATCTAAGCTAAATGCACCTTGAGGGAAGCTTTGCAAATAGCGATTGAAGCTAGCGCGAGCCTCCTCGTTATTGCTACCACGCATATAAACACGTTCGGCTGCCACATAAGTTAATGAGTCTCTTTCGCTCACATCAAAGTTGGCTCCACCAGGAAGTGACGATGCAAAATTTGCATAGCTATCCACCTGATTCAAATCAATATAGATTGATTTTAAGTCGCGTTGAGCAACTCGAGCCTCTTCGCTACCTGGATAGCGCGAAATAACATACTTGTAAGCCTCAATTGCCGCTTGGTACTTGTCATTCTGGTAATAAAGCAAACCTATTTCATTGGCAGCTCTACGAGCCACTGCACTTTCGGGGAATTTATTAGCCAATACACGGAAACGTTCAATGGCATTGTCGGGCTCTTCCAATTGTATGAATGCACGTCCTTGTTCATACAAAGCATCGGGCATATATTGTGAATTCGGATAGTTGGCAATCAAACTATTGAGCAACTGAATTTTACCACGATAGTCGCGTTGTAGTCCACGTACAAAAGCCTCTTGATAGGTAGAATAATCTGCCAACGAAGGATCTAAATTCGACGCTTTTGCATACTCTTGGCGTGCTTGATCAAAGCTACGTGCATGAAAGTGACAATCTCCCATACGGTTATAAGCATCGGCCTGTACATTGCGAGCATTGGCTGTACCACGGCTAGTTAACTGTGTAAACCAGCGCAACGCTGCTGCATATTTCTTCTGCTTAAACTCTGTGTAACCTAAATTATAGAGAGCTAGACCATACTCTGCACTACTCTTGCGATTGGTAAACTCAAGATACTGGCGGTAATCTGCCCCTGCATCGGCAAATCGATCCAATCGGTATTTGGCTTCACCGCGCCAGTAATAAGCTTCGGCTTTGGTTTCTTGGTTATAACGTCCCAACTCCAGTGATTTTGTGAAGCAGTTAATCGCTTCGGGAAAAGCTGCATTTGCAAAAGCTTGTGTACCCAAGCGGAACAGCACCTTTTGCTTGGCTTCTAAAATGCGAGAACCCGGACTTTGAATCTTAGCAATCGACTGAATTGCTGCTTCGTAGCTGCGCGTATTCATATAGACCTCTACCAGATAGTCATTCACTTTCTCTACATAAGTAGAACTAGGAAACTCATTTAAGAAACGCTCAAAAACAGTTACCGACTCATCAAAAGGAGAATAGGAGGTCTCATGTATAGACAAGGCATAGTTATATAAAGCTTGTTCTTTTACCTGTTGGTCGTATTCCAGTGAAGCAGCTTGCTCGAATGCCATGCGTGCTTGATTCCGTTCTTTGAGTGAAAGATAAGACAAACCCATGTGCAGGTAGGCATTCTGAGCTAAACCATCGCGTACACTCGTTGCTGCACCAAGCACATCAGCCGATTTCGAATAAATACCTGTATAGTAATAACTCATTCCCAATGCATAGAGTGCCTTACGAAGTGGAGCATCCGCATTGGCCTGATAATAGGCCAGTGGGGCGATGGCATCCCCATATTTTTGCAAGCCAAAGAGTGATTCACCCCATATACGATGCATTTCAACCTTATAAACATCAGTAGCATAGTGATTCAAATAGTTCTCAGCCACCTCTCTCGCTTTCTGACAATCACCTTTCACTAAATAGATTTCTCCCAGATAGTAAGGAACCAGTGAACCATACTTCGGATTGTTCTGAAGAGCGACAAACTCTCTCAAAGCTTCGTCGTAGCGTTTTTCAGCATAGGCTAAATAAGCCAAATGATAACGGGCATCTACTTGATACGCCTCACTGACATCGCGCAGAAGGGTAAACCAGACAGCTGATTCTCTCAAATCACCCACCTTCAAATACGAAGTTGCTAATTGGAACAAGGATCGATCACGCTCCTCGGTCGCTAAATCTTCTAATTTACAAGAGCGATAAAGAGCAATAGCCGCTTCGTAGTTCTCATCTTCAAAGTAAGCAGCCGCAATAAGCGTTTCTACTCGGTTGGTGTGCCTTGAATCGGGGTACTGATCTAGATAGTTTTGTAACAATTCTATGCGCTGTTCATTTTTAAGCGCATACTCTTGGCAAACCTGCTGATAGAGCTTATCGCCTGCCACATCAGTAGGAAGCACTTGAGCTACCCCCTGTAGTGCATAACTACCTAAAAGTGCTGCCACTAGCCATGTTCGTTTCTTCATATCTCTTTTTATTTTTTATACTCTTCTAAAAAGCGAGTCACGCCTTCTCTTATCGAGTCTAATCCAAATTCTGCTGCATTTATCTCTTTGAGTGCTATCCAAAAGGAGTCTGCAACATCATCATTTGCCTCCAGTGGTTTCACTTGTTTTACTTTACATAGGAAAAACTGATCCAAGGTGTGCACCAAGAATCCAGAGTAAGGATAGGTATTAGGCAATGAAAAAAGATAACTCGTTTCAACAACCTGTAAACCGGTCTCTTCATACACCTCTCTAGCAACTCCTGCTTCTGCCGTTTCGTACATATCTATAAAGCCGCCAGGTAAATCGAGGGTCCCCTTTTGGGGCTCATTCGCTCGTCGACAAACAAGCAGTTCATTCGCTTCATTCAGAATGATTGCAACGGTAGCTGCACTGGAATTGAAGTAATAGGTAAATCCACAATCGGCACAACGTTTTGATTTTTCGTTGTTTTCAAGAAAGTGTGACGAGCCACATTTGGGACAGTAAACAAATAGTTCTAATGGATGCATACGTTTTGTTATTCCTATATTAGTTGCACAAATATAACGTTAATAAAAGAGTTTATATGACAAAGTCGTACGAAAGTTTAAAGAAAAAGATGAGAACGAACTGCTATTAGATAGTCCGATCAACTCTATACAAAGCCTCTACTCTATGAGAACCTACATCTGTATAGAGAGAGAAAGAAGAATCGTCACTCAGCAAGCGAAACGACTCAAAGAGGGAGTCTTAGAAGAGATAAAACGAATCAGAGAATGCAGGCAGTTGTTTTTCTCTGATTCATTAAATTAGATAGAGAGTTTACTCAATAAGCAGCTTTACTTGTTTGGCATTTAATCGGGCTTTTAGCCATGCTCTTATTTTAGTTTGGTCATCCAGGGAAGGTTTCTTCCCCCACTTCATCAAGGCAAGTGTAAGGGTATCCTTCTGAGTTGAGCCTGCAGCTACCTCCTCTGTTTTAGCCAGTGCCAGAGCCTCGACCGAAGGATAGAGCACTTTTAACTCCTGCAAAACAGACTGATTGATCTCTCCGTATGCAGCATGCAGATTCAATAATGTTTGAAGAGAATCAATTTGCTTCGATTGATCAGAGAGTCGCTTTTCACTGTTTTTGTAAAAGTCCTCCATTACTTGGGCCTTTAAAAGCCCTAAATCCATACCGGGTTCATTAATACCCTGTACAACAACCAGTTTAGTCCCACTTAAATTGTAGTTATTCAATCTGGTTTCGGCCTGGGCTATTGATTCATGGCTAACGGGCTTTCCAATAAGTACCAAGCGTACTTCTTTATCCATATAAGAAATATTCCTGCTTACAATCTGAGTCTCTTCAAAGTGAAAGTTATCTGCAATGTATTTATTAGCTGCACTGGTATAGAAAGTCTCTTTTACAATGCCGTAAGTTAAATAAATAGCTGGACACATGGTTAGCAAAGTAACCAATACAATGTAACGGCGAACCATTCGACCACGCTCTACATCTACAAACTCTTTTCGGCGGAAACCCAGAACACGCACTCCTATGAAGGTAGCCAACGAGATAAATACAGAGTTGATAAAATAGAGGTAGAAAGCGCCTAAAAAATAGATTAAATTACCCGTAGCTAGTCCAAAACCAGCAGTACAAAGCGGAGGCATTAAGGCTGTAGCAATGGCTACACCTGGTATCACATTCCCCTTCTCTTTCGTAGCCAAAGCAATAATCCCAGCCAAACCGCCACAGAGTGCTATGAGAACATCGTATATGGTAGGCGAAGTACGAGCAAGTAATTCAGACTGCACCTCATCGAGTGGGGTTAATGAGAAATAAAGAGTAGAAGTGGTCACACTAAATATGGTGGCTATTAAATAACTTTTAAATGAACGCTTCATCAACTCAAAGTCATTCTGCCCTACAGCTAAGCCTATACCCATGATGGGACCCATAAGAGGAGATATAAGCATGGCTCCAATAATAACAGCGGTAGAGTTTACATTCAAACCCAGCGAAGCAATAAAAATGGCAAAGATTAGAATCCAAAGGTTAGTCCCCTTAAATTCCACACCATTTCGAATGTTCTCTATGGTAACGGTTTCATCTTCTTTATTACGTCGAAGATCAAAATATTCAGATATAAATTGCTTTACAAACAAAGAGCGTCTTAATTCTTCGCGGCGTTTGGGTGCTTTAGGTTCCATACTTTCTCTATTGCATTTAGGTTTATGTTACTGCAATGTATACAATCCGCTCCAATCTATTTACGGAACAGACGGTTTACAATTGGAATTCTATTTATAGGTAGATCATGTTTAATTATATAAACAATAAAAAGGAGTAAAAGTGCGCTTCTTAGAGATAGAAGCAGCCATGTACTCTCAACAGGCAGGTAATATCCAACAGTAAAGAGTACACTTGCGAGCACTACGTATTTGCAAATGCTACGAAGATCATAGGGAATTGGGTATTTTTTCTGCCCCACAAAGTAAGAGAGAAGCATAGCGATACCGTAACCAGCAAAACCTGCCCAAGCACATGCCATGTAACCAAATTGGGGAATAAACAGTACATTGATAGCAACTAACACCAAACACCCAGCAAGTGAGAAGTAAGCCCCCCAGCGAGTTTGATCGGTCAGTTTATACCAGAAGGAGAGGTTAAAATAGACGCCCATAAAGATTTCGGCTAGCATGACAATAGGTACTACCCGCAATCCACTCCAATAATCGGGAGCAAGAATGTATTTAAGTATATCTAGGTAAAACATAACAGCCAGAAAGGCGAGCAAAGTAAAGATGATAAAATACTTCATGGCAGCAGCATATACCTGCACACTTCCTTTCTCTTTACTACTTCCAAAAACAAAGGGTTCATAGGCATAGCGAAAGGCTTGGGTAAGCATGGCCATAATCATAGCAATCTTACTGGAAGCACCATAAATAGCAAGTTCACTTTTGGCAAGTGCAGCATCGGGATAGAGATGACGAAAGATGATCTTATCCATCACTTGGTTAAGTATTCCTGCTACGCCTAACAACAAAATGGGAGTCGCATATCCCAACATGGTACGAGCCAGTTTTGAATCGAATCCTGCCTTTAGTTTTATTTGCGGCAAGAGCAGTAGTGTAATTATTGAGGTGCAAATCAGGTTAAAGAAGAATGCATAAAACACATCGTTCTGCCCCATCAGTACGTAATAGACGATGTTGAGCGCGATATTAAGCAAAATAAAGGTCAACTTTAAACTAGCAAACCAAAGTGGGCGCTTCTGATAGCGCAAATAGGCAAAAAGCATCGATTGAAAAGCATCCATCGATACTACAATAGCCATCATGCCCACATACCAAGGGTGGTCAGCATACCCCATTGCACCGGAAATCTGAGGCAAGAAAGCAACAGCCAATAGTGCAAAAAGGAGTGAGCTCCCTCCTACCATATAGAGTGTAGTAGCATAGACTCGCTGTGGATTCTCCCCCTCTTTATTTAAGAAGCGAAACAACGTGGTCTCCATACCGTAGGTAAGAATAACCATGAGTAAGGCTGTCCAAGCATACACCTCGGTTACAACTCCATACCCACCCGATGCAGCCGACATAGAGGCTGCATAAATGGGAACAAGTAGGTAGTTCAAAAAACGACCCACAATGCTACTAAGGCCGTAAATAGCCGTATCTTTTACCAAGTTTTGAAGTTGTGCCATGATGGAGTGTTGGTGTGACGTATTGGATAGGAAGTACCTATTATCTATTTGTTAATCTTCAAAAAGTGTACGCTGTGGGGTAAAATGGGTTCGTCCCAAATGAATGTAGGCCAATTCAGTCACCTCGCGCCCACGCGGAGTACGCTTTAAGAAACCCTCTTTAATCAAAAAGGGCTCATACACCTCTTCAATCGTACCGGCATCTTCGCCTAAGGCAGTGGCAATGGTGGTTATTCCCACAGGGCCGCCCTTGAACTTATCGATTAAGGTACAGAGTATCTTATTATCTATTTCATCGAGTCCATAACGGTCTATGTTTAGTGCTTCGAGCGCATACTTGGCTATCTCCGTATCGATGGTACCATCTCCCTTTACTTGTGCAAAATCACGTACCCGGCGTAACAATGCATTGGCAATACGCGGAGTTCCACGGCTACGCGATGCAATTTCACCAGCTGCCTCAGCATCACAAGGTACCTCTAGCAGACGGGCCGAACGGCGAATAATGGCATTTAGTATATCATCATCATAGTACTCGAGATGAAGATTGATACCGAAACGTGCACGCAAGGGCGCCGTAAGCAAACCGCTACGAGTTGTTGCACCTACCAACGTAAAAGGACTCAAATCGAGTTGAATACTGCGGGCAGATGGACCTTTATCAATCATGATATCAATCCGATAATCCTCCATGGCAGAGTATAAATACTCCTCGACAACAGGGCTTAAACGGTGAATCTCATCAATAAAAAGCACATCGTTGGGTTCTAAACTGGTAAGAACGCCCGCTAAATCACCGGGCTTGTCAAGTACAGGGCCTGAGGTTACCTTGAATCCTACCCCCAGTTCGTTAGCAATAATATTACTAAGCGTTGTTTTTCCCAATCCTGGAGGGCCATGAAGCAATACATGGTCCAGCGCTTCCCCACGCATGCGAGCCGCCTGCACAAAAATGCGTAGATTCTCTACTACCTTCTCTTGCCCCGTAAAGTCTTGAAAACTGAGGGGACGAAGGGCATTCTCAAAGTCGCGCTCGCGTCTAGAGAGCTGCTGCTGTTCGCGAATATCAAAATTATCTTCCATGGTCACTTATCGATAGCAGGTTTACTTACTCAACTCACGCGAACGTTCGCCCAAATATCCTCCATGATGTCTTTTGCTATATTCAGCTGCTGTAAACTTGGTTTGACGCATGGTCTCAACAACCAAAATATCACCTATAACCGTCATAATGGTCGTCGATGTGGTGGGAGTCATACCCAGTAAACACACCTCACCCGGATTACCTGTACAAAGGCATACATCGGATGCTTGCGCCAATGGACTTTCGGGATTGCTTGTAATTACAATACATTTTAGCTCCGGATTTAAGCGATGAGCCAATTGAGTAAGTTCTACAATCTCGCGTGTTTTACCTGAGTTGGAGATTAATAGCAAGAGATCATTCTCTTGGAGTACACCCAAATCGCCATGTTGTGCCTCACTGGGGTGAAGAAATACAGCTGGAATGCCTGTCGAACAAAAGGTAGTAGCCATATTCATAGCAATCTGTCCAGCTTTACCCATGCCCGAGGTTACCAACTTTCCACGTTTTTGGTAAACTTGTTCAACAATAAAACCTACTGCCTCTTCGTAGGCACTCGTTACCGGTATATTAAGAATAGCTGCAGCCTCTTTTTGCAACAGCTCTTGAATGGAGTTCAACATATCAATTTCTTGTTAGTTCTGTAAATGAGTGCAAATATCTGCATTTTTTGAAGAAGAGCCACTCTTTTTGTACTATTTTTGCGCATACTTCACACAATACCTATTTAGAAGAAAGAGAACGCTGCATGATAACCTATTCCACCCATACACTTTCTAACGGGCTACGCATTATTCACGTGCCCCACAACAGTCCGGTAGCCTATTGCGGTTTTACCATCAATGCGGGTACCCGAGACGAACGAGAAGAGGAGAGCGGCATGGCTCACTTTGTAGAACATCTCCTTTTTAAGGGGACTACCAAGCGTAAAGCTTGGCACATTCTAAATCGCATGGAGCGCGTAGGAGGTGATCTGAATGCCTATACTAATAAGGAAGAAACGGTTATATACAGTGCTTTTCTGAAAGAGCATTTTGTACGAGCAGCCGATTTATTGACCGATATCCTTTTTCGAAGTACTTTCCCACAAGGAGAGATTGACAAAGAGGTAGAGGTTATTCTAGACGAAATTCAAAGCTATGAGGATTCACCCTCCGAGCTTATCTTTGATGATTTTGAAGAGCTTATTTTCCCCAATCACCCTCTGGGCAGAAATATACTAGGCAAACCCAATGCATTGAAAGGATTCACCACAGCCGATGTAAAAGCCTTTACCCAACGCTGCCACTGTACTGAGAATGCTGTATTCTTTGTTCAAGGAGACATTCCTTTTAAGAAGATTGTACATTCACTGGAAAAGGCAACAATCGACATTGAATTTAGTCAGGCTCAATTACTACGCCAACCTCCTCTCATCCACCCCGGAGAGCATCGCGTGATTCATAAAGAGACCAATCAGGCTCACGTCATGTTAGGCAACCGAGGTTACGATGCACACAGCGATAAACGCACCGCACTTTATCTACTTAATAACCTCTTGGGAGGGCCAGGCATGAATAGCCGCCTAAACGTAAGCTTACGGGAACGACGCGGCTTGGTTTACAATGTAGAGGCAAACCTAAGTTCATACACCGATTCAGGGCTCTTTGCCATTTACTTTGGCACCGACCCTTCGAATGTAGATCAATGTTTAGAATTGGTACAAAAGGAGCTAAAGCTTCTTTGTGACACCCCCTTACGTACGTCGCAACTATCAGCAGCACAGAAGCAGCTTATCGGGCAGATAGGAGTAGCCAGTGATAATTTCGAAAACAATGCACTGGGCATAGGAAAAACCTTCTTGCATCACGGAAAGCTAGAAGAGCGCGCCGAACTATTCAAGCGCATTGAGGCACTTACACCACACAAACTCTGGGAAGTGGCCAATGAAGTCTTTGATATGAGACAACTATCCACGCTTATTTACAAATAGCAAACAATAAAACAGAAGAAGAGCCATTCCCGCTTGTTTAAAACAAGGGAAATGGCTCTTCCTAGTGTTATCACACTTTACTATTTCTTTTTACGGCGTGCCCATCCTTCTTCTTCAAAGTTGGGTTCTTCACCACGTAGTTTTGGTTCAAAAAACTGTTTCCAGTCATTCTCTTGCACAGGTCCGCGCGATTCAGAGTAACCTCTTTCAGCACGTGTCTTACCCGATTTGCTACCACCCGACGCACCTCTTTCAGCACGATCGTTGGAACGGCCACCACGGTCACTTCCGCCTGAACGTCCACCTCTATCACCACCGCCTGAGCGACCGCCACGGCTGTAACCACCTTCCGATGAACGTCCACGACCACGACCTCTGCCGCCACCGCCTTCGTTACCTTCGCCAGCAACCTCTACCGAGATGCGACGACCGTTTAGGTTAATACCGTTCAATGCTTCGATTACATCGTTCGCTTGGTGTTCGCCAATTTCGAAGAATGAGAAGCTTTGCATCAAGTCGATACGACCAATTTGCGTACGTTGCTTCTTCATGTTGCGGTTAATAAGCTCAATCACTTGATTGGCATAGAAACCATCGCCTTTACCTACGTTCAAGAACAAACGAGTGTATCCTTTTTCGGCTTTGCGAGATCCTTTTTCACGGTCACTTCCGTGCTCTCTACGCGCAGGACCATCACCATCACGACCACCTGCAGTAGGCGCTTCAAGCTCGGGAGCATTGCGGTAGTAATCTAAGAAGCGGTTAAACTCCATAGAAACCACACGTTTGATAAGGTCTTCTTTCGACAACCACTCAAACTTACGGTATACTGATGGAAGAAACTCTTCGATTTCGCTTTCGCTAACCTTTACCTTCTCAATATCATCTACCAATTTAAGCAATTGTTGTTCACAGATTTGCTCCCCTGTTGGAAGAGGCTCTTGAACGAATTTCTTGTTAATAATACGCTCAATTTCACGCATTTTACCCTTTTCGCGCATGTTTACAATGGCGATAGCGATACCTGTTTTACCCGCACGACCGGTACGACCGCTACGGTGTGTATAACTTTCTGTATCGTCTGGTAAACCGTAGTTAATTACGTGAGTCAAGTCGTTCACATCCAAACCACGTGCAGCAACATCGGTAGCTACCAATAGTTGCAAGTGACGGTTGCGGAACTTTTGCATCACCAAGTCGCGTTGTGCTTGCGACAATTCACCGTGTAGTGAGTCAGCACTGTAACCATCTTGGATGAGTTTATCAGCAATTTCTTGCGTCTCTTTACGCGTACGACAGAAAATAATACCAAAAATTTGTGGGTAGAAGTCGGCCACACGTTTCAAAGCAGCATACTTATCTCTAGCATGTACCATGTAAGCTACGTGCTTTACATTCTTGCTACCTTCATTTTTAGTACCAATAGTAATTTCTTTAGCACCACGTAAGTATTTCTTAGCGATGCGAGAGATGTCTGGGCTCATTGTAGCCGAGAACATCAACGTGTTGCGGTTCTCCGGAACTTTCTCAAGGATGGCGTTAATGCTTTCAGTGAATCCCATGTTAAGCATTTCATCGGCCTCGTCCATTACTACATTACCAATAGTTTCTAGACGCGCCACTTTGCGCTCCATCAAGTCAATTAAACGTCCGGGAGTAGCCACAATAATATGTACGCCAGCTTTTAGGCTGCGTATTTGGCTTTCGATGGAAGAACCACCGTATACGGGAAGTACTTTCAGATTTTTAATGTACTTGGAGTAGTCATTCAAGTCGCCTGCAATTTGCAAGCAAAGTTCGCGAGTAGGACACAATACCAACGCTTGTGGTATACGTTGTGCTACATCAATTTTTTGGATCAGCGGCAGACCAAATGCGGCAGTTTTTCCGGTCCCTGTTTGAGCCAGGGCTACAACATCGTTTCCTTCACCTAACAAGTATGGAATCACTTCTTCTTGTACAGGCATTGGGTTTTCATAACCCATTTCTTCAATGGCTTTCCGTATTTCTGCGGATACGCCAATTTCTTCAAATGTCTTCATTTATTTCAAATATCTAATTCGATACAAAGATAGGGATAATGAATGAATGGTTAGGACTTTATCTCATTTTTATTTAAGAAGAAGACAATATTTAAGGTTTAAAGAGTCAAAAATCCCTCCTTGTTAGGAGTTTCTATTATTTCGCCTATCCGGTTTTAGACCATTTGTATGTCAGACAGTTACAGTAACAACCTCTTTTGATCTAGAAAGCTAGGCAGAAGCACCGCTTTCGGGTTCTTGACCAATAGAAGGGGTTGCTTGTTTTACTTGTTGCAGAAAGAGATAATAAAGTCCAAGTCCCACTCCCAAAGCAATCACTGCAAGCATCCAATAGGTGGTAGGTGGAATCAGCTCATCGAGTCTAGTAGCCTCTGGATAGAGATGCATCAAAAGAAGCGAAACCGTATTGTTTATAAAATGGAGGATGATACCCGGCATCAGGCTACCCGTACGGTAATACAATTCGCCAATAACGAGCCCGAAGAGGAAAGCAAAAGAGATTTGGGCGGGATTACCATGAACTAAGCCAAACAGGAAAGCCGATGCAAGGATGGCCAAACGAGGATGGTTCCAAATGCGCTGTAAGTGCCCCTGAATAGCCCCTCGAAAAAGAAACTCCTCGAACAGCGGTGCACCCATACAGATGGCTATTATCCCCCAGAGTGAATCTTTGGCTGTTGAGAAGGTTTGCTCCATTACATCGGGAAAATTGAGCCAATCGTTTATACAGTTAAAAAAGAGCAAGAAGGCAATACCCATAGGGATGTAGATTGCTACTGTCGACATGCTCCCAGTAGCAAACGTAGTCCGATTTAAGGTAATGTATCGATAATGGACAAGATGGATAATATTTGCCACGGTGCCTAACAACCCCCAGAAAAGAGACATCGAGATAGAAAGAGTCGACTCAAGTGCCACAACTCCTCCAAACTGATAGCTGCTCCATGCCCAATAGATAAACATGCCCAATCCTTGAAACAGGAATTGATAACAGAAATAATAGAGTATTAATTTAACGACTCTGCCCATTATATTCGTTTTTTAGGTGTTACTTAGCTTTGAGGAGTCTGACACATCACCCCATAGCCTGCTGATTTACAACGAGAGTCACAAATATAGATAAAAACAGAGACTCTTTAGCCATTCTTATTTCATCATTCACCTATTTCCACCACTTATTTGCTTTCACAGCTTTCACACGTATAGCTTTGTGAATTGCATTTATTTGCCAGTACGAGCTGAAAAGAGTGTACGAACTCGCTCCCTATCTTTGGCCAACTGCCCTTGTAGCTCGGCAAGTGTAGAGAACTTCTGTTCAGCTCTTAAGTAGGCCATAAACTCTACCCGAAGAATCTGATCGTACAAGTTGCCCGAAAAGTCAAGAAGATGGACCTCTAGGGTTTGATGTGTGCCATTGTTAAACGTGGGGCGAATGCCTAGATTCATCATACCTGCGTAAGACACCTCCTCTACCCAAACCCGGACCGCATAAACGCCCGGCGAAGGAATAAGCTTATGCTCACCTGTTTCCGATAGATTGGCGGTGGGGAATCCGATTTTAGCCCCCATCTTAAAACCACTCACCACAAGCCCCGAGAGTGTATAGTTATAGCCCAAGAAGGTGGCTGCTTTTTTTACATTACCTTCTAGAAGCAAGCGCCGAATGGCCGAAGAGCTTACCCCCTCCTCGCCCGAAGCAAACCGGTTGGCTTGTACCACCTTTATACCAAGGGTTTCGCCATAGGCTACATAGTCTTGGAAATGCTCTTCGCGATTGTGCCCAAAGCGGTGATCATGCCCTATTACCAAGCAATGAATGTTGTAATGTCCGCGCAAATAGGCCATAAATTGATAGGCCGAGAGCGCTGCTAACTCTCGAGTAAAGGGTAACCAAAAACAGTAATCCACACCTGTCTCCTGCAATCGTTCCAACTTCTCTTCGGGAGTTGAAAGGAGTTGCGGCTGAAAATCAGTCTGCAGTACCCTGCGCGGGTGAATGGGAAAAGTAACTAGAGAAGAAGAGAGGCCTAATTCACGAGCCGTCTCCTTCACCTGATTTAGTAAGAAGTGATGGCCACAGTGTACACCATCAAAAAAACCAATGGTGGCTACCGAAGCGGGCAGCTTCTCATTAGGTAAAGCTTTTATAGTCTGCACAATTGTCTAGGGATTTATAAAAAGAGGCAATGAGTCTTTTAACTATCAATTCTCTAAGGTACTCAAATTGGAGTTAAGTAACTTAGAGAATTTTAGAATTATTCCAACGATTAGGGGGTACGCAAACGTTGAATCCAACGATACAACTCGCCCACCCAGAGCACCAAGGAAGAAGAGAAGATTAAATAGATCCAAGTGTCAAAGCTAAGAGGCTCGGTACGGAATACCTCTCCCCCAAACTGCACAATAAGTATCTGACCAATCAATATGATAAAGGAGACTGTAATCATCCCCTTTGCCTCTTTAGCACGGGTAAAGATGGAGTGATAGGTTCCAAAAACAGCTGCATTGAAAAGGTTCCAGAATTGAAGCATGACAAAGAGCGTAAAGAAGATGGTTAGAAGGCGTCCCATCTCCTGGACAGGCTGTTCCTTCATCCAGATCAAAAAGGTAGTTAACACGACCAAGAAGGCAGCCCCTATTCCAAAGATCGCCTTCTGCATAGCAGACGAAATTATAAAATCGGTACGCTTACGTGGTTTCTCCTTCATTACATCGTGGGTTGGAGGTATAGAGGCCAATGCCATGGCAGCAAAGGTATCCATAATGAGGTTTACCCAAAGCATTTGGGTAACGGTAAGAGGCAGTTCTGTTCCACCAAATGCACCAATTAATACACTGATAAGTGCCACAACGTTAATCGTTAATTGGAACACAATAAAACGCTGGATATTCTTATACAACGAGCGTCCCCACATAACGGCTGTGGCAATGCTATGGAAGGAGTCGTCTAAGAGTGTAATATCGCTTGCCTCTTTAGCTACCGAGGTACCCGTACCCATAGATAGACCTACGTGTGCATGGTTTAATGCGGGTGCATCGTTGGTACCATCGCCCGTTACGGCCACCACTTCACCACGTTGTTGCAGCAGTTGCACCAAGCGTTGTTTATCGGTAGGGCGTGCACGGCTCATAATCTTTAGGTCGGCTATGCGCTCTAGAGCCTCTTGATCGGTGAGTGCAGCAAACTCCACACCCGTAATTCGATTGCGCTCACTATCGCCCGTTTTCCAAAGACCTATTTGTCGCGCTATTTCAGTCGCTGTTCCAGGGGTATCGCCCGTTACAATCTTTACCGCAACACCTGCAGATTGACACTCTTCAATCGCAGCAGGCACATCACTACGAATGGGGTCGCTAATGGCAAATATACCCAAGAAGGTTAGCCCACCTTCGTTTACCAGCGCTTCACAATCGTACGAAGCTGCCAATGCTCCCTCTTTGGTTACAGAGCTATCCTCCGAAATAATTTTGTAAGCTACCCCCAACGTACGCATGGCTTGATTTTGATAAGCCAATAGTTGTGTATGGTAGTGAGTTTGCTCCGTTTCGGTTAGGTTACTTTTACTCATCACCACTTCGGGTGCACCTTTTATATAGAGTACTTTTTGACTGTGTACAGTCGATTGCACCAGCGTAGCCATAAACTTTCGCTCGGTCGAAAAGGTAAGTTGGTCTACCACTACTGCCTTTTCGCGCAACGGTTCGTAAGCAATTCCCCTTTGGTGCAGCCAGAGTAGCAGAGCCACCTCGGTAGGATTTCCCACACCTGTAGGTTTACTCCCCGCTTCGCCTTGCTGCAAGAAAGCAGTCGAGTTTACACTCAGCCCCTCGCCTATCCACGATTCACTCTCGGGAGTGAGTTGTGCTTCGTGCACCTGCATCAAGTTTTGAGTAAGGGTACCTGTCTTGTCGGTACAGATTACCGTAATGGCTCCCATGGTTTCGCAAGCATGCATTTTACGCACCAAGTTATTTGTTTTCAGCATACGGCGCATGTTGAGTGCCAAACTAAGCGTTACACTCATAGGTAACCCCTCGGGCACTGCCACCACAATAAGCGTAACGGCTACCATAAAGTACTTCAATACTATGCGTGCAATCTCCATAACCTGTTGCCAACCGGTTACCTCATGTGCTTGGAAGTAGAGGTAAAGATCCTTGCCCGTAAAGATCATAAAGGTAAGAATCGCTACGGTAAAGCCCACTTTCCCAATGAGCCCCGCTAGTTTATCCAGCTGTATATTGAGCGGAGTCTGTTCTTCGCTCTGCTCGGTTGCCTGTTTCGCCACCTTGCCAATCTCCGTTTTATCGCCCACGGCAGTAATAACCAGTTTGCCGTGACCATCGACCACTGTCGTACCGCGTAGTGCTACATTGCATGGATAGGTACTCTCCTTTTCGCACAAGTCGGAATCGATAGATTTACTCACTACCGGTTCGCCGGTTAAGTTCGATTCGTTGAGTTGTAACGAGATGGCCTCTACCAGCAAACCATCGGCTGGTATCTCCTCGCCGGTATTTAGAATCACCACATCATCAACCACAATCTCTTTGCGGGGTACCTCTGTTATTTTTCCGTTACGCAGTACAGTTACGGGGGTCTCCTCGTTTACAGCATTGAGCAGATCGAATTTCTTCCCTGCATCGTACTCAAAGTAGAAGCCGATACCGGTAGCCAAGAAGATGGCAAAAAAGATACCGATGGTTTCGGCAAACTCTTGTTCAATCACAGCAATCACAAAAGAGAAGAAAGCGGCTACAAGCAATACCTGAATAACCGGATCTTTAAACTTCTCCCAATAGAGTTTCCACATGGAAGGGCGCTTGGGAGGGGTAAGCAAATTCTCCCCATACTCGGCTCTGCGTGCAGCAACTTCTGCATCGGTCAATCCTTTCAAAACTCTTTTTGATTCTTTATCAATCATAGCTTTTATTACTTATTTATAGTACTACCTCCTAACATCGAGATGCAAGAGCTTGTTCTGAAACAAACAGCAAAAATACAACATTCCAAAGAGGGTACGGCCATGAATGGCACTCTTTTTTCTGAACTCCTCACCGCTCTTTGGACTACTCTCTTTTATTTGCGCTCCTTTTCTCTAATTTTTGCGCCCAAAGTTGGTGTTGCACTAGAGTCAATTAAGTGTTTGACCCGAGTGCAACAGTTAATTGACTGGAGTCAAACAGTTAACTGACTCCAGTGCAACACCTGTTTGACTCTAGTGCAACACTAACTTCATGCTTTCCTGCATATAACTTTCTCTGGATAGACAAGGAAACTCCATTTAGAAACAACCTATCACCATCCTAAAAGAATAGAAATCCCCATTGGATAGCCTCTCCCCCAAGACCCTCTAGATGAAAGAAAATGGGCAGAGAAGCATAAACACCCTCACCTATATTTCGTGAATAAGTACCCCCGATCAATAACGCCACTCTCTTTCCTAAATTGTGCTTTACACTATTCCGATTCAAAAAAATAGCTTAAAATGTTGCAATATTCAATAGAACGTATTACTTTTGCAATGCAATAAAACAAAATTTTATCGCTCGGGCTTATAGCTCAGTTGGTTAGAGCAACAGACTCATAATCTGGAGGTCCCTGGTTCAAGCCCAGGTTGGCCCACCTCTTAAAAAGGTTGTAAACAATTCGTTTGCAACCTTTTTTTATTTAAATTACCATGCAACTATCTACCGAAACCCTCCAATTTATTGAAGCACATGCCAACGAAGATGTGCGCAAGCTGGCTTTGCAAGCAAAGAAACAGCCCGGTGTAGAGTTTGCTGCTGCGATGACGCAAATTGCAGGACGGCAAACGGCTAAGACAAAACTCCCTACTTGGTATCGTACCGAAGGGGTGTACTATCCTCCGCATCTATCCATGGAGCAATGTTCATCGGAACTAACCGCTGCGTTCAAAGCAGAACTTCTGCAAGGTGAAAATTTTGCCGACCTAACCGGAGGCTTTGGAATCGATTTTACCTACCTAGCACGCGGTTTTAAAAAGATTGCTTATGTAGAACGCCAAGAGGTGTTGTGCCAATTGGCTCAACACAATTTTCCACTTTTAGGACTCCCTCATGCTACCATACATCACCAAGACGGTATGGACTACTTGCAGCAGATGGAGCCGGTAGATTGCCTCTTTCTAGACCCTGCACGCCGAGACGAATCGGGAGGAAAAACCGTAGCTATCTCGAGCTGTGAGCCCAACATAGCCGAGTGGGAAACACTCCTAACTACCAAGGCCAAGCGAGTTTTGGTCAAACTTTCGCCTATGCTCGATCTTTCACTGGCCTTAAAAGAGCTAGAGACCGTAAGCAAAGTCTATGTGGTTTCGGTCGAGAATGAGTGTAAAGAGCTACTCCTCGTACTGGAGGCTACCCGCAAAATGGAAGATGAGGTAACCATTCATTGCGTAGAATTAAAGAACAATGGCCAACGAATAACCTTCTCCTTTATCCGTCACGAAGAGCGAGATGCCGCGCAGAAATTGGCTACTCAAGTGGAGAGCTATCTATACGAGCCCTACACTTCGGTATTGAAAGCAGGCGCCTATAAAATATTAACTCAGAACTTTGACGTAAAAAAGCTACATACAAGCAGCCACCTTTACACCTCTACTCAGTTGGTTAGTCAATTCCCAGGTCGCAAGTTTCGGGTAACAGCCGTTTCGAGCTTTGGTAAACGAGAGCTGAAGGAGTTATTACAAGATGTTGAAAAAGCCAATCTGACAGTTCGCAACTTTCCAAGTAGCGTAGCCGAGTTACGCAAGCGCATGAAGCTAAAAGAGGGAGGAAATGACTATATTTTTGCTACCACCTTACAGAATGAACAGAAAGTTTTGATAAAAACAGTCAAAGCTGAATAAGTAACGATTTGCCTCTACAGAGCCCTCAAAGAGTGTAAAAATAGCACTCTATCCTCTCTAAAAGAGCAACATAAAGAGCCTAAAGCAGCAGTCAAACTACAATTCTGAATGTTTTTTTTGAAGCAAACTACTTTTTATCTAAAAAAACTAGATAAATTGAAAATTATCTCTATATTTGCTTACAATTTGACAATATAGAATCAAAGAAAACATGGAAAAAATTGACAACTTAGACAGAAAAATCCTAGACATTATTTCACTGAATGCACGTATTCCTTTTAAGGATGTAGCAGCAGAATGTGGAGTGTCACGTGCAGCCATCCACCAACGTGTGCAACGCCTGATTGATATGGGTGTTATTGTAGGCTCGGGATATCACGTAAATCCAAAGAGTTTGGGTTTCCGCAGTTGTACGTATGTAGGGATTAAACTGGAAAAGGGATCTATGTACAAATCGGTAGTAGATGAGTTGCTTAAGATACCCGAAATTGTAGAGTGTCACTTTACAACGGGCTCTTACACCATGCTTACAAAACTCTACTCTAGAGACAACGAACACTTAATGGATATCTTGAACTCTAAAATTCAAGAAATTGCTGGAGTAAGTGCTACTGAAACAATGATCTCTTTGGAGCAAAGCATTAAGAAAGAGATTCCTATTCTTGGCGAGAAATAATGGATGCTCTCTACTTTAGCGGTATTATCATTGGTATTTGTACCTTTTTAATTATCGGGCTCTTCCACCCTGTGGTGGTAAAGGCCGAGTATTATTGGGGTACTAAATGCTGGTGGATATTTCTCTTGCTAGGCATCGTAGGTATGGCCGGCTCTCTGCTGGTAAGCAATGTGCTACTCTCTTCGGCATTAGGCGTTTTTGCCTTCTCTTCGTTTTGGACCATCAAAGAGGTGTTCGAACAGAGAGAACGGGTACTGAAAGGGTGGTTCCCGATGAATCCCAAACGAAAAAAAGAGTACGAGGAGTAAGCTATAAAGAGTGATAGTGTTGCAACTCCAACTCACCCAACAAGGCACCTTGGGCATTAAAGGCCAAGGCACCCATCTCATCTTCGCCAGCTAATACTACTACCGGGGCTATAAAATGAATATAGTCCGAGAGGTAGTTGGTGCAATAATTATTATAGGCCACTCCACCCGTTAGCAAAATGGCATCCACTTCACCCCGAAGCACTGTAGCCATAGCGCCTATCTGCTTAGCCACAGCATAAAGCATGGCATCGAGCACCTCTTTGTAAGGCGACTCTCCCTCTTGGGCTTTTGCCACAATGAAAGGCATATCGGTAGTTCCTAAATAGGCTACCAATCCTCCTTTACTACTTAACTTTTTCTTTAGCTCTGGCAAAGTAAATTTTCCACTGAAACAGAGTTCGGCCAACTGACCAGCAGGTAGCGTACCCGCTCGTTCCAATGCAAAAGGTCCCTCCCCATCGAGTGCATTGTTTACATCAACCACCTCCCCTTTTCGGTTGGCGCTAATGGAGATGCCTCCGCCAAGGTGAGCAACGACCAGATTGAGTGCTTCGTAGGGTCGATCAATTTGGCGCGCATACTTGCGGGCAATGGCTTTGGTATTGAGTGCATGAAAAACCGATTTGCGCTTTATTTCGGGCAATCCCGTGTAACGCGCCTCGGGTTGTAGCTCATCAATCACCACAGGATCGGCTATGAAAGCAGGGCAGCTTCCTGAAAGCATCGCCAACTCATCGGCCAACAAACCACCCAGATTGCAAGGGTGTTCCATCGTTGCATGCTGCAAATCGTGCTTCATCGCCTGGTTTACCAAATAAACGCCCCCATGCAAAGGGCGCAACAAGCCACCCCGACCAATAACGGCATCGAACTGTAAAGGGATTTGAGCCTCATCAAGTAGTTGCAAAATGAGTGTAAGACGATAATTGTACTGACCATTCAAACTGCTGAATGAAGCCAAATCGGCCACCGAATGGGACGCACTGGCCGACCAGAGGCACTTTTCGCCTTCATAAACCGCTAGCTTGGTCGAGGTAGAGCCGGGATTAATAACCAATATTTTCATCGTTCTATTTTATTAGCCTGCCAAGCAGGCAAGTACCAAACTGTAATATTTAGAGTTGCCTGAATCGGCACGCGAGGGAAGTACAACCGGAGCAAGGGTTCCCGTGAGCATACCCGCCATATTGGCATCGCCGAAGAGCGAAAGGGTTTTATAAAAGGTATTGCCCGATTCTAGATTGGGGAATAGAAGCAGATCGGCACGCCCTACAACTGGCGAACAGATTCCCTTTATTTCTCCACTATGCACATCGCAAGCCGTTTTCACATCCATAGGGCCATCTACATAGGCCGCACCATACATACCCGCTTCGGCCTGCTCTTTTAGTTTCACATAGTCCAGTGTATGGGGGAACTTCTCACTAATCTTTTCACTACTATGAATCAAGGCAATGCGAGGGGAGACAATATCGAACTTCCGGCAAACGGCTAAATCGTAGTGAAGCATGGCTTCAAATTGAGGTAAGGATGGACGAGGAATTACTGCTGCATCCGAAAAGAAGAGTAGTTTCTTGCTGCGAGTTATTTGGGCAACCGTAAGGTGGCTTAAGATAGCTCCGTTGGGTAGTAGTCCAAACTCTTTGTTAAGTACGGCTCGCAACAAGTTGTCGGTATTAATCATCCCCTTCATAAGTACATCTCCCAACCCCTCGCGCACCAAGAAAACTGCCTGAAGGGCTGCTTGATCTACTCCATCGACTTCGTAAATGGTAACCCATTCCGGATAGAGGTGTTGAATGGAATCGGCATGAGCACGGTGCGGTTTATCGACCACTAATAAGAAGCTGGCCAACTCTTCGCGCAACGAACGAATAATTACGTACTCCGTATGGGGGTCATCGGGACAGACCACAACCACACGCTTTCGTACCTTCTGGATACGTAGCATCTCTACCATCTGCGCAAAGGTTTGTATCGGTTCCATAGTCGGTTGATTTTTAGCAAATATGAAAAAATTAATCGAATTTATCTCTATCTTTGTTTGAGAATCTACTATACGCCCATAAAAAACAACAAATGGAACAGTTACACACCTTTAGTCTCTCACAGATTCAGAGTCAGCTCGACCAAAAAGTATCAATCTGTCACCAACTCCCCCGAATAGGATTAACCGGAAACTTCAAAGAGCAGGAATGCACGCTTGCAGAAGGCTACTACTCTTCCATATTGAAAGCTGGGGCCATCCCCTTCATTTTGCCTCCAACCGACCATATTGAAGTGCTCATAGCCAGTTTGGAGCAGGTAGATGCACTCCTTTTAACGGGTGGAGGAGATATCAATCCCCTCTATTTAGGCGAGGAACCGATAAAGGAGTTAGGAGGTATAAATCCGGTGCGCGACAGGCATGAATTGCTGCTTGCCTACCTTGCAACGAACCGCCAAATCCCGATACTTGGCATCTGCCGAGGCATGCAGGTACTTAATGCCGCTCTGGGCGGAACCCTTTACCAAGACATACACAAACAGATGGAGGGAGTACGCATTAAACACAGTCAAGAGCTAGACCGAAGCTATCCCTCACACAACGTAACGATTGATGAGGAATCAATCCTCTATGAACTGTTTCAGCAGACCACAATGGCAGTCAACTCCTTTCACCACCAAGCCATTCAGCAACCAGCGCCTGGATTTAAGGCCACTGCTTGGGCAAGCGATGGCGTACTAGAGGCCATGGAGTCGACTCGCTACAAATCGATATTGGCAGTACAGTGGCATCCCGAATGTTTCATCTTACAAGGAGACCGCTGCATGATGCCACTATTCGATTGGCTAGTTAAAGAGGCTACCTCTTTCCAGCAAGCCAAACAGCTACATACCCACATACTTACACTCGATTCACATTGCGATACCCCCATGTGGTTCGACAAAGGGGTTAACTTTTCCCACCGCGATCCACAACTTTTGGTAGACTTACATAAAATGAGGGAGGGAAAACTCGACGCCTCTATCATGGTAGCCTATTTAGAGCAAGGGGCATGCACTGAAGAGGGACACGAGATAGCCAATGCCAAAGCCCACAGTCTACTTAACCAATTGGAGGAGATGGTAGAACGAAATACCACCCAACTCGCACTAGCCTATACCCCCGACGAGCTGTACAAACAGAAAAGAGCTGGTAAAAGAAGCATCATGCTAGGTGTAGAGAATGGGTATGCCATAGGAAAAGAGCTTTCACAGATAGCCGTCTTTAGAGAAAGAGGAGTCGTCTACATGACGCTCTGCCACAATGGGAACAATGAAATTTGCGGTTCGGCACGTTACAACAAAGAGGGAGTGGGCCTGACTGATTTCGGTAGAGAAGTAGTTAGAGAGATGAACCGCATAGGTATGATGATTGACCTATCACATGCAGGCGAAAAAACCTTCTACGATGTATTGGGCTGCAGCAAACACCCTGTAGTGGCATCACACTCATCGGCACGCGCCCTTTGTAACCATCCACGCAACCTAAACGACGATCAACTGCGGGCCTTAGCCAATCAAGGTGGAGTAGCCCAAGTAACTCTTTACAACGGTTTCCTCATGGAGGCGGGCGAAGCTACCATTATTGATGCAGTTAGACACATCAATCACCTTGTTAAAATAATGGGGATAGACCATGTAGGTATCGGAACCGATTTTGATGGAGATGGAGGTATCATAGGTTGCGCATCGGCCTCGGAACTGATTAACCTGACACGCTGCTTACTCGAAGAGGGGTATACGGAAGAGGAAATAGAGAAGATATGGGGAGGTAACTTCCTACGGGTTATGAAGCAGGTACAAACTGAGAGTAGCAATTAAAGGCGAATCCACCCTAAATCTGTTTACAGTTCACCGAATGAACTCCTGTAAGAAAAATCAACAGATACAGAATCGCCTCCAAACTTTTGTAAGTTAAGGAGGCGATTTGTTTTTTTTAAATCGCAATCAATCGAGGTAAATCCACCTCATTTATCTAGCTGCAAATTTTCATTCACCGCTCAAATCCTTTTGGCTCTAATGAGGCGAGTTCATCCACCACAATATGAATTCAGTCATCCATTTGGAACCATCTAGGAGCAGAGAGGGAGAGCTGAATAGATTCTCTCTTGAGTGCCGTTTTATTTATAGAGCAATAACAGATTTTGCTCACCTACTCTCTTACAACGAATCCGTAAATAGGCTTCACTCTCACCATCTCCTTTTTCTAATTCCAGATGAAAAGAGTCATTATTAAAAATAGAACAATCCAGACCTCTGTAATCGGGAATATAGATAAGTGTCTCCTTCTGCAAAGAGGCCTCATCAACGTACCACTGCATGGTATACTTTCCCTCTTCAAAATGGTTCTTGTAATCCATTAATTGCCCCGCGGTACGCATGGGGTAAATACGCGAAAGAATTGGAAAATAGTCCTGTTTTTCAATGCCATTCCAGTAACACCAATAGGTTTGTCCAGCTAAGTTCTGCTCAATATGCTTCATAATCTGCTTAGCGGGTGTTAAGTACCTTCTATCTCCCAAATAAAAAGCCCCCCACTCACCCAAAATAGTAGGTAACTGCTTCTCCTTTCCTGCCATGAATATCGATTCAAAAATATAATCTACGCGCTCAGTAGAGGGAAAAGCAGCTAGATCAGTATCGGTTACAAAATCATACCCATGGGGTGCAAATAAGACCAATTGATCTCTTACACCCTGTTCGGAAGAGGGAGGTAGAATGGCACTTTTAAAACCTAAATTACAGAAATAACTATGCTCTAATAGAATCATTTGCTTCTGATTTACACTTCGAATGGCATCGCGTACTTTCTGATAAAAACCCGACAACACTCCCTTCTCAAAATGAGCAACTGCCTGCTCTGCTCCACGAAGCAGTTTCTGATAGTTATTACGCGTAGCGATAAAGGAGAAAGCTTCTCCTTTACTGATAGGATCGGAAAGAGCAGCCATAATCTCCGATTCAGTGATCGAAATACCTTCGGTTTCATAAAGTAACTGAGAGGCAGCAGTCAATAGGCCACCAAGCACTTCATTGGCCTGCGATCCAGGAAAGGGTTCATTCATCACATCAAAACCAAGTACAGCTGGAGAGTCTTTGTATCTTTCGGCAATTATTTGCCACAAGTTGATATAGTGATCTTGTATACCAACTCCATCCGAGGCAGGCAAATTCTCCCAGAAACTATCAAAAGCAGAATGCACAGCGGGGCTTATTAAGTAAGAGTCACTCCAAATAGCTCCCGTATGGTGTGGTGCCTGCTTGGTCAAAGTAGCCCAAGCAGGTGCACCATCGCTAAACTCTTGGCCATACAAATCTTGGTGCATATCGAGCATTAACCAAAGATCATTCTCTTCGGCCCACTTTACCCGTTTATCAATCTCTTTCAAATAGGTTTCATTGATAACACCTGGTTCAGGCTCTAAACCATCCCAAATAATACCGTAGCGTATCAAGTTAAACCCCCAAGACTTAAACTTCTTAAACAGTGCTTCATCGTCTGCATGCAGATAGTTATCGCTAGGGTTCTTATTGACATGATTCAAACCATTTAAAATAAGGGTACGACCAGTCGAATCGGTTAAAACTCCATTTGTTACACGCAAGTGTCCTACACGATTCATAGCGGCAAGAGGAGTCAATTGAAAAAGGAAAAAAGAGATGTAGCAAATTGATACAATCAGGGCATTAAGGTTTCTCATCATAAGGTTTGATTTAGTTAACAATTGAGCGACTAATTTACATGACTTTCTCACAATATCAAAATAAAGAGATAAAAGTAGGGCATCCCCTCCCTATAGAAAGCGAAAAATCATCCCTTTCTTAAGGTTATTAGCAAACAAAAATCCATGGAAAAACAAAATTGTTCAATAGAGATGAGGGATAAACTACTAGTGCAGATTATCTTTGCACACAGAACCTACGAAAAACAGAGACGTATGAAGCTAAAACCATTTTTTATAGCACCTGCATTGGTGCTCCTACTCGGAGTAACCGCTTGTGGAAACAGTACCAAGAGTAAGGAAAGTGTAGCAGTTACCGAAGAGGTAAACCTAGAAGCTCCCGCTTTTCAGGCAGACAGTGCTTACAACTATATACAAGCACAGGCCAACTTTGGTCCACGTGTTCCCAACAGTGCAGCTCACCAAGCATGTGGTAACTATTTAGCAGGAAAGCTCGAGGAGTTTGGCGCCAAAGTATACAACCAATATGCCGACCTGATAGCTTACGATGGAACCATCCTCAAGGCACGCAATATTATTGGAGCATACAAGCCCGAGAGCAAGAAACGGGTGATGCTTTTTGCCCATTGGGACAGCCGCCCTTACGCCGATTACGATGCCGACCCTAAGAATCACCGCACCCCTATTCTGGGTATTAATGACGGAGCAAGTGGCGTGGGAGTTTTACTAGAAATAGCCCGTTTACTTCAACAACAAGAGCCTACTTTAGGAGTTGATATCATCTTCTTTGATGCCGAAGATTACGGTATACCCGAGTTTTACGAAGGGACATACAAGGCAGATACCTGGTGCTTGGGTTCGCAATATTGGGGGAGAGTACCTCATGTAGCAGGTTACAATGCACGTTACGGCATCTTACTCGATATGGTAGGTGCCAAAGGCTCTACCTTCTACTACGAAGGATACTCCGCACGTACAGCCAACAGCCCCATGAAGCGTATCTGGAAGAAGGCGAAAGAGCTAGGACATGACAACTACTTTATAGCCAAACAAGGGGGTGAAGTTATAGACGACCACATCTATGTACATGGCTTAACGGGTATTCCATGCGTAGATATTATTAACTACGAGCCCAATAATCCTCACTCCTCTTTTGGATCGACTTGGCACACAATACACGATACCATGGAGATTATAGATAAAGCAACTTTACAGGCCGTAGGCGAAACCGTTACAGCAGTTATTTACAACGAAAAATAGAATAGAATGATGAAAACAATAAACCAACTACAAGAGGAGGTCATTGAAGAGTTCAATGACTTCGACGATTGGATGGATAAATACCAACTCTTGATTGATCTAGGTAGCGAACAACCCGATCTAGATGCACAATATAAGAACGAACAGAACCTGATTGAAGGGTGCCAAAGCCGCGTGTGGTTGCAAGCCGACCTAAAGGATGGCAAAATTTACTTTCAAGCCGAAAGCGATGCATTGATTGTAAAAGGAATCATTGCCCTTCTTATCAAAGTGGTTTCAGGACATACCCCCGATGAGATTCTAGAAAATGAGCTCTACTTTATTGAAAAGATTGGTCTGAAAGACCACCTATCTCCTACCCGCAGCAACGGTTTGCTTTCGATGGTGAAACAGATGCGTATGTATGCGTTGGCATTCAAGGCAAAGCAGGCATAAATAGAACAGAGCCCTATCACCTCTCTCAATGGAGGATGATAGGGCTCTGCTCTTAGTTATCACTACAACCTATAACTGCAATAAGCTAGCCAATTCAGTTGTATTGCACCTTTACTTCACACAGTCACGTAGCACCAATAGGCTCTCAGGGCCCATATTAAAGAGTAAATCGACAATACTCATATTGGGCAGGAAGCCATGCTTTTCTTGAAAAACCTGGTAATAAGGCTTTGCTAAAAACTCCACATCGGCATCCAAAGGGTGTTTGGGATGAATTAACTCACGATAGTCTACCTGATTCTCTACACACTCCAGTTCGTACGATTCGGTACGTAGAACGGTGGGTTGAATATCAATAAGCTGACACGTAAGTTCACAGAAAGCTTCATTTAAATCGATCAAAAAGGGGATTTTACGCTCATAGATCTCTTTAAAATCATCGGCATAATATTCAAAAAAGGGAGTGTTTCGGTAAGCAGCTACCAAGGCATTCCAATGGGTATGACGCCAATTGCCGTGCTCCGAAATACGCACATCTTTCATTAGGCATTTGCCACCCTCACTCTTCTCGGTGGGAATGGTCAGGGAAAGCATTCCATTGGCAGCAGCAATTGTACAACGATTGCGGTAGGTTTGCTTTACGTAGTGGTCGTACTGCTCCACAAACGCCTGTTGATAAGCATACAACTTGGCATAATAGGAGACAGGTGCTAAGTAAGCAGAGGTTAAAAGAACCGATTTATTCATTAGTATACGCGTTCAAATAGACGCTCCCTACGCGAAGTATACCAAACAAGCCAAGCTTTGCCTATTAAGTGATCTTCGGGTACCAATCCAAACAGGCGCGAATCGCACAGATTGATTGGATTGTTGGAAGCCATCCAGTAATAATCTTTAGTAAATGTATAGTGGGTAACCGCCTTTCCTGCAACAAAAAGTGTATCGTTCGTAACCCACGCCTGCTCTCCTTCGTGGCGCACAATGGTATTACACAACAAGGTTGCATTCCATGGATAGACCTCCAATGAAAGGCCTCGGGCAGGCACCACCAAGGGATGACTCTCTTCGGCCTCCGAATCGTAGAGAAGAAGCAGAACAAAGTCAAATGGTAGCTTTTGCTTCAGCAAATAGTGTTCGTAATGGCTTAAGCTACGAATGTGCATGCCTTCACTGTAACCCACCAAGGGGTTGTCGGGAATTCCAATGGCTTGCAAAGCAAGTTGCAAGGTATCCTCAAGAAGTGTACTATACTGATAAAGCGCCTTTTTATCGGGCAAAGAGATTTGCTGGTTAGTGACCAATAGCTCTTTATTTAGCATTAAAGTATCACCAGGTATCCCCACGCAACGACTGATAAAAAGTTCACGCAGATAGATTGGGGTATCTGGTAAAGCAGGATTGGGGTTATTAAAAAGAGCCACATCACCTCGCTTCGCTCTATGAGGTTGAAGGCGATGGGTAGAGAAGGGCATACGAAGACCGTAGCTCCACTTACTAACCAGCACCCGTTCACCCTTATAGAGAGAGTTCTCCATACCGGTAGAGGGTATGGTACACGATACAAAAGCAAAAGCCTTGGTGAGCAGTACTAAAAGTACGGCTGCTACCAAAGCTTTTATTCCTTGTATTAGGCTATTTCTCATACATAATCCCCCGTTACAGCGAGTGGGAAGTTTTATTTAATGTTATCGACAAACTTAAATAGACGATTCCAACGGATTCTTCCATCTAACCAGCCCCTATCTTCATTGAGCGAAAGCCAAATAAAGATGGGTTTACCTACTACATGATCTTCAGGAACAAATCCCCAAAAACGAGAGTCGGCCGAGTTGTGACGGTTGTCACCCATCAACCAGTAGTAATCCATTTGGAAGGTATACTCGGTCGTTTCTTGCCCATTGATGTAGATTTTCCCCTCACGTACAGCCACCTCATTGCCTTCATACGCATGAATAGGGCGTTCGTAAATGGGGAGATTCTCTAACGTAAGTGTAATCTTCTCTCCTTTTTTAGGAATCCAAAGTGGCCCGTAGTTATCGGTTGTCCAATGGTTCTTTTTATTGACTGGGTACAAACCACCGGCATCATCGCCCGGAGCTGCATCGATACTCACTACAATATCCTTGCGCGCCATCAATGCCTCTTTCGCCTGGTGCGTAAGGGGAATATTATAGGTCATCTCTGCCGCAAAGAAGTAGGCTAAATCCTCTTGACTGATGCCCAAGTCGTGTGCCAACTCGGTAGGAATTACCTGTTTTACCTTCACCCAGTAGCGATACTCTACGTTCACCGGATCAGGATTCAATGTCCCATCCAAATAGACGAGACGATCTTTTATCTCGAGTGTTTGCCCGGGTAGACCCACACAACGTTTCACATAGTTCTCTCGGCGATCTACTGGACGATAAAGAACCTTGCCAAAGAGTGCCGGATTGTTGTTGATGTACTCACGCCCTACGGCATAGTAGTGCGCATACAGTTGGCGCTGCTGTTCCAGAGGGAGGCTATCCACCTCTATCGCTTTGGTTAGCTCTTTGCCCGCTTGGTAACTCAATCGATAGATATCTTCGGCGGGTACATTCACTGCAACTGAGTCGCCAGCAGGGAAGTTAAACACCACAATGTCATTTAGTTTCACCTTACCTAGCCCATTGGTACGCTTGTAATCCCACTTAATCCACTCCAAGTACGAGTTGCTATTTAAGATGGGCAGTGTGTGCTGCGTAAGAGGCATATGCAACGGAGTTTGCGGAATACGAGCTCCGTAACTCATTTTACTAACAAATAGGTAATCGCCCACCAGCAACGATTTCTCAAGCGAAGAGGAGGGAATAACATAGTTTTGGAAAATAAAGAGATTGACAAAGTAAACGGCCACCAATGCAAAAACAATGGCATCTACCCAGCCCATAACCGTTACAACCAAAGGATTCTTCGATTTTCGCCACCAAGTCCAAGGAACTTTGTGGGTAATATAGGCATCGAAAATAAAGGGAACGACCAAGAGTCCCAACCAACTCTCTAGCCAGATATTAAAAAGTAACCAAAGTAACAGCACCACTGCTAACTTGGCCCATTGTTTAGGGGTAGCCTCTATCTTCATCGCTTAAAATTGAAAAAGATCGTGCATACCCAAATAACCTTCGTGATTGGCCGTATATTCGGCTGCCAATACAGCCCCTAGCGCAAATCCTTTGCGATTGTTCGCATCGTGTGTAATCGAAATTACATCGGCTTCCGACTCATACTTAATGGTATGAATACCAAACACTTCACCCTCACGAATAGAGCTAATAGGTAATTCGTTAGCTTCACACTCCATGCTACCCGTAACGGTTCCATCGGGTGCAACTTGTGTTCCTTTTATCCAGCTACTTTTGCGATTTAGATTCTCGAGAATTCCCTCTGCCAAAGTAATGGCAGTACCACTCGGAGCATCCATTTTATGAATGTGATGCGATTCGACCATCGAGACATCGTAAGCGGCAAAATGATTCATAATCTTTGCTAGGTGACGGTTTATTTCCGAGAAAATAGCCACTCCCAAACTGAAGTTCGAGGACCAGAAGAGCGTTTTTCCCCCTTCGGTACAAAGTTTCTTGACCTCATCGCCATGCTCATCCATCCAACCTGTACTACCCGACACCAGTTTAACACCTGCTTCGAAGGTTTTCATGTAGTTACTGTATGCCACCAAGGGATTGGTAAATTCAATCGCTACATCGGCCGAGCGAAATGCTTCGGAAGCAAAATCCTCTGGGTTGCTTATATCAATAATAGAGACAATTTCATGCCCACGAGAAATAGCGATTTTTTCAATCTCCTTTCCCATTTTTCCATATCCAATTAATGCTATTTTCATCTTATATCTGATTATTTATTGTTACAAAGATAAAGATTCGTTTCGTAGTAAGTACATTTTTACCCTAAAAACGTACCCTGAACCAGGCACTTTTAGTCAAAAAGCCGCACTATTTACCAAACCAGTTAAGTCTGCATTGACAGGGTTAAATAGGCTCATCTACTTTTATTTGAACTAAACCAGCCAAAAGCGAGTTCTATTTAGACACCATAGAGAACTGTCCGTCGCGATTCTCTCACTACTTACGCTACATGGAACAACTTTTACACTACACCTGGAAGCACAAACTGTTTCCACTCACAGAGCTTATTACCACTACTAAACAACGCCTCGAAGTTATTGACATAGGCATACACAACCACCATGCAGGTCCCGACTTCTTTAACGCCAAAATCAAACTCGATGGTATACTTTGGGTAGGAAACATTGAGATACACCAGCGCACCTCCGACTGGTACAAGCATGGGCATCATAGAGATCCGAGTTACCAATCGGTTATATTACACATTGCGCAGGAGGTAGACAATACGCTCTATCGCACCAATGGAGAGGCTATTCCACAACTCACCTTAGAGCCCCCCTCCTACGTAGTAAGCAACTACCAAGAGCTACAAAAAACAGACAACTACCCCACCTGCTACTCCATCCTCTCCTCCTTATCCAAGCTAAAGATTCACAGCTGGCTTGCCTCCCTACAGATGGAGCGATTTGAACTTCGAGCCCAGCAAGTAAAGGAGCGGTTGGCTCAGTGCCAGGGCGATTGGGAAGAGGCACTTTTCCGAACCTTGGCACGCAACTTTGGGTTTGGGGTAAATGGCGATGCCTTTGAGTGGTGGGCCAATCAGATGCCTTTAAAGATCATAGGCAAACAGAGGGATGAGCTTTTCAAAATCGAGGCACTCTTTTTTGGACAAGCTGGTCTGCTTGAGGAGAAGCTAAACTGTGCACCAAACTCGGTAATCGCTGCTGCTTCGACCGATCTCTATTGGCAGAAGCTACAGAAAGAGTATACATACCTGCGACACTTGTTTGAACTTAAACCAATGGATGTGGCACGGTGGAAATTCTTACGACTACGCCCCACCAACTTTCCTCACATTCGGTTGGCTCAATTGGCACACCTATACTATCACTCACACGGCTTGCTCTCTAAACTGATGGAGGCGGAAAAGATATCTGAAGTACATGCACTACTCAAGAGCGGAACATCGGATTATTGGAAAAGGCACTATACGTTTGGGGGTGAATCGCCTTTCAGAGAGAAGCAACTCAGCCCTAGCACACTCAATTTACTCCTTATAAACAGCGTTATCCCCTTCCTATACAGCTACGGTCTTCACCGCGGAAATGAGCATTTATGCAGCCGAGCAACGGCCTTTTTAGAGGAGATAAAACCCGAAAAGAACTACATAACACGCATGTGGGAGAGCTGCGGCTTAAAAGCTGCACACGCGGGTGATAGCCAAGCGTTCATCCAATTAAAGAAGGAGTACTGCGACAAAAAAAAGTGTTTGTATTGTCGCATTGGGTATGAATATTTAAAGAGAAAGAGGTAAACAAGGCATCTATTTTATACCTGTAAGAAAGAGATGAAACTACCGAAAAAGGTTGTGAACAGCCTCCTTATAGGCCGAGAAGCGGGTACTCTTTAGCACAGCCTTTTTCTTTTTAGGGTCCAGAGTGGGTGGGCAATACTCCCAGAAACTCTTTAACTTACTAAGTTGTTGTGTTTCACCCTGCAACAACGCCTCGTAGTGCAGAAGAATCGCCTCGTGCAACTGATAGAATTGGGCATGCAACTCCCTATCGCTCAGTAAAATTCCACTTTTAAACTCCGCTCCAAGGGAAGGACGATTCAGCAAACCACGGCCCAGCATAAGCCCTGCCAAACAGGGAAAATCAGCAGCTAGTTGCTGCATCTGTTGCAGGTTTTCAATGTCTCCATTGTAGATCAAAGGGTGTTTACAAGCAGCATAAAAAGCAGCAAATTCCTCTCTATTCACCACTCCCTTGTACTGTTGTTTACCAATTCGAGGGTGCAGTGCAATGTGTTGCAAAGGTGCATCGTTCAAAATAGGGAGCAACGCTTTCCACTCCGAAGCCTCTTGAAATCCCAAACGCATTTTAACCGAAAAGCGAATATCGGTATATGTACTCAAAGCATTCATTAAATGGGCCACCAACTGGGGATGAGGGAGAATTCCCGAACCTTTTTGTCGACCGGTTATCAAGGGAAAGGGACAACCCATATTGATATCGATTTCGTGGTACCCCTTTTCTTGAAAAAGAGCCACCAAACGGTGCAGTTCATCGGGAGTAGAAGCGATTAATTGGGGCACTAAATGGGCTACCCGATTAAGCGATGGATCTATTTCGCGCAAATCCTTGTTGCGAAATCCATCCTTTTCTATACGCACAAAAGGGGTATAGTAGGTATCGACTCCACCAAAAATGGTTTGATGAGCGTTTCGCCAAGGCGCTTCTGTAAAACCTTGCAAAGGGGCAGCATATATTTTCATAAAGAATCAATTGAGAGAACAAAGGTACAAAAGCTTTTCAGTTGACCACTGTTTAAAAGCTATTTAAACCCCATTTACCGTGCAAAACAGAAATAGCTAGGAACAATTGAACCGGTTATAGAAGAAGTTAGGCTCATTTTGCCAAAGAAAGTGTTAAAAGCAACCACGCGCTTGGCTTTACTTCGCATTTAAACTTATTTTGTGAATTATCCACAAGAGCCTCATGGCTAATCATAAATCAAAAAAAAGTATGGGAAAATACATCCACGAGCTAACACTAAAAGTACGGGACTATGAATGCGATTTACAAGGAATTGTAAACAATGCCAATTATCAGCACTATTTGGAACACGCTCGTCATGAGTTTCTCTGTTCAGTGGGTCTTCATTTTGCCCAGATGCACGAGCAGGGAGTCGATCCGGTAGTTGCCCGCCTACATATGGCATTCAAGACCCCCTTAAAGAGTGGCGACCTCTTCACTTGCAAACTATATCTGAAGAAAGAGGGAATAAAGTACATCTTTGTGCAGGATATTTTCCGCACCTCGGACCAGAAATGTGTGCTAAAAGCCACGGTAGAGGCGGTTTGTATGGTACATGGTAAACTGGCAGAAAGTCCCCAATTCAATGAAGCATTCGCCCCTTACCTAAACCAATAATGGAAGAGGAGTTACTCTATACCCTTGCCCTAACCCGTATCAAAGGGGTAGGATTAATTGGTGCCAAACAACTGATTGAGAAGGCAGGAGATGCAAGAACCCTTTTCCAATACCGCAAGCGGTTGGAGGAGATTATTCCTACAGCCTCTCCCAAACTGAAACAAGCGCTCGACTCTCCCGAGGCATTGAAGCGCGCGGAGGAGGAGATCCTTTTTGCCGAAAAGAATCACATCCGATGCCTCACGATACAAGGCGAGGACTACCCTGCTAGGCTACGCGAATGCGCCGATGCTCCTTTGGTGCTCTTCTATCGAGGTAGCAGCAATCTAAACAGCGCTAAAATTATTAATTTAGTGGGCACTAGGCATGCCACACCGTATGGACAGGAAATTTGTACCCAATTCCTAAAAGAGTTGGCCCTACTCTCTCCCGATGTAATTGTGGTGAGCGGATTGGCGTATGGCATTGACATTCATGCCCATCGGGCTGCCCTACAAAATGGACTGGAAACCATTGGAGTATTGGCACATGGACTCGATAGAATCTATCCGCATCAACACCGTAACAGCGCCATTGAGATGATGGAGCAAGGGGGATTATTGACCGAATTTATGAGTCAAACCAACCCCGACAGACAGAACTTTGTAAAACGTAATCGAATTGTAGCCGGTATGAGTGACGCGACGGTGGTGGTAGAATCGGCTCAGAAAGGGGGGGCACTCATTACCGCCGAACTGGCAGAGAGTTACCATCGGGACTGTTTTGCTTTTCCGGGTAGAATAAACGATCCCTACTCGAGCGGATGCAATCAATTGATTCGAGAGAATAGAGCAGCACTCATCACCTCGGCTCAAGAGTTGGTAGTGAGCATGAAGTGGGGCGAGTGCTCATTGCCTAAAAAACCGATACAGCGCGAACTCTTTCCAGAGCTTACGGAAGAGGAAAAAAAAGTGGTTACCATCCTTCAAAAGGAACGTGAGGGTATTCAGATTAATACCTTGGTAATAGAAAGCGATATTCCAATTTATAAAATAAGCGGAGTACTTTTTGAACTTGAATTGAAAGGGGTTGTGAGATCGTTGGTGGGTGGTATATACAAGCTATGCTGACAAGAGGCGCATAGAAGAAACATAAATACTCAAACAGAAGCAAAAAGAGATGTTTTTAATCGAAAAAAAGAGGGAATAGTTTCGATTTGTTGGTATGTAAAGCTTTTTATGATACTTTTACAGAAAATAAAAAGTATTAGGAGAGTTGTTTACTCTTGCCAACAAAAAGGGGCTAATGGTTTTGCTAGGCGTATGCATAACAGCTTTTTAAAGCACATGGCCCTCCTCTCTCTTAACTGAGTGCCGACCTTAAAGTTTTCTTTAGGGTCGGTTTTTTCTTGGGGTATGGGCAAAAAAAAAGGAGCAACGCCTTGCTCCAACCTTTGTTAACCTTAAATCTAATACTATGAAAAACACAGTACAAATATACGGACTTTTTGGACATCTGCAAGGAGAAGAAGAAGGAATCCAACGCAGGTTAGTTTTATTTCACTAAAACAGATAAAAACAGGGTAAAAATATCAATTTGTTTGCATAATTAACCCGTGTGTTTAAACTTGTAAACCAAATGGGGGCCGATACGAAATAGGCTGCTGAACAACAAGAGCTATTTTGGAATCTTTCTAGGAGAAAGAACAGAGATCTACACACCTATAAGAGCCTACTAAACAGCAAGTTATAAAGAGCAAAAAACAAGCGGTTATACCACCTTGCACAAGCGGTTGCGCAAGGTGGTATAACCGCTCATGCAAGCGTGTACAACCGCTTGTACAAGAACGCACGCTAGAAGCTACTTAAATAGAATTTCGCGTATGGTTCCGGTACCTGACAAAATGATATCGTGTTGTGTGCTAGAGAGGGGAATAGACGCAAAGCTATTAACACGCTTACCATCTACCAGAATCCCATCGCCTTCGGAGAAAATGATCAGCTCATTTTTACCCATTGGAATCGAAAGGGGCACTTCACCGATCAGCTCAAATCCAGTAGACAAATCTTTATCGCTCACTGCCGCTAAATCGCCTCCACGCGGATCGATAGCTACTTGAAAGCGACGAAGGCGTGCTTCCACAACCTCGTTGCTGCGATTTATGTAGCGAATAAAGCGGGCAGAATGGGGCTTGTTAGGACTCCAAGTCAAGCCATCTTGGGAATACTCCACAGAGGGATTCTTAAAACCTAGATCGATGGACAACTCCTTAACACCCGTAACTGCCCCTAAGTCGATTCCTATATATTGATTCTGACCAATACGCAAAACCTCCTGAACGGGATTGAGAAGAATCATATCGCCACTCTTCTCGGCTCCACCCGACTCTATTTGGGGAATGTTTGTATAGATTCGATAAAGGTTCTTAGAGGCAGTAGCCTCTAAGCTCTCGCCACTTACTTGCTCGTATAGTTTTCTAGAGAAGCGTAAGAGCGTAGAATCAATAAAGGGCTGGAGCAACAAAGAGCCACTTTTATGTGCCTTGTAAGCTTTTAACTGCTCACTGTTCATTTCGGATTGCAAGAGTGAAGACCAGGCAAGAGGGGCATCATTACGCTCCACAGCTTTAATTAGATGCATGGTCTGAACACCGCGTTGACCCAATTTTTCGAATTGAGTAAGCCAAGGTATAATTTCTTCAAGCAGTCCGGGCTTAATGCCGCTCTTTAAAATTGTTGGAACAGACGATTGAATCTTTTCGAACTCCTGCTGTAAGGCTTGAAATGCTGAATCGGTATAGCGAGTGGGATCGATAATCTTTGTCTCCCACGATTCATCGCGTCTAAAGCGGTGAAAGTTCTGCCCCAAGTCGGCAGAGTGAATGGCAAACGTGCGATAGGCAGCAGAAGCTTCAGGAACCACCGCATGAATGGCGTCTTCCCAAGCCTGATTAAAATCATATGCTTTAATATTCCAAGTATAATCGGCAATGCCGTACAATGCGATTTTAGAGGCTTCAATATGCTCCATAGGGTTGCTAGTAAAGCCTATCATATCGGTAGCAGTTATTTGCGTATCTAGCCCGTATGAGGGACCCTGTGGCATGGCACTCTTGGCATAATCATTGACCGGGAAATTCCACCAAATATAAGCAGGGCGCTTGGTGCGGCTATTTATCCACTGCAAGCTCTCGAGGGTAATGTCGTCACAAACGCGATCCCCTGTCCACATTACATAAATTGAGGGGTCCAGCAAATCCCCCAAGGTAGGCAGGTAACCATCGGCTTTTGGGCTGGCCCACGCTTTATTGTACTCGGTAGGACACATAATCAGAGGCGTTACATCACTCTTACGATTGATAAACTCCTTATTGAGTCTATTCAAGAGTGCAGCTTGTTTGGTAGCATCGGTTCCTTCGCCCGATATATCATCGAAAAAAACAGCAAATGAACGCACTCCAATTTCATACATCATTTCGAATTTGGCTACAATATTCTTAAAATCGTCATCGTTCCATTGAATATCTTGACCGGGATGGATGGCCCATACAAAATCGACTTTATGCTCCTTAGAGGCTTCGACAAGCTCTTTAATTTTGGCTGCCTCCTCGGCAGGATAAGGCAATCTCCACCCCCCTTTTACATCGTACTTAGAGAAAGTGGGGTTGCTTAAACTAGAGTGATAAGGATCGTCTTTGGGACCGTATATATAGGTGTCCATCTTGTATCTGCCTAGAAATTCAATCAGCTCTAGACGCTTTTCGTGGCTCCAAGGATATCCATAAAAGCCCTCTACCACCCCTCTAAATTGGGTGTCGGGATAGTCGTTTATGATTAGCTCTTTAAGCTCGTTGTTACAAATTAATTGTTTAAGCGTTTGTATACCATAGTAGGTTCCTCGGGCATCGTAGCCCATTACAACAATTTGCTTGGGGCTCACTTGTAGGTAGTAGGCACCCGATTTGGGGGGTATCTTTACCCCTTTTGTAACCGACTTCATGTGAGATTCTTTGTAGTTTCCTACATAAAGAGCTACTCCATGTGTCGATTCCTTTAGAAAGGAGTTTAGTGCATTCAAGCTGGCTAGATCGGGGGTTTTACCGCTCTTAATGGCTACACCAGAAGCGAGGGAAAGTGATTCATTTCCGTACGATAAGGATTGAGGTTTAGGGCTGAGATTCTGACTAAAAACAACGTGACTTAGCCAAAGAGAGCATAATAATAGAAGGCTTTTTTTCATTCTGTATTTGATTAAAGGTTTTCATTTGTTGCATGCGAAGATATAGATAATTTCCGACTCTACGAAACAATCAAAAGAGGGGTTTTTTAAGCAAAAAAGGGTGAACTCCCTTGGAGTTCACCCTTCTCTATCAAGTAAAACTAGTTGCTGATTAGTCTTTCAATTTCGCTGCGATGAACTCGCGGTTGAAACGTGCGATATTGCTAATTGATACCATCTTAGGACACTCCGCTTCACAAGCACGTGTATTGGTACAGTTACCAAAACCTAGTTCATCCATTTTGCTTAACATCGCTTTCGCACGGCGTGCACCTTCTACTTTACCTTGAGGTAAAAGAGCCAATTGGCTTACTTTAGCAGATACAAATAACATAGCCGAACCATTCTTACAAGCTGCTACACAAGCACCACAACCGATACAAGCTGCTGCATCCATCGCCTCTTCAGAGATTTCGTTCGGAATAGCAATTGCATTGGCATCAGGAATACCACCTGTATTGATTGATACATAACCACCCGATTGCATAATCTTGTCAAAAGCAGTACGATCTACCATCAAGTCGCGGATAACTGGGAAACCAGCCGAACGCCAAGGCTCGATTGTGATTGTATCGCCATCGTTAAAACGACGCATATAGATTTGGCAAGTAGTAGCACCTGTTGCGGGACCGTGAGGGAAACCATTGATGTACAATGAACACATACCACAGATACCTTCGCGACAGTCGTGGTCAAATACCACAGGCTCTTTGCCTTCGTTAATGAGTTGCTCATTTAAAATGTCCAACATTTCAAGTAATGAAGTATCACCTGTAATGTTTTTCATTGGGAAGCTCTCAAAGTGTCCTTTCTCTTTAGGACCTCTTTGACGCCATATTTTTAGTGTGAAATTTATACTTTTTTCCATGATTCTAAACGATTAATGATTAAGCCTTATAGTTACGAGTT
>JBOFRN010000006.1:0-1496 GCA_051651025.1 Phocaeicola sp.
AAAGCGAGGCTTATTGGAAAACCTCTTCGACAGTCAATACTGCCGAAGGTTCTATTGCCCTCATCCTATCGGGTGCCCAAGGTACTCAATGGAAGGCCGAGGTAATAGAAGGAGATGCATGGTGTGCCTTTAGTCGTTCAGACTTTGCCAACAGTAGCACCAAAACGGGAACCATAAACGGAGAGTTAAACATACTCTACGTATATTACGTAAAAAATAGTGGGAGCGAACAGCGAACAGCGAAAATAAACTTCCAGTTTGAGGGCGAAGCGGTACAAACCTTTGACCTAAAGCAGCTGGCCGAATCGCAAGAAAACCTGCCTACCTTTAGTAGCTGGCCTGAATTGCCTACAGAGGTTGCTCATGCCAACTACCAATATGCTACGCACTATGCCACACTTAGTAATAAGGAAGTACGAAACTACTCTATCTGCTTTGACAAAACCAAGAAAGCAGCTTTATGGGTGGCTTACCCTATACACAATGCCTATTTAGGAGGGACTAGTAGAACCGATGCATGGGCATTTGACCCCATTATTTCGAAAAGCTACCAACCCGACTGTACATCACGCTCATACAATGGTAACTACGACCGCGGACACCAATTGCCTTCTGCCGATCGTTTGGCCACGTACGAACTCAATGCACAAACCTTCTACATGAGCAATCTAACACCACAGCTCAACCGTTTAAACCAAGATATGTGGGCTAATTTAGAGACGCAAGTACGCAACAACCGCTGCTCGGATACGTTGTATGTAGTAACGGGTGCACACTTTGGCTCGGGAGCAGGAACCACAACCGATGGCGTAGGCAGCACAGTGCCCCTTCCTACACACTACTACAAGGTGCTACTACGTACCAAAAGTGGTGCATCGGGCAAGGCTATCAAAGATTGTACAGATAGTGAACTTATCTCGATAGGTTTCTGGGTAGAACATAAGTCGTATGGCAATATACAGCCACCAACTACCATCTGTACCACTGTAGCAGATATTGAAGCAAAGACTGGTTTTACCTTCTTCCCACAAGTATCGACAGCTGTAAAACAACAAAAGGTTCCTTCACAATGGGGAATTAATTAATTCGATAAAGAGATGAGAAAAATAGTATTTCTACTCCTGTTCGTTGCAGTAGCCTCGTATGGCTACGCTCAGAAAGCACATAAAGTGGTTTTCTACAACATTGAGAACTTCTTCGATACGGTAAATGATCCCGATATCTTAGATGATGAGTTCACTCCCGAAGGGGCTAAAAAGTGGAACGAGGCAAAGTATGCCAAGAAATTAGAGAACATGGAACGTGTATTCTTCGATATATCGGCTATTGATAAAAACTATCCTGCCGTAATTGGGGTATGCGAGGTGGAAAACCGCAGCGTACTAGAAGATATTGTAGCTACTCCTAAATTAGCTCCAGCTAACTACCGCATTAGCCACTTTGATTCTCCTGAAATACGGGGAGTAGATGTAGCCTTTATGTATCGTCCCGATGTA
>JBOFRN010000007.1:0-64855 GCA_051651025.1 Phocaeicola sp.
GGTTGAATGGAGCAGAAAAAACAAGGAAGGGAGGAGAATAAGCGATGAAAAGAAGAAAAAAGAGGAAGTAGAGAGAGGAGAATAAGTGCAAAAAACTCATTTGGAAAATTATTTTTTTTAGTTTCACCAATACTAACAACCTAGTATAGAGCGAATAGCGGTGAAAGTAAACAATTTAAACAAAGAGTTCATAGAGCCCATAAAAGCAATAGTAAAGCATAGCTATCCAATTCCCCAAAAATCCACATAAGAACAGACAGACAAACAAGCAAACAAAATCTTTCAAATAGAATCACTCACCTGAAACAACTAAACGCCCAACCCTTGTAACGAATTCTTACTTTCACCATTACACACTACAAATCAAGCAATTAAACGCGGTGAAACTAAGAAAAAAGTTTTAAAAATGAACGTTACACAGACCATTAAGAACAACGGTTAACACAAGCGCTTGTACGAGGGTGTACATGCGCATGTACCAAGATGCACAAGCGGATGTACACCCTCGCACAAGCGGACGTTTTTTTAAAAAAAACAACGCTCATAGAGAAATAGAAAGTAAAAGAGTATATTATCTTGATAAAAACCTTTCAATATACAGGTGCGTTTATCATCTACAAAAGCCCACCCTAACATATAATTCATATATTTGTAATTCATATATTTGCAAAAAAAGATAACCCACTAATCAAAAAAGACTATGAGCCTATTTAACCGAATTAAAGCCAAAGTAGCTGGCGAATTTATAGACATCATTGAATGGCTAGACAACACTTCAGATACACTAATCTGGCGTTTTCCTCGCTACAACAACGAAATAAAAAATGGGGCACAACTGGTCGTTCGTGAGTCTCAAATAGCTATTCTTGTCAACGAAGGAGAGTTTGCTGATATTTATCAACCGGGACGCCATGTTCTATCCACTGCCAATATGCCTATCCTTTCTACACTTAAAGGATGGAAGTATGGATTTGAATCGCCTTTTAAAGTGGAGGTCTACTTCGTAAGCACGAAGCAGTTCTTAAATCTAAAATGGGGCACAAAGAATCCAATTATGATGCGCGACCCAGAATTTGGGCCTATTCGTATGAGAGCTTTTGGTACCTATTGCTTCCGCATAGATCAAGATCCAAGAAAGTTTATTACCAATATCGCTGGAACCGATGGCAATTTTACCACAGAAAGTATTGAAGAACAACTTCGAAACTTTGTGATCACCAAGTTCACCGACCATCTTGCCGAGTCGAAGATTGCCGCCTTGGATATGGCTGCCAACCTGAATGAATTTTCGTCCGCACTAGAAGATGCTCTAAAACCCGATTTTAGCGAGTATGGTATAGAACTTACTAAATTCCTGATTGAAAACATTTCACTTCCGGAAGAGGTAGAGCAAGCACTAGACAAACGTACCAGCATGGGAATTATTGGCAATATGGGACAGTATACACAATTTCAGTTTGCCGACTCACTCAAAGCAGGTGCCGAGAATCCTGGCGGAGGTGGATCACCTGCAGGTGATGCAATGGGAATGGGAATGGGATTTGCCATGGCTGGACAAATGGCACAACAAATGATGAATCCACAAGGGCCATCTATGCAACAAGCTCAGCCTCAACAGCAAGCACCATCTATGCAAGCCGGAGCAATACCTCCTCCCCTACCCCAAGAAACCACCTATTTTGTAGCAGTCAATGGAGCACAAACAGGCCCTTACACTCTAATACAGTTACAACAGCAAGCTCTACAAGGCACATTTACTACACAATCGCTCGTTTGGACACAAGGAATGGCTACATGGAGTGCTGCCTCGAGTGTAGCAGAGCTGGCTACACTTTTGGGAGCAGTCCCTCCCCCACTACCTCCTTTGTCCTAAATAAGTAGTTACCATGACAACAAACAACGAAAAACAGGCTATTAAATCGACCGACACCATCCAGGGAAAGTGCCCATCTTGCGGAGGGATACTGGTCTATTCACCCGAGCACCTTAAACTGGCTTGTGAATATTGTGCAGCTCAAGTGGAGCTCAATCTGACTCCTGCCGAGGTGAAAGAGAACAGTTACGACGATTATGAGAATAATCCCGAGCTGCATAAACAAAGCGAGATAGTGGTTTCCGAAGTGGCTTGTGGACAGTGCGGAGCACACACCACCTTTCCCGAGAATACAACTGCTTTCTCGTGTGCTTTCTGTGGTACACCTATTGTATTAAAAAATGCGGAACACAATCGGATTTGGAAACCCGAGTATATTCTTCCATTTAAGCAGGGAAAGAAAAAAGCCAATGACTCGTTTAAGGCATGGATTAATAGCTTGTGGTTTGCTCCTTCTAAATTAAGTGCTCAACTGGAGCACACTGAAAACATGAAGGGTGTCTATCTACCTTATTGGACCTATGATGCAAATACCACCACCTTCTATAGAGGTGAGCGAGGAACCCATCGGCAAGAGAGCATACGTGTGAATGGAAAAATAGAAACACGTACGGTAACCGACTGGCGAAGTGTATCGGGTACGGTAGGGGTTGAATTTGACGATGTATTGGTACCTGCTTCCAAAAGCCTTCCGCCTACAATCGCCCAAGTGCTAACGAATTGGGACAAGCAAAACTATGTAGCCTACGACGAGGTCTATTTAAAAGGATTTCTTTCGGAACTCTACCAAAGCAACTTCAAAGAGTGCCTTCCCGAAGCAAAGAGGGAGATGGAAAGACTCATTCGATCGGAAATTCAAAATGAGATAGGTGGGCATGAGCAGCGAATTAACCAATGCGACATCAACTATGCCGACATCAAGTTTAAACATGTGCTTCTACCCGTATGGCTAAGTGCCTATCGCTACCAAGGGAAAAGCTACATCTTTGCCGTGAACGGACGAACCGGACAGGTGGTAGGCGAGCGCCCGTGGAGCACAGCAAAGATTGCCGCCTTGTGCCTCGTCATAGCTACCATCCTAGGTTTCTTGTTTTACTACGCCTAATATTGAGTAAAAAAACATCAAAAATCGACTCTAAACAAACATCAGTACTTTGAAAACGAACTAAAAGAGCCTTATTAATATCCCATAACCATAGGAGTTAATAAGGCTCTATCTTTAGATAAATTTATCACTACGATAGATGAAAGATCTCTTCTTATTTACTTTTTCACATTTTAATTATTGCAGCATCATATTTATTCTGCAGCACAACAAGCTCATTATGCATCTGTTTTTTAACATATTCATACTCATCACTTTCGTAGATATTATTCATTTCCGATGGATCATTTTGTAAATCATACAGCTCCCAAACATCAATATCGTTATAGAAGTGAATTAGCTTATATCTATCATTTCTAACCCCATAATGACGTTTGACAGCATGTTCAGCAGGATATTCATAGAAGTGATAATAAAGAGAATTCCGCCATTTTTCAACTTTACCCGATTTTAGCAGTGGTAATATTGACTCTCCTTGTACATCCGAAGGTACATCTACACCTGCAATTGATAAGAAAGTAGGAGCATAATCAATATTTTGCACTAACTGAGTAATCTCTCCTTTTATCCCATTTGGATAACGCATTAACAGCGGAGTGCGAAACGACTCTTCATACATAAATCGTTTATCGAACCAGCCATGTTCACCCATATAAAATCCTTGATCAGAAGTGTATACAATAAGAGTATTTTCTAAAAGAGCATTTTTCTCTAAATAATCTAAGACTCGACCAATATTTTCGTCTACCGAGTGTATTACAGTCATGTAGTCACGCATATATCGCTGATATTTCCATTCTGCCAAAGATTTACCCTTAGGATTAATTTGCTTATACTCTGCAATGATAGGGTCATAGTATGCATCCCAAGCCATTTTTTCTTCAACACTCATTCGACTGTTACACATGAGTCTTCCAGCTCTCTCCATACTTGGAGTCGTACCACGTATCTCATTCTCCTTATCAGCCATCTTCAAATCGTATATTAAATCCATATCTTTAAATATACTCATTTCTTGCTGCTTTGCAGCTATACGATCACTATACGTATCATAGAAATTATTAGGCAAAGGGAACTCTACATCATCAAACATTCCTAAATACTTTGTATCAGGCATCCAACTACGATGTGGAGCTTTATGGTGAAGCAGTAGACAAAATGGTTTATCTTTATCCCTAGTAGTTTCCAACCAATCCAAAGCAATATCCGTAGTAACATTAGTTGCATAACCTTCTCTTTCACCCTTTACTCCGTTCTCAATAAAGGTCGGTTTATAGTACTCTCCCTGCCCTACGAGAATATTCCAATAATCAAAACCTGTAGGATCTGAAGAAAGATGCCACTTACCAACTACAGCTGTTTGGTAGCCGGCTTGTTGAAGCAGTTTAGGAAAGGTTTGTTGAGCCCCATCAAACTGAGCGCTATTGTTTGTAAAACCATTCTTATGACTGTGTTTACCAGTCAACATGCAAGCTCTACTAGGACCACTTATCGAGTTTGCTACGAAGCTATTCTTAAATATAACTCCTTCATTGCCGATTCGATCAATATTGGGTGTACTGGCAAATCGCTTATCGTAAGCACTAATGGTTTGATAAGAATGGTCGTCACTCATTATAAAAAGAATATTCATGGGCTTCTTCTGCCCCTCCTCTTTTTTCTTACCTGCAAAGCTACAAGAGACCGATGATAAAGCAACCGTTCCCAGAGCAAAAAATAGCATTTTATTCATTTCTTTGTATTTAGATTCTACCAACCTGGATTTTGGGTCCATAGGTTATTTGTTAAAGACAACATTCTAGGTTGAATGGGTAATAAGTAGTCGCGATTTAAATCAAAGTCCCATCCATTAGGGTAGGATATATTATTAAATGGGATAACGTACCGTTTAGCATCGACAGAAGAACCGGTCAAATAAAGATTATTTCCTGAAGTTTGATCAAACACTAAATCTACATAAGAATTTTCTAAGTTACTTCCAATAAAGAGTGCTCCTTTAGGAGTTTGCCCTTTTATAAGAACATCTGCTGCAGCCCACCGTAGTATATCCTCTAAGCGTCTTCCCTCCAATGCCTTCTCAATACGTCTTTCACGTCTTACCGCTTGTATATACTTATTTAAGTGAGCAAAAGGATAAGCAGGGTCACTATTGTACTCTCTATCAAAATCAACATCAGGCATACCTACACGAAGGCGTAAAGGATTTAATGCAGTGACTATTATCTGGGCATTAGCTGCACCATCCAACTCAGCCAAAGCCTCGGCATAGTTCAGTAATATATCAGCATATCTAAATTGGATGGCAGGTGCTTGGCTCTTCCCTTCTCCATCAATGGTCGCTTGATTTACTGGGTTAAATTCGACATATTTTAAAACCGAAAATCCTGTTGTATTTTGATGATAACTATTACCATCAAGAGGTGGAAGAGAATAGATGTAATCGTTATTTGGACGTAAAGTTTGACCGGGTAAACAAACCGTTTGAGACAATCTAGGATCTCTCAGGCTAGGCTGTAACTCATCCCCATATATAAGTTTTGTTTGGTCTCGCTCATCTCCAAGAAAAGGTCTACCATCTATCGTCAAATAATCATCAATTAAAGATGCTGAAACACCAGTAATCCCCCCACCTCTATTTAAGAAACGAGTTACTGAATGGCCAATATTGTCATCGATATTATATTTCTTCCACCATAATACCTCGTTATTTCCTGTTAAGTCAAGATTTATAAATAGATCTCTATAAGCTGTTGTAATATCTCCCGAAGAGATGCCCCAAATACCACGATCTATTACATTTCTAGCAGCATCAACAGCTTGCTGGAGGTAATCTTCAATTTTGGAATCAGTTATGCCCTTATCATAGAATTCATCACCCTTGTCTTTGTGATATTTTTCCCAAGTCCCTTCAAACAAAGCAACTTCACTTTTCAATGCATAAGCTACATCTTTATGGACCCGCATCGAAGCATTGCTATTTTGCGTACTTAGATTCATTATTGCAATATCTAAATCTGCTAAAATATTATCTGCAACTACAGTTCTATCATGCCGAGGTATTTGCATTTGCTCCTGAGAAGGGTCTAGCACTTCTGTAACCCAAGACAAAGGACCATAATTGACAAATAGCTGATAATAATACCAAGCTCTAAAGAAGTGTGCTTCACCTTTGCAATGATTAAATCGTTCACCTGACTCTTGACAATTATCCATATTATTTATAAGAAAGTTCAAGTTACGGATATACGTGTAATTCGTTAAACTCACACTATTACTCAATGCCAACTCTCCTGCTAACCGTGTATTGATAACATTACCAATTAGATTGTCACTATTCATATCACCAAAAGCAATACCTGTGGCACTACCTACATTATTAGACTGAGTTCTTGGCGCAGTTTCATAAAATTGATTCAAATAGCGTTCAATTTCCGATGTACTAGTAAATGCTGTTGTAGTAGACAAAACTCCTTGAGGAACTTTGTTAAGTTCAAAGCATGCACTCAAAGTCAATAGAAATAGTATACTGATGAGAAAATTATAGGTTTTCATAATTTTTATTTTAATAATTAACTATAACACCAAATGAAACGACTCGATTCATTGGATAATTCTTACCTGATTCGCTGGTATAACCATTCGATGTGTAAATAGCTTCTGGATCGAACATACTAGCTAGTTTTGTAAAGGTGAGCAAGTTCTCACCAGAGAAGAACATTTGCACTTTATTTAAACCTGCTTTATTAATAATTGAATGAGGAAGTGTGTAGCTAAGTGTTAAATTCTTCAGACGACAGTAAGCTGCATTCTGAATATATCTATCACTAACCTGAGACGTTTTATTTCTAAAGCTTCCGATAGCACCTGCTCCTGCTGTGTATGGCTTAGGATAATATGCATCTGGATTATTTTCAGTCCAATAATCCAAATGTTCCTTAAAAACAGTAACCTGGGCATAAGCACCTGATCCCCAAAAGTATACTGTTCCTGAGCTAGGAGACCAATCTCTTTTTCCTACCCCCTGGAGAATAAGGCTTAATGATAATCCTTTCCAAGAGATTCCTCCATTTACCGAGTATTGGTATCTTGGGGTGGTATTACCTATTATAACCATATCACCCATATCATCTAATGTATTACTACCATTATTTACTTTACCATCATTGTTTAAGTCTAAATATTTAACATCACCAGGAGTCCATTTCTGACCAGAAAGATAGGACAAATCATAATTGGCATTGTATTCATCTGCCTCAGCTTGAGTTTGTATAAGTCCTGAAGATCGGTATCCCCAAATTTCACCTACTGACTTACCCTCATACCAGTTGTTTAAAGGATTTGTCCCCGTTGGATTTTCATAACGGGTTACCTCAGATGTTGCATCAGAAAGCATAAATCCCACACTATAATCAATATTGGAATTTATCTTACCTTTGTATAATAATGAGAGTTCCCAACCTCTATTTCGCATTCTTGCATTATTCGTTTGAGGTGCCGTTGCACCAAACATGTCGGCTAAATCGGCAGTTGGGCCTAACATATCTTTTGTGTCGCGCTGAAAAAGATCAAAAGATCCCGTAAGAGAATTTCCAAAGAAACCAAAATCAACACCAATATTCTTATTTTCGACTTTCTCCCAAGTAGTATTAGGATCTACAACTCCAGGAGCATTAATATACATTTTGCGACCATCAGAGTAATAGTAATTTCCTAATGATTGTGTAGTCATAGTTGAAGCAAACGTATAAAGAGCAGCTCCATTCTGATTACCTAATAACCCATATGAACCACGAAGCTTAAACGAGGGTAAGACTCGTATAAAGGACTCCATAAACGATTCTCGCATAATATTCCAACCCAATGAAACGGATGGAAATAAGCCCCAGCGATGACTTGATGCAAAACGAGAAGAGCCATCATATCGTCCGTTTGCTTCTATTAGATACTTCCCTTTATAGTCGTAGTTAATACGCCCAAAAAAACCTCGAGTAGCCCATCCATTGCGTGTATCTATTATTGTCGCATCACCAGTAGCTAGTCCTAAACCTGGATTGGTTGTCGAAATAAGATCAACAGCACTATTCTTCAAGTAACGATAATCATTATTTTCTTCTTGATAACCGGCTAGAAGTGAAAAATTATGCTCTTCATTAATAGAGAATATATAACTAGAGAATAGATTTATCGTTTGGTAATTCATTGAAGATTCCGCACGCGTATACCTTCCATTAGCTGCAATACCTAATTCTGATCGAGTAGCAGGGTAAAGTGTTTCTCCATCCATTCCAGGAACCATAGCTGCTACGTTCAGTGCATCATATTGCATATTATTCATTTTGTAAGTGTAATCCATTATTATTCTCCAATCCTTCAACGGTTGAATTTCAAAACCACCTGTAAGCGCCAAATTATATTGCTTTGTATTCGTATATATTCCACTTTGCAAATAGGGTATCATGGTTAGTTCTGTATAGTTACCATTAGGATCAACTGAACTAACAGTAGGGCGAAAACGTGCTAAAGAGTGATAAAATCCTTCACTCAACCCTCCATCGCCAAAAGGTGTATTTTCATTTGAATGCATAAATTTAGAGTTCAAATTGACCTTTAACCATTTTGTCATTTGAGAAGTAACACTAGAATTAAAGTTGTAGCGCTTGTAATCCATATCTGCAAAGCGCATAATACCATCCTCTGTATAAACACCTGATGATATATAGTATTGAGCACTTTTTCCACCTCCACTAAGACTTAAGTTATGATTTTGCTTAAAAGCTGCATCCTTGTAATGCAACTTAAAATAATCCACATTACCAACTCCTTTTGCCGTATTTTCAAAAGCTGCAACAAGATTATTACCTGTCATCTCTGCCCATGGGTCTACACTTGATGGATCATTTATATACTGCTGCAACAAAGCCAACTTTTCTGCACTATATTGTTGATTTACTCCTGCATTCTTACATGCTTCATTAAAATATAGAGCAAAATCATATGAGTTTGCCATATCTGGCATAACTGTTGGAGAACTCCATCCAACTGTCCCCTGATAACTTACATTCATTCTTCCATCCTCACCTCTCTTGGTAGTAACAAGTATAACGCCATAAGCTGCACGAGCACCGTAAATAGCACAAGCTGCTGCATCTTTAAGCACTGAAATACTCTCAATATCATTAGGGTTAACATCAGAAAGACTCATTTCTACACCATCTACCAAAACATAAGGAGATGCATTATTAGCTAGATTACCCTGTCCACGTAATGACAAAGTTCCGGTAGATCCAGGACGCCCCGATTCACTATTTGTTACATTAAGACCTGGAACCAAACCTTGTAAGCTTTGTGTAGCATTTGTAACCGGACGCAAACTGATATCCTCACCGTTTACTGACGAAACAGATCCTGTCAGATTGATTTTCTTCTGTACACCATATCCAACGACAATAACCTCATCTAAGCTTTTGGCATCTTCTTTAAGTATAATACGAAGTATTTGTTCTTTACCTATTGTTACTTCCTGAGTTAGGAATCCTATATAAGAGGCTTCGAGAACTGTGCCTGCCTGAGCTTCAATAATAAAATTCCCCTCAAAATCAGTAATAGTTCCAGTTGAAGTGCCTTTTATTCGAATATTGGCTCCAATAATAGACTCGCCAGCAATATCAGTAACTGTTCCATTAATTGTAAAAGATTGCTGCTGAACGACCAATATATTCACTTTAGCCGGAGCTAGAATGATATGGTTTCCCTCTATTTCGTACTGAATTCCAGTATTAGATAGAGCTGTATTTAACACTTCTGAGACAGGCTTATCTTCAGCTTCAACCGAGACTGTTCTATCCATATCCACCTGCTGATTATAGATAAAAAGATAGTCCGTCTGACTTTCTATCTCGTCCAGAACTTTATTGAGCTTTACATTGCTAATATTTATACTTACCTTGGAAGATTGAGAATGAGTATTCTCTGCATAAGAACAAAATACGCAAATTACTAATAGGAAAGTGGTAATCCTCATAATTCTAAATATTTGTTTATACTGAGGGGCTTTAGTTTGTTTTTCCCCAAATAAAATCGTTTTTTTCATATCTTTGTATCGAATTAGATGTTAATTCATTTCTACCTTACCTAAGGTAGAAATGTTGATTCTAGGCCGATAGGTGCTGTAACACTTATCGGCTTCTTTACTTTAAATGCAATCTTATTTTTTACTCATTGGCACATATTTTTAAAGTTAACAAAAGGTGTTTTTTTAGTTTATATAAATTATAGAATCAGAATCATCCCTCGAATAATTAAAACGAATCGTTCGTTGAAGCACTCTTAAGGCATACTCTACACCGTCTGCCTGACGAAATTTCCCCGTAAAAACATGCTTAAATAGTTCATCATTATTTATCACAATCTGCATACCATAGCATTCCTCTAACTGATAAATAACAGATTGAAAATTAACATCTTTAAAACAAATCAAGCCTTCTCTCCAACGATAGTAACTATAATCATCAACTTTAGTTACTACTAACCTCCCATCTAATAAGCTAGCTTTATGATGAGGCTCTAAGATAACCGACTCATTCGCAGATTTAGATGAATATATCTTCACCCCCCCACTCATTAGCGCAGTTTCAAATGATTCTCTAGATGGGTCTGATTTTACATCAAACTGAGTTCCTAAGACTTCGACATTGTACATTTGAGTCTGCACTATAAAAGGAGAGTGTTCATTTTTGACAACATCAAAATAAGCTTCTCCTTGCAATTTAAGAGTTCGATGACTACGATTAAATGTAGAAGGATATTGCAAAGTAGATTGTGAATTAAGCCATACACTTGTACCATCGGGCAAAGTTACATGTGTGCGTTGCCCTGGAGGTACTGTTACGATATTCATAGTAATAGCCTCTTTAGAGACCTGATAAGCCTGATAAAGATAATTAAGTGAAAGAGTCAAAAAAACAGTTGCAACAATTTTTAATAAAGTAGGGATTAGAGTTCGATTCGTATTATTATGGTCGAACTCTAGGGCCCGTTGTGCATCATGCAGGCCAATAGCATCAAAAATCTTTCGTTCCTTATAGAAAGTCTCCTGATTCTTGGGTGATGCTTCTACCCATGCTTTTATAGCCATACCCTCTTCGAGAGTAGCCTCTCCTGAAAAAAAAAGGTGCAATTTATCTCTATTCATTTATCTTGACTATTAGTTTAAGTATCCCTGTACTTAAATATAGCACTTCAGAAAAGAGATCCCCTAGCTTAATTTAGATAAAAAATAGAGGAACAAAGGAAAATAATCTTTTAGCCCATAGTGAAGCACCTTCAATGCCTTACTTATATGGAATTCTACTCCTTTCATAGTAATCCCCATCAAAACGGAAATTTCTCTATAGGTTTTATTTTCATAACGATTTAAGATAAAAATTTCTCGACTTTTTTGAGGCATTAAAGCAAGAGATTGTTCAATCAGCTCTTCTATTTCTGAAAGAAAAAGTTCATTGGGCTCACATGCCTGTAAGCTTGTTATACGAGAGTTCAGCTCCCATTCATAATATAATTTTACGCTATCAGAATACTCTTCTCGAATATGTTGGTGCCTCAAGTAATTCAAGCACTTATTCTTAATTGTAGCGAGTATATAGGCGGGAATATTAGAATTGTCATTCAATTGACCTTTACGCTCCAAATAGTATATAATTGATTCATTAACAATATCTTCTGAAATAAAAGAATCCCTTACATAGGAGTTAGCAAACCGTAAAAATCGGTTGTAATATTTCATATATAACTGGTCAAAAGAATTTTTACCAGTTTCGTTTGTTTTGAGATTCATGCAAATTTAAAGGCTAATTGATTTACAAATAGTTTCTACACACTTTACTTATCACTTTCATATAAAAGAATCTATTTGAATTTTACGAATTGAGCGATCAATAAAGTACGAAGATAAGGCGATTGATGTAATTTAGCAAATATTTAGTAAAATATACAACAACTAAGACAAAGCAGAGCCAGTGAGTTGTAGATTTCAGTAATGTATCTACAGGTGCGGTGCAAGTATTTTTTAAGCTCGTATTACTACCACTCTCTTCGTAACTCACTCTATCACAAAAGTTCTGAACGAGAAAAAAATAAAAAAGTCAAGCTCTCAGTAGGAGGAGGAGTTACTTTGTTGTAATTTTGTATGCTCTTTGTATAAGGCTTAAATAGTACATCGTATGAAGGGCATAAAGCAAAGAAAAAAATGGCAAAAGAGAAAATAGTATATATATGTACCAACTGTGGACAGGATTCTCCCAAATGGGTGGGCAAGTGTCCATCATGCGGTGAGTGGAACAGCTATGTGGAGGAGGTGGTGCGCAAGGAGAACAGCTCGAAAAGAGTCTCGTCGGGCATGCAGCCCAAAGCAACGAACAAACCCCAATTGGTACACGATATAGTAGGTGGCGAAGAGACGCGTATCGATATGCAAGATGAAGAGCTAAACCGCGTATTGGGAGGTGGACTTGTTCTTGGCTCTTTGGTCCTCTTAGGAGGCGAACCGGGAATTGGAAAATCGACCCTTATTTTGCAAACCGTTCTTAGACTGAGCAGTAAAAAAGTACTTTATGTATCGGGCGAAGAGAGTGCTCGACAGCTCAAGTTGCGTGCAGATCGCATAGAGCACACCACATCGAACTGTCTCATTGTTTGCGAAACATCGTTGGAGCAGATTTATGTACATATCAAAAATAGTCAGCCCGATTTGGTGATTATCGACTCCATTCAAACGCTATCGACCGAAACCATCGATTCATCGCCCGGTAGTTTGGTACAGGTACGGGAGTGCTCGGCATCCATCCTGAAATTTGCCAAAGAGACACATACCCCCGTTATCTTGATCGGACACATTAACAAGGAGGGAAGCATAGCCGGCCCCAAAGTGTTGGAACACATTGTTGACACCGTGCTGCAATTTGAAGGAGACCAGCACCACATCTATCGCATTTTACGAAGCATTAAGAATCGCTTTGGTAGTACAGCCGAACTAGGTATCTACGAGATGCGTCAAGATGGTTTGCGTCAAGTAAGCAATCCATCGGAAATGTTACTGAGCCAAGATACCGCCCAAATGAGTGGTGTAGCCATTGCTTGTGCAGTGGAAGGCGTTCGCCCCTTTTTAATAGAGACACAAGCCTTGGTAAGTACAGCTGCTTACGGCATGCCTCAACGATCGGCCACGGGTTTTGACCTGCGCCGTATGAACATGCTATTAGCCGTACTCGAAAAACGAGTGGGCTTTAAGCTTGCCCAAAAGGATGTATTCCTTAATATAGCGGGTGGATTAAAAGTGAGTGATCCAGCCATTGACTTAGCGGTTATTAGTGCCATTCTTTCGAGCAATATGGATACCGAAATCGAATCGGGCATCTGCATGGCAGGCGAAATTGGACTCAGTGGCGAAATACGTCCCGTAAACCGGATTGAACAGCGCATAGCCGAAGCCGAAAAACTAGGCTTTAAACAGATATTAATTCCCAAACACAACTTGCAGGGACTCAATACAGAGAAAATTAAAATAGAGGTGATACCTGTACGAAAGGTGGAAGAGGCCTTCCGCATACTGTTCGGGTAGAACCCATACACTGCTTTCTGAATTGAACAGAAGATGAATAGGGTGTTCCCATCCAGATTGTAGACCTTTCTACCTATTCATCCATCTAAAAAGTGGCCAAGTGCCAAACAGAGAGCAATCAAGAGAGAAGCGTCTACATTACCAAAAGTGAGACACACTTACAAACTGTCATTTGCAATATGATACAAGAACACCAACTGCGTGTACTACCCGAATGGGCCATTAGTGACCAGAAATTACTTGAGACCATTGGTCGCGAGTTAGAACTCGATATTCGCACCGTAAAATCGGTACGCATCTTGAAGCGTAGCATTGATGCTCGTCAACGCACCATTTATGTAAACCTAAAAGTGCGCCTTTACATCAATGAAATGCCACAAGACAGTGGCTATGTAGAGACTATCTATCCCAATGTAGAGGGAAAACCACAAGTGATTGTGGTGGGTGCAGGCCCTGGTGGACTTTTTGCGGCGCTCCGACTCATTGAGTGTGGACTACGCCCCATTGTTGTGGAGCGTGGAAAGAATGTACGCGATCGAAAAGTAGACATTGCCAACATCAGCCGCGAGCACAAAGTCGATGCGGAGAGTAACTACAGCTTTGGCGAGGGGGGGGCAGGTGCCTACTCGGATGGTAAACTCTATACCCGGAGTAAGAAACGTGGAAATGTAGATAAAATTCTAAACATCTTCTGCCAACACGGAGCGAGCACTGATATTCTAGCCGATGCACATCCACACATTGGAACCGATAAGCTACCGCGTGTGATCGAGAATATGCGCAATACCATCCTTAACTGTGGAGGCGAAGTGCACTTCCAAACACGCATGGATGCCCTAATCATCGAAAATGAAGAGGTAAAGGGAATTGAAACGGCCGATGGCCAACGCTTTAAAGGAGCCGTTGTACTAGCTACGGGGCACTCGGCAAGAGATGTATACCGCTGGTTACACAACAACCATGTAACGCTGGAACCGAAAGGTATCGCAGTAGGGGTACGCTTGGAGCACCCTTCGCACCTCATAGACCAACTACAGTACAAACGCGAAGCGGGCCGTGGCAAATACCTACCTGCTGCCGAATACAATTTTGTAACACAAGCCGATGGGCGCGGTGTATACAGTTTCTGTATGTGTCCCGGTGGATTTGTGGTACCAGCAGCCAGTGGTTCGCACCAATTGGTGGTGAATGGCATGAGTCCAAGCAACCGTGGATCAAAGTGGAGTAATTCGGGGATGGTAGTTGAATTACGTCCTGAAGACTTGAATGATGCATCGATGAAAGAGACGGTACAACATGCGGCCGAAATATGTCCAGCCGATCCGTTGGCCGAAACCTTTGATCCCAACCACCCACTAGCCATGATGCAATTCCAAGAGGCACTCGAGGCCATCTGTTGGCAACAAGGCAACCGCCGTCAAACAGCACCTGCCCAACGTATGATGGACTTTACCCGTCGCAAGTTAAGCTACGACTTACCCGTTACGTCCTACAGTCCGGGATTGGTCTCTTCTCCCCTTCACTTCTGGATGCCTGCATTTATCAGCACCCGTTTGGCCAAAGGATTGGAACAATTTGGAAAGACTTGTCGCGGTTTCTTAACCAACGAAGCAATCTTAATTGCCGTAGAAACCCGCACCTCATCGCCCGTTCGCATTGTACGTGATCCTGCAACCTTGCAACACACCACCATTAAGGGACTATTTCCTTGCGGTGAAGGAGCAGGCTATGCTGGCGGTATTGTATCAGCTGCCATTGACGGCGAACGCTGTGCCGATGCCGTTTTAAGTTATTTGTCGGCCCAATAGGCTGACAAATAGTACCTATATTAGACGAAATTAGAAGAGAAGCCATGCACCACCATTCACCCGAAATTGCCCTAATCGAGCCCAATCGACTCACCTGCTTGGGGCTGCTCTCCCTGTTGGAGGAGTTAATACCCACAGCGACCATCCGCTGTTTCTCCACATTTGATGCATTTATAGCCGATACACCCGACATGTATGCACACTATTTTACTTCGGCACAAGTATACTTTGAACATACAGCGTTCTTTCTTCCTCGAAAGCCCAAAACAATTGTATTGGTTGGAGGCGAGAATCAGCCGCAACTATCGGGCGTACCTACACTAAACTGTTACCAAGAAGAGCAACAACTAGTAAAAGCCATCCTGGGATTGCGTAATCAAGGACATCCGCACAAAGGAGGTAAACCCACTGGGCACCCGCACGGGCAGACGGGAATGCATACTGCCCCCGAATTATCGGCACGCGAAGCAGAGGTATTGGTACTACTCACCAAGGGGATGATTAATAAAGAGATTGCCGAAAAGTTGAATATTAGTCTAACTACGGTCATTACGCACCGTAAGAATATAACCGAGAAATTGGGCATTAAATCGGTTTCGGGATTAACGATTTACGCCATCATGAATGGGTATGTAGAGGCAGACAGAGTATAGCGGGTAATACCCCTATAACACCCTATAAAAACTTCAGCCCCATTGCAATCATCTTGCAATGGGGCTGAAACTTATCAGTTAGGCCTTGCCAAAAGGCTTTAAAGTCTAACGAAAGAGTGAAGAGGTATTACCTCTCTACTTTTTCTTATTCCAAGTTGATTTTGAGGCACCCGATGTTTTCGAACCATTGGATGGTTTTGAACCATTTGAAGGCTTCGAAGAGGCACCACCACTTTTAGAGGATCCAAAAGAGGGTTTTGAAGAGGGTGCAGCAGCAGGTTTGTTAGAGCTTTTCACTCTCGATTTTCCTACGCGTAATCCGCCAGAAGGCTTTCCTTTCTTTCTAGCAGGAGCCTCATCAAGCGAATCAACGGTCGGTCTAGCTCCCGTCGCTTTTTTACCCGACTTCTTTAAGCTTTGGGCTACACTGTTCGCTTTACGATAGTCACGCTTCAAATCGGCTTTTTCAAGCTCGCGATTCATACGCTTGTTACTTACGCCTCGCCCTTGCTTCGATGTTTTATCAGTTTTTTCCGAATCTTCCAACAAATCGAAAAGATCTTCCAGCTCCGCATCGTTCAAATTGCGCCAGTTACCTTGCCCCAAACTACCTAGCTTAATATTGAGTACTTGGATACGCTCCAGCTTCAATACATCGTACTCAAAATATTCACACATGCGGCGAATTTGTCTATTCAAGCCTTGTACCAAGCCTATTTTAAAGGTAAAAGGATTAATCTGCTCAATCTCGCAACCACGCGTTACTCGATCTAAGATAGGTACCCCTTGCGACATCTTTGTCAAGAACTCAGGTGTGAGAGGCTTGTCTACGCGTACGATATACTCCTTTTTATGATTATTACCACAACGCAGAATTTTATTCACAATATCCCCATCATTGGTTAATAAGATAAGTCCTTGCGAATCTTTATCTAAACGACCAATGGGAAAAATGCGTTGCTCGTGTCGAATAAAATCAACAATATTATCTTTCTCTGAAGGATCGGTGGTACTCACTACCCCCACAGGTTTATTAAAGGCGATATATACAGGCTCAATGTCGTGCTTAATTAGCTCGCCATTCACTTGTACTGTTTGCCCTGGAAGCACACGCATTCCAATCACTGCTTTCCGCCCATTAACTTTAACCTTTCCTTCCTCTATCAAGCGGTCGGCCTCACGGCGGGAACAAAATCCCGATCCACTGATAAACTTATTCAATCTATATTCCATACTATGCTCTAATATAACGTGGGTACAAAGGTAGTAAAAAAAGAATGAGAAAATATTGAAAAACATTTGTTATTTCAAAAAACAGCGCTATCTTTGCACCCGCAATACAGAAGTACGGTACCATAGCTCAGTTGGTAGAGCAAAGGACTGAAAATCCTTGTGTCCCTGGTTCGATTCCTGGTGGTACCACTGTTATTTAAAGAGTTACATAAACATGTAGCTCTTTTTTTTTACCCCAGAGTTAACCACTCTAAAAAACCTTTGTTCAATTTCTACGTTTCTTATACGTAAAGAGAAAATAAATTCCTTAATAAAAAGGCGAATGAAAAAACGAGTTACCTATCTTATTGTATGCTGCCTAGTGAGCTTTACAACACTCATAGCACAAAACACAACCTATACCATCCGTGGTAAAGTAATAGACAAACAGAGTAGAAAACCCCTCTCCTACATCAATGTAGTGCTAGAGAAAGACAAGAGCATTGGTGCCTCTACCGACTCACTGGGTATCTTTCAGATTGAAGATGTACCTCCAGGCATTTCAAGCTTTACGGCTAGTTCCATTGGATACAAACCAACGGTAACTGCCGAATACATCATCTCCTCCAAAACACCCTTTATTGAAATCGAATTAACGGAAGATAGCCAGTCACTTGCCGAAGTTACTGTTCGCCCCGAGCGAAGTCGCTACTTTGTAGAGAGCCCCGTCAGTCTTCACACCATTGGCTTAAAAGAGATTGAAAAAAGTCCGGGTGCAAACCGAGATATTTCGCGTATTGTTCGTTCCTATCCTGGGGTTGCCTTTTCGCCTGCCGGTTATCGAAACGATTTAATTATTCGCGGAGGAGGACCTGCCGAAAACAGATTCTACATGGATGGAATTGAGATACCCAACATTAATCACTTCGCCACACAAGGTGCAACAGGTGGACCCGTAAGCTTAATCAATGCAGACCTAGTACGTGAAATTAGTTTCTATACCGGAGCATTCCCAACCAATCGGTCGGGTGCGATGAGCTCGGTACTCGATTTTAATTTGCGCAATGGAAACTTAGAATCACAATCACTCAAGGCTACCATTGGAGCATCCGAAGTATCACTCAGTGGCAATGGGCATCTTGGCTCAAAAACCACCTACCTATTCTCCATTCGCCAATCCTATTTGCAGTTGCTATTCAAAGCACTCGGACTCCCCTTTCTACCCAACTTTATTGATGGGCAGTTCAAACTGAAATTCCAATTAAGCCCCTCGGACGAACTCTCAGTTCTAGCCATTGCAGGAATTGATAAGATGAAACTAAATACCGACGAGAAGGGAGAAGAGGCCGAATACCTTCTAAGCTACCTACCCACCATCAATCAAGAGACCTACACAGTAGGAGCAACCTACAAACATTATGGAAAAAGAGGAAGTCAGCATCTATTCTTGAGTCATAGCTATCTAAACAATCGCAATCTAAAATATCGAGACAATGACCAGAGTAGTGAAGAGAATCTAACATTACGCCTACGCTCGACTGAACAGAAAACTTCATTAAGAGGAGAAAATTGGATTAATAGTGGAGGATGGACCTTTAAACAAGGGGTAGAATTAAACTACATTCAGTACAAAAACGACTCCTATCAACGTCTTTTTTTAGGACAAACGATACTCAGCGAATATGACACCTCACTACGCTTTGCTACCTGGGGATTCTTTGGTTCGGCCAATTACACATCGCCTAACAATCGCTATACAGCCTCGTTAGGTATTCGAGGAGATGGAGCCGATTACGGCAGCTTGCAAAATCCATTCAAACACCTCTCTCCACGTTTATCGACCAGCTATCAATTGACTGACCGCTGGTCCCTACGTGGTAATGCGGGCATCTATTACCAACTGCCAGCCTATACAGCCTTAGGGTATAAAAACAACGAAGGCACACTGGTAAATAAAGAGCTGAAATACCAACAAGTAACCTCCGGAAGTATCGGTACCGAATTTAAAGCGAGCGCAGCATTTGCCCTATCGCTTGAAGGGTTCTACAAGTACTACCAACATATACCACTCTCCATTACGGATCAAATACCCTTGGCTTGTAAGGGAGATGATTATGGGGTAACTGGTAATGAAGCACTTACTCCTACCGCCACGGGGAAAGCATACGGGGCGGAACTATCTGCAAGATGGAACATCAAGAGTTTTAGTGCCACAGGGGCGATAACACTTTACAAAAGTCAATATCGAGCCAACAAAGAGAGTGACTATATTTCATCGGCTTGGGACAATAACTTTATTTTAAATACCAGCGGTGTGTGGGAACTACCCCGTCAATGGAGCATTGGTTACAAATTAAGCTACATTGGAGGTGCCCCTTATACCCCCTATGATGTAGATAAAAGCTCACTGGTAGAGGCATGGGATGCAAAAGGAAAACCCTACTTAGACTATACCCGATACAATACCGAACGCCTAGACCCCTTCTTACAGGTGGATATGCGCGTAGACAAGAATTACTACTTCCGAAAATGGCGATTGGGATTGTATCTAGATATGCAAAACATTTTAGGAAGCAAGTTAAAACGTCCGGATGCTCTAATGAGCACAGGTGTGATAGAGAATCCTCAAGCCGCACCCTCCGAACAGCGCTATGTAATGAAGTATCTCAAACAAGAGGATGGAACCATACTTCCCACTATTGGGGTAACCGTAGAGTTCTAAAGGGCAAGATTTAATTATCATTCAAGAACAGAAGAAAATCAATCCAAAAGAGATCGGTTAAAGTAAATGAGTAGTTGAACTTGCAAAAAAAGTAGAATAATAGAGAGAGCTCTTTAGAGGATAAAGTTTTTTATCTATTTTTGTAAAGAGTCCTCGACAGCAAGATGGGCTGAATGAAAGTCAGGTATTTACTAACAACAGACGAATGGAAATAAAGATTAACTCACTGGAGCAGATACAGGAAGCTGCCAAACAATTTATAGCGGCTATGGGCGACAATACCGTTTTTGCCTTGTATGGAAAAATGGGTGCTGGAAAAACAACCTTTGTAAAAGCCGTGTGCGAAGAACTAGGTGTGACTGATGTTATTAACTCACCCACCTTTGCCATTGTCAATGAATACCGTTCGGATGAAAATGGCGAATTGATTTATCACTTCGACTTTTATCGTATCAAAGAACTGGAAGAGGTGTATGATATGGGGTATGAAGATTACTTCTACAGTGGAGCCCTTTGCTTTATCGAGTGGCCCGAGCTGATTGAAGATGTTCTACCCGGTGATGCACTTAAGGTAACTATCGAGGAGATGGAGGATGGCACGCGAACCATCACTCTCCAAGAAGCAGAATAAGCGTCGAAAAAGAAGAACCATGAAAATGCACTACCTGATGCAAGCGATTTTTGCAACCATGGGATTGATCTCCATACTTGCCTCACTCTTTAACTGGGAGTGGTTTTTTGGAGCACAAAACATGCAAACAATCCTATCCTACCTCGGACGAAGGGGAGCTCGCATCTTGTATGCAACCATTGGAATCGCTTTGATTGCGCTAGCAGCTTATTTCTTTACCGAAGTACAAAAAGTTGCTTAACCGCTTCACACTACCTAGACACGCTAAATAAAAAAATAGGCTGCTCCATAAGGGGCAGCCTATTTGTATAGTAAAAGTCGTGTAAATTACTCTACTTGACCCAATTCATTTCCATATTCCATTTCGCCTTGTACCACAAAGAATACATCTTCGGCTTCGTATGGACCCATTTCATCTTTTTTAGATTCCGCCACGATAAAATCGACAATGGCATCTTGATCAATGGAGATATAGCCCTCTGCATCAGGCTCTACCTCTAAACAGCCACTGTTGGCGTAGTACTCTACAATTAAATCGAGGATATAATACAAATCATCTTCTGTAAATTTATCCTTCAACTCTTGAGGCAAGTAATTTTGAATAAACTCTACGGTCTTTGCATCATCCTCATCTTCCAACAAGAAATCTTCTTCCATTCCCATTTTAATACGGTTTAAGGGGTGAATTATTTATTGATTTAGAAATCGATTAATCTAGTAAAGCTTTGATTTTCTCTTCCAACTGTGCTTTGGTAGCAGCACCTACTTGTTTATCTACAACCTCACCGCCTTTAATGAAAAGAAGCGTAGGAATGTTACGTACACCAAATTTTCCAGGAAGTTCTTCATTTTCATCCACATCGCATTTACCGATGTTAACCACACCTTCATATTGTGCAGCCAAAGCTTCTACATCTGGACCGATTTTTTTACAAGGACCACACCAAGGAGCCCAAAAGTCAACAACCATTGGTTTACCTTCTGCCAACAACGCTTCAAAGTTGCTATCTTTAATTTCTAATGCCATATTATCTTATTTATTTAGATTAAACTTAGTACGCAAATATACTAATTAATTTTATAGGTTAAGTTTTGATTTCCCTTTAAATACCACATCATCTCTTTTTCGACCGAAACCCTTAATGTACGAGACATCAGATTGACATGCATTTGTCCATCATCATCCAGCACATTAATATACAATTCAGCTTTTCCAGGATGGCTTTTACAAACGGTCATTAACTCAGTGATCATCTGCTCATCGAGTGCCGAAAGGTGGGTGGTAATGGTCACCTTCTCGACCAGTGTATCCTTTACTTCGGGCAAAAGCTCTATGACACCCATTTTAACTTCGAACTCATCTTGTCTCCACTGTTTGGGTTGACATTTAGCTCGTATGAATAAAAACATACCCTCGGCAAAAAAGTTTTTCTTTTCAATCCAATCATTTCCAAAAAGCGCAAACTCAGCAGAACCCGAGTAGTCCTCTAGTTTTGCAATTCCATAGGGTTTTCCATTCTTGGTATACCCCTCTCTCACTGCTGTAACAATTCCCCCTAGCGTCAAGTCCCGGTTTTGAAGAGGAGTCAAATCAGAAAGCTCAACCATGCGAGTCGAACAAACATTCTCCAAAATAATGGCATACTCATCCAAGGGGTGTGCCGACAGGTAGATTCCGACCAATTCACGCTCTTTATTAAGCTTCTCCAAATCGCCCCATAGGGGTGCTGAAACAATTTCGGGAGTGGCTATCTCAATGAGGTTATCGCCCCCAAAAAGAGAGTTAGCTGCTGCAGCTTGATCCATTTGGTACTTATTACCGTAGCGTACAAGTACCTCTACAAAAGTCTCTCCTTTGGCATTCTTCACAAAGAAATCTTCGCGCTTTATACCCGAAAAGCCATCAAAGGCACCGGCAAGTGCCAAATTTTCCATATTCTTGCGGTTGCAAGCAGACAAATTGACACGTTGTACAAAATCGAAAATCGAACCATACTCTCCATTTCGTTCACGCTCCTCCAAGATTGCATGCACTGCATTCTCTCCTACTCCCTTAATCGCTCCTAAACCAAAGCGGATATCTCCTTTGCGGTTTACCCCAAATTTGAGGTGACTCTCATTTACATCGGGACCTAGCGTTTTAATACCAGTTGCCTTACTCTCATCCATCAGCTTCGTGATCTCCGTAATGTTGGAAATATTTCGGCTCATGGCAGCTGCCATATACTCCGATGGATAGTTGGCTTTCATATAAGCCGTTTGATACGCTACCCAAGAGTAGCAGGTAGCATGCGATTTATTGAAGGCATAGGATGCAAACTTCTCCCAGTCGGTCCAAATCTTTTCGAGCGCTTTGGGATCGTGTCCATTCTTCTGTCCACCTGCAATAAACTTAGGTTTCATCTGATCCAGTTTGTCCCGAAGTTTCTTACCCATCGCCTTACGTAAGGCATCCGACTCTCCGCGTGTAAAGTTACCCAACAAACGCGAGAGTAACATCACCTGCTCTTGGTAAACCGTAATACCATAGGTATCCTTCAAGTACTTCTCCATAACGGGTATATCGTACTCAATCGGTTTACGTCCATGCTTGCGATCGACAAAGTCGGGGATGTAATCCATCGGACCAGGTCGATAGAGGGCATTCATCGCAATTAAGTCCTCAAAAGTAGTGGGAATCAGTTCACGCAAATACTTCTGCATACCTGCAGATTCAAACTGGAACGTTCCTACCGTTCTTCCTTCACTGTAAAGTGCATAAGTAGCAGGGTCTTCAATATCAATCTCATCAATATCGATAACGATCCCTTTACTTCGACGCACATTCTCTACCGCCTCCTTTATAATGGAGAGGGTTTTAAGCCCCAAGAAGTCCATTTTAATAAGTCCCGTATCTTCGATAACAGAACCTTCGAACTGGGTAACAAGCATCTTCTCGCCCGTCTCTTTATCATCGGCTGTACTGATGGGTACCCAATCGGTGATATCATCCCGACAGATAATCACCCCACAAGCGTGAACCCCCGTATTACGAACATTTCCCTCCAACATACGTGCATACTTAATGGTATCGCGCAAGGTTTGATCGGGCGAAACCTCGGCTGCTTGCAGCTCCGGTACATAGGCAATGGCATTGGATAAATTGAGTTTTTTATCGGGTATCTTGTCGGGTACCAATTTACAAAGACGATCAGACTCGGGAAGCGGCAATTTTTGCACCCGGGCCACATCTTTGATGGCCAATTTGGTGGCCATAGTACCGTAAGTGATAATGTGGGCTACTTTGTTGTATCCATACTTATCGGTTACCCAGTTCAAAACACTTCCCCGGCCATCATCATCAAAGTCGACATCAATATCGGGAAGTGAAATACGGTCTGGATTCAAGAAACGCTCAAACAGCAAGTCGTATTTAATAGGGTCAATACGCGTAATCTCCAAACAGTAGGCTACCGCCGAGCCGGCTGCTGAACCACGTCCTGGCCCCACAGATACTCCCAAGTCTTGGCGCGCAGCTTTGATAAAGTCTTGTACAATCAAGAAGTACCCTGGAAAACCCATGGTCTTCATAATATAGAGTTCGAAGTTGATTCGCTCTTGTACCTCTTCGCTTAAAACTTCACCGTAATACTTATGAGCACCCTCTACCGCTAGTTTACCTAAATAGTCAGCCTCTAGCTTGATACGATAAAGCTTATCATATCCACCCAGAGCCTCAATTTTAGCCTCTCCTTGCTCTTCGGTTAAGACCACATTACCATTCTCATCGCGTGTAAACTCATCAAAAAGATCTTTCCGACTATACTTCTCACGATACCCCTCTTCGGTTCCAAACTCTATAGGAATATCAAAGGTGGGCATGATAGGAGGATTATCAATGCTATAAAATTCTACCTGATCACAGATTGCTGCTGTATTGGCCAACGCATCGGGCACATCGGCAAAGAGGGCATTCATCTCCGCTTTCGTTTTCATCCACTCCTGCTTGGAATAAAGCATTCGCTTCGGATCTTCCAAATCGCGTCCTGTACTTAGACAGATTAGGCGGTCGTGCGCTTCGGCATGCACCTCATCAACAAAGTGAACGTCGTTACTACAAACCAGTTTTATGTCGAACTTTCTAGCATACTCTATCAGTTTGGGATTGACCTGCTGCTGCAACTCGTATGCTTCGTAATTGGCACGAGGAACGGTTGCTCGATGGCGCTGTAGCTCCAAATAGAAGTTATCACCAAATACCCGTTTAAACCACTGAACTGCCTCTTCGGCCTGTTCAAATTGACCATTCAATATATGTTTTGGTATCTGTCCCCCAATACAAGCAGAGCAGACAATAAGTCCCTCGCTGTACTTCTCCAACTGCTCCCGATCGGTACGAGGACGCGAATAGAAACCATCTACCCAAGCATTAGAGACCAGTTTTATAAGGTTGTGGTACCCCTTTATATTTTTTGCTAGAACGATCAAGTGATAGCCACTTTGGTCGGGTTTGCCCTCTTTGTGTCGCATGGTACGACGAGCAACATACATTTCGCAACCAAAGATGGGCTTAAAGAGTTTTTTCTGAGCAACCTCTAATTGCTCTGTGACAGCGGCACGTTCTGATTCCGGATTCTCACAGTTGACTTTGCCTAGTTCGAAATCTTTCAGCCGCTTCTTAAGTCCCTTGATCTCTTTATTTACAGGTCCGTTCTTTTTACTCACGTAATTGAAGAATTCCTTAATACCAAACATATTACCGTGATCGGTCACAGCAATACCTTTCATACCATCGGATATCGCTTTATCTACCAATTTAGAGATAGCTGCCTGCCCATCTAAAATGGAATATTGGGTGTGTACATGTAAATGGACAAAATCTTGCATGATCGTTCTAGTTATATTATCAACAGTTCATCCCCCCTTCGTAGGAAAAGGGGGTTCAAAGATACCTCGTTTAGAAATAGTGCGCAAGGAAAGAAATAAGTTTTAAACAATTTATAATTATGCTTCAAAGAGGTGGAAACAGAAGGGCTAAGCAAAACAGAATCAAGGAGATGGATCAGGGCTGAATAGCACTTTTTGGGGATTCAAAATGGGATTCCCGTCTATTTATTTGCAAAACAATTAGATTTAGACTACTTTTGCCCGATAATATGCTTTAATAACAACCATGAGTAGACTACAAAAATTACAGAAATTAAGAAAGATAAGATTACACAGAGAAGGAACAAATATCCTAATTGTTGGCGCGCTGCTTTTCCTTGGAGTAAACACACTCGTATTTTGGGCATTTGAATGTAAAATATTCTTTTACATTCTAGCAACCTTATCCGTTGCCATCTATTTGGTTATGGTTAACTTCTTCCGTTGCCCTATCCGATTGTTCGAACAAGACTCTGAAAAAATTGTAGTGGCTCCTGCTGATGGACGAATTGTGGTTATTGAGGAGGTAGACGAACATGAATACTTTCACGATCGCCGCTTAATGGTTTCCATCTTTATGAATGTGGCGAATGTACATGCCAACTGGTACCCTGTGGATGGTGTAGTAAAGCATGTAGATCACCACAATGGAAAATTCATGAAGGCTTGGCTTCCAAAAGCAAGTACCGAGAACGAACGTTCGATGGTGGTTATCGAAACACCTGAAGGACATACTGTAATGGCACGCCAAATTGCAGGTGCAGTAGCAAGACGCATTGTAACCTATGCCGAAGTGGGCGAAGAGTGTTACATTGACGAACACATGGGATTCATTAAGTTCGGATCGCGCGTGGATGTATACTTACCGCTTGGCAGTGAAGTATGTGTAGAGATGGATCAACGCACAACTGGTAACCAAACCATTCTTGCCAAATTAAAATAAGCGCACGTTATGGCACTACAAATAGCGAAACACATCCCCAATTTTATTACTTGTTGTAATTTATTTTCGGGGTGTATTGCTACCTATTTAGCTTTTCAAAGCAATTACCACCTAGCCATATTATTTATTATACTAGGTGCTATTTTTGACTTTTTCGATGGCATGCTTGCTCGCTTACTTCATGTATCGGGCCCCATGGGTAAAGAACTTGACTCATTAGCCGATGATATTACTTTTGGGCTGGCACCTGCCGCTATGGTATTCTCTCTTTTTCACGAGGTACACTACCCCAATTTCTTGGCTCCTATAGCCGAGTTCATTCCTTACTCTGCATTTATTATTGCAGTGTTCTCGGGACTTCGATTGGCTAAATTCAACATTGACACCCGCCAAACAAGCTCATTTATTGGAATGCCTACCCCAGCCAATGCACTTTTCTGGGGTTCACTCATCGTAGGAGCTAAAGAGTTTCTAATCTCTACCCATTTTAATGCACTCTACTTGATACTATTGGTGCTATTCATGTCCTATCTTTTGATTGCAGAGATTCCGATGTTCTCTCTAAAATTCAAGAGCTTGGGTTGGAAAGAGAATAAAATTAGCTACATTTTCTTGTTGATCTCCCTTCCATTACTTGCTTTTTTACAACTTGCTGGACTAGCAGCCGTAATTGTTTGGTACATCTTTCTATCTCTTTTAACACGAAAACAGGGCTAGGTAATTCACACTTGGCACAGTTGTTGCACTCAGAATTGTAAAAAACAATAGATTATGCTCGGATTTTTAGGATTCTTCTTTGTACTTATTTTAGTTATCATTGTAGTAGGAATTACGCTCTTACAACGAGTTGTACGCTTTGTATTTGGCTTTGGCAGAAAGCCCAACGAACAACAACGTAAAACTACGTACAATTCAACAAGCGAAAGGGAAGAGAAGAGAGAGAATAACTCACAAAAAGAGGCCAACAAGAAGAAGATTATAGGAAAAGACGAAGGAGAGTACGTAGATTTTGAAGAGATTAAAGAGTAATTGGTTATCGCTTCCGCTGAAAGAAATCCTTCATAAGCTTTGAGCACTCATCAGATAAAACCCCTTTCATCACCACCGTTTTAGGATGCAACGCATCAGCTGCATAACGCTGATAGCCTCTTTTTGCATCCTCTGCGCCAAAGACAATTCGACCCATTTGTGCCCAAGCAATGGCACCTGCACACATCACACAAGGTTCGACCGTTACATAAAGCGTGCAATCGGTTAAATACTTACCCCCCAAGGTTCCAGCAGCCGCTGTTATAGCTTGCATTTCGGCATGAGCCGTTACATCATTCAACGTTTCCGTCAAATTATGTCCGCGGCCAATGATTCGGTCCTGACAAACCACCACCGCCCCTACAGGCACCTCATCTTGCTTTGCAGCTTGCTCAGCCTCTAACAAGGCCTGCTTCATATAATGTATATCATCTGCCATAATCATCGTCTCATATCGTGTTCATTAAAAAGAGTCGGATAATCTTGCTCCATCTGCCTACAAATGTAAGCCAACATCGTTTCACGCATCCAACGTCCCTTGTTCGTAATCTTATATTTCTCCAAATAACGATCTACAATCTGCATCTCTTCATCGCTCATTAAACAAGCCATACGCTGTTGCCTTTTGGGTTCGAAAGCTGACACCTTAATTCTTTTCTTTGCACTACCTCTCATAATAGCTACAAAATTAGTGTTACTTCCTGAAAACCAAAAGATTTATTTTACTATTTTTGTAAAAAACCGTATTATGGCACAACACAATCAACTAGGTATACTCGGAGAAGAGTACGCAGCGGATTATCTACTAACCAAAGGTTATGCGATAAGGCACCGAAATTGGCGTTCGGGACGAAAAGAACTAGACATTGTGGCAGAGTATAACGGTACGCTGATTGTAGTCGAAGTAAAGACCCGAAGCGATACTACATACGGAAGCCCAGAAGAGGCAGTAACCAATCAAAAGATCAAAAGAATCGTTGCATCAACCGATGCATACTTGCGTAAATATGCATTGGATCTACCCGTCCAGTTCGATATTATCACCATTCTTGGGAATGAGCCACCATTTAGCCTCGAGCATATTGAAGAGGCATTCTTTCCCCCTTTGTGGTAAACAATGTTCAGCAAACAAAAAAGCTGTAAAGTGGGTTTAATAAGTGTATTAGACTATTTAGATTGAAAAAGTAGAAAGGGTTCCTAAGCAAGCATTAGATCCGAGGGAACTTCCATATTCAGACAGTTACACGGCCTAATTGTAAACTATCTTTATTATCTTTACACCCCTAAAAACAGATGCAATATGGAAATAAACGTAATTGAATCGCTCCTATTTATTATGGTCAGTTTACTGATAGGCGTGATCTTAAAAATGGTATTAAGAAGAACCTTTATTCCTTACACGGTAGGTTTGTTCGTTGTAGGATTAATTATTGGATCGTGCTCACACTACGGGCTCATCGAGCTCTCTCCACTCATCGATCACACACTGGATGGGGTAAGCAATATGCAACCCGACATCATCCTCTATATTTTCTTACCAATCCTCATATTCGAGGCCTCCCTCAACCTAGACACTCACATATTCAAGAATACTTTTACCAATGCTAGCATTCTAGCTGTTCCTGGTGTAGCAGTAGCGCTGTTGCTTACTGGGTGCATGCTAATGGGAATACAATATTGCTTTCCGAACTTTAATCCGGAATGGAGCTGGAGCATTGCCTTCCTATTTGGCGCACTCATATCGGCTACAGACCCTGTTGCTGTAGTTGCACTACTACACGAGCTAAAAACCGACAAACGCTTTTCGACACTAGTCGATGCAGAATCAATGCTAAATGATGGTACAGGGATAGTCTTCTTTATGCTTTTTTTTAGCGCCTATACCACCGTAGGATTGCATTATGGACCTGTAGTAAACTTCCTACTTACGGTATTTGGTGCCATTGCCATTGCTTTAGTAGTAAGTGGAATTAGCCTATTTCTCACTCGACGAGCGAAGAATGATGCCATCATACAGAACAGCATATTATTCATAGCTGCCTATATCCTTTTTTACTTAACCAATAGCGTTTTAGAGGTTTCAGGAATCATTGCCCTCGTAACATTTGGTGTGGTCATAGCCTATTCGGGACGCACCCGACTTAGCAGAAAGGCTTCTGCTTTTATTCGAGATTTCTGGGCACTTGCAGCGTACCTAGCCAATACCCTTATTTTTATTATCGTAGGAATCATGATTGCCATGAAATGCAACTTTACCTGGACAGACCTTGGAATCGTTTTCATTGTATACATTGGCTTAAATCTTATTCGAGGAACTATGATTTTCCTTTTTCTACCCATCATGCGAAGATTCAATTACGGATTAACAATAAAAGAAGCCATTGTATTAAGCTGGGGTGGATTACGAGGTGCACTCGGGCTAGTCCTTGCACTACTGGTATTCTACACCCCCACCATCCCCGAAAGCATTCGCCAACAAGTACTTTTCTTAACAGGAGGTATCGTAACCCTTACCCTCACCATCAATGCGACAACTACTGGATGGCTTTTAAAGAAGATGAAACTTACCAGAAAACCATCCTCCAAACTACTACTTGACTACAACATCCAATCTATTTATCATGAAAAGATGAGCCACTATTTGGAGAGCCTGAAAGAGAAACCTTCTTTAAAAGAGGCTGATTGGAGCAAACTAACTCTTTATCTGCCGCGAAAAGGAGAAAAACCAACCGGTGAAGAGATTACAAAACACTCTTTTTTGACGTATGCACGAACGAAAGTAATCCAGAAAGAGCTATCACTATCCATGCAGCTCTTCCAGAATGGTACAATATCTGTCTTCTCTCAAAAAAAACTATCGGGCATGGCCGAGGAGTTAGATGATAAAAATGGTACTCTTCCATTTACAAAGCTTCAAGAACGCATCTTGCACATTGGCGCTCTTAGTCAGTTAGAACGTAAAATCATCAATCTCAACAGCTTCTTTACGCGATTATTTCACAGCAAAATAACTAACTACTGCGATTTACTGTATGGATTTATAACCATACAAGAAAGTAGCCTGCTACTAATCTCTGAATTAATGAATTCTACTAAATTAGAAGAGAATGAGAAGGAAGCAATTTCAATAATTAAAGAAGAGCTAGAAGCCAACCAAACAGTAGCACAAGATAAATTAGACTATATTGCTAGTAATTACCCTACTGCCTACCAACTCGCGGTTCAAGACAAGGCAAAACGTATGTTGCTTAAAAAAGAACGGCAAATTATTCAAGAATTGGAACATCTAGGCATGCTCAGTGAAGAAGAGCAAGAGGAGATGCAAAACCAAGTCGGACGAAAGAATAGAAATTAAGAAAGAGAAACAAATCAGGAATAACAAAATAAAAAACTAAGAACAGATACTCATATATTCAAAAATGGACGAATGAGTGGCTGTTCACTTTCAAATTTAATTATGCGCAACAATAAACGTTTTTTGGTTCTACTATTTATTACTCTGACCCTAGGTCTTAGAGAGGTCGTTGCCCAATTACCCAGCCAGAAGGCAGCCATAGAAATAGATAAAAGAGTAGCGAATGAAGTTAAAAGCGACTCGCTGCTTATGGAATATTTCACCCTTCAAAATATTCCAATTACAACCAATAATGATGTCACTCTACTAATTAGTGGCGATCTAAAATTTAAAGATTTATTCAAATATATAGAGGAGGCAAAACACCACATTCATCTTGAGTATTTCAACTTTCGCAACGACTCCATTGCGAATACACTTTTTGATCTGCTCGCTAAAAAAGCGAAAGAAGGGGTAGAAGTACGAGCCCTATTCGATGCTTTCGGCAATTGGTCCAACAATCAACCCCTCCAAAAGAAACACCTAGAAGCCATTCGAGCTAGAGGCATAGAAATTGTCGAATTTGACCCGATCCGCTTTCCTTGGATAAATCATGTATTTATGCGTGATCACCGAAAAATAGTGATTATCGATGGATCCATTGGCTACACAGGAGGAATGAACATAGCCGACTACTACATCAATGGGCTACCCGAAATAGGCGATTGGCGAGATATGCACATGCGCATTGAAGGAAATGCAGTAAGTGACTTACAAGATATCTTTCTTGCTATTTGGAACAAGACAACCAAACAAGCAATAGAAGGTGATGCTTACTACCCGCTACGCATGCCCGATAACGCATATACCCAAGGAGAAAAAACAATAGCCATTGTAGATCGTATTCCCCAAAAAACGCCCAAAATTATGAGGAAAGCCTACATTCAGTCACTGAATGCAGCCGAACACAAGGTACAAATTATTAATCCCTATTTTACACCTACTATAAGTGTCAAAAAAGCAATTCGAAAAGCTCTTAAGCGCGGAGTAGAGATTGAAATCATGGTTCCTTCCAAATCGGATATTCCATTTACTCCTGCTGCTGCACTCTATACGGCCAACAAACTTCGAGAAAAAGGGGCAGAGATCTATATGTTCAATGGAGGATTTCACCATGCCAAAATTATGATGGTAGATAGCGTTTTTTGTACAGTAGGAAGCACCAACCTAAACAGCCGAAGCTTGCGCTACGACTACGAGGTAAATGCATTCATCTTTAATGCAGAAACTACACAAGAGCTAATAACCATCTTCGAAGAAGACAAACTAGATAGCACTTTACTAACTGAAGAGGGATACAATAAAGAGGGAGTTTGGAGAAGGTTTGGAAGATGGTTCGCCTACTTATTCACTCCGTTCTTGTAGAAGAAAGAGGCGAGAAACACTACTTCTACTTAAAACGAAACAGAAGCGAATCAAAACAGAGGCAAATGAGATAGAGAAAAATCCGTTTGACTGGTCTAATTAGTGATAAATTGTAAAAAAATCACTAAATTTACGAATTGAAAACAATCTGCACTGTTGCAAATGTAGAACATTACAGCCCCTATAAAGTAGGGAGAGCTCATTTAAAGCAGCTCTAGGTGCCTAACAAAAACACGTATAGTAATTAACAGCTAGAAATTATGAAAAAAATTCTCTTCTTAGCCTTTTTCATGGCTCTATTTTCCTCTTGTACCTTAATAGATAGTGCCGAAGTAGGTATTAGCTTCTCTAAATTCAGTCTGACAGATAAGGGAGAGGTAAAAGCAGACTTCTGTAGTGGTTGGGTAATGTACAACCCTTTTACTACATCCATTTTCACCTACCCCACCTTTATTCAACGTTGCGACTACCCCGACTTTGTGGTAACTACGCGCGATGCGGCAGAGTTTAGAATGAACCCTATGCTTGCTTACTCCATTAACAAGCAGAAAGCTATTGATGTTTTTAAGAAATACCGTGTGGGTATTAAGGACATTGAGAAAGGGTATATGCGCACTGCAGTCTACGATGCATATCGCATTACCGCCAACAAATATGCCAGTGAGGAACTCATGGCAAATCGAGCGAACTTTGAAGCCGAAGTACGTGAAATGCTGAACAATTCTCTAAACAATGAAGGATTTGTAGTAGAAGAATTTACCAGTCAAATTACACCACCCTCCTCTTTATCACTGGCCATTGAAGCCAAAAATAAAGCCATTCAAGATGCATTAAAAGCCGATAACGAAGTAAAAACTGCCGAAGCGAATGCAAAGATTGAGATCGCCAAAGCGAAGGGAAAAGCAGAAGCTCTACGCATTACAGCCGATGGCGAAGCATACTACAACCGCACCATTGCTAGCTCACTCACAAACATGTTGATTCAACAGGATGCCATTGAAAAATGGGATGGCAAACTACCGACCTACAGTGGTGGTGGTGCTCTGCCTTTTTTGAATATCAACAAGTAACTGTATAAACCCATGTGAATAATTGAAGATGCATCAATCAAAATCCACCTTTAGTTATGATAAACATGGGAGGCATCGGTATTGCTACCTTACCCGATTGACCCGCAATAAATAAAGAGCCGTCCATACAACCATTTGTATCGACGGCTCTTTATTTATCATTCATCTGGATATCTCCTCGCATCCACCTCTCTCATCTATTTCAAAGCATCCTCATCTACTCACTTTTTGCTCAACTATAAAAGAGAATCAGGCAACTACAGACAAAAAGGTATTTTATTGAATAGTAAGTCCTATTCATCCGCATAAACCTTCATCTGACACGCTTTGCAGTCAAATTGCAAACGGAATCTACGTCCATCACTGCTTACCAAATAGTAAGGCTCCTTAAAGGGAGAATTACCACGCTGATAGGTAGGACACCAACCCATACTGTAACGCAAACAGTGTTTGGTAAACATCAAGGCAGCATCTTTAACAGGCTCTTGCTCAAAAGCAGGATCGATACGCTGAACACCACGCTGTGTATAGAATGCATGGGCACCTTTGTTATAAACATTGCCTAGGTAAGTAAGTTCAGAAAGTGGAAATTGTACACTCTTTTGAGGTAAAACAGCCTTTTCTTGGGGATAATTCACGGCACGTTCAGCTAGTAATGCCTCTACTCCCTGACGGCGTAACTCCGAAAGTTCAGAAGCCGGAATAAACCAATTATCAGCTAAATCAATGGTAGCGCTACGCAACTCAAAAGGAGTATTCCCCATCTTAGCCAACTGTTTCTTCAATTGCTCATCTTGTGGTGATCTAGCCAACTCCTTAGTACGCGTTAAATTCACCACTGCTTGATTCTTATCTTCATCAGTTAGCGTTAATAAGAAGCCTTCAGTCGTTTCACTTAATAGAGCATCGACCGCTAACTTACGCTCTGCTGTAGGGCGTTGTAACAGCTTCTCGAACTCCTGATCAAAGTTACGATACAAAATTGTTCGCGGTTTAATGTGAGGCATTTCGTGTGGATAGAGCTTGTTAGCGTCGGCACGGTTTATACGAAAACCCTGCATCTTTCCCTGTTCATCTATGTAACAGAGTCCATCGCCATTGTGAAAAGGTTTTACTCCAGCTACCACTATAAAGTTATCGCGTATCTCCTTCACATAACCCATCTCCTCACCCAATGATTTAGGCGTGTCAAATGAAGCTACATCAGCTCCTCTCCCATCTAAGAAATAAGAGGTAAAACCACGGCTAAAGCTCTTATCAAGTTGTGGCGTAAAATTGAATTTTACCTCGCCAGCCGATGCGCGTACATACTCATTGCGACGAGCCAAAATGGCATCTAACTTCTTGCGATAGTAAGCAGTCACATTTTTTACATAAGATACATCTTTAAGGCGTCCTTCAATTTTTAGCGAGGAGGCGCCCGCATCTAGCAACGCTTCGAGTCGTTCGCTCTGATTTAAATCCTTAAGCGAAAGAAGATGCTTGCTACGTACAATCTCTCGACCAGTAGCATCGACCATATCGAAAGTCAACCGACAAAATTGTGCACAAGCTCCACGGTTGGCACTGCGCCCGTAGCAAGCCTCACTCACATAACACTGTCCACTATAACTTACACACAAAGCACCATGCACAAATACCTCGAGCGGAGTGTTTGGAATCGCCTGGTGTATTCTAGCTATCTCTGTCAACTCCAATTCACGTGCTAACACCACCTGGCGGAAGCCCACCTCTTCCAAGAAGCGAGCCTTCTCGGGCGTACGGGTATCCACCTGCGTACTGGCATGAAATGGGATAGGCGGTAGATTTTTAAGCTGCAGAACACCCATATCCTGCACAATGATAGCATCTACTCCAATCCGATACAGATCGTGAATCAAGGACTCGGTCTCCGCCAACTCCTCGTCGGTTAATAGCGTATTGAGCGCTACATAAATGCGTACTCGGTACAAATGCGCTTGCTTCACTAGCTCGGCAATATCTTCAAGCGAATTACCTGCAGCAGCACGTGCACCAAATCGGGGTGCACCAATATAGATGGCATCTGCTCCATGTTCGATAGCAGCTAGTCCACAAGCCAGGTTTTTGGCTGGTGCCAACAGTTCAATGGGTCGTTGCTTCATTATTTAATTTGATTAATATCATAAGGGGTTTCTTGATAAACATAATAGTTTAGCCAATTGGAGAAAAGCAAATTGGCATGCCCGCGCCAACGCACCAATGGCTCCTCTTCAGGATTGTTATTCGTATAATAGTTTAGAGGTACCTGGATAGGTAGCCCCTTCTCTACATCGCGTTTATACTCGCCATCCAATGTATAGGGTGAATATTCAGAGTGTCCAGATATAAAAAATTCACGTCCGCCTCGTGCCATTACCATATAAACACCCGACTCGGGTGATTCTGAGAGCAACGTCAACCCATCAACCTTTTGTATATCTTCTCTACGAACCTCGGTGTGGCGGCTATGAGGAACATAAAAAAGATCGTCAAAGCCTCTAAATATAGGAAGTTCTGACTGATGCATGCGATGCTCAAACACACCAAACATCTTCTTATCGAGCGGATATTTAGGCACTCCATAATAGTGATACAAGCCAGCTTGAGCCGCCCAACAGATATAAAGTGTAGAGGTAACATGCGTACGTGCCCACTCAAAGACTTGCGTTAACTCCTTCCAGTAAGTCACCTCCTCATAATCCATCTGCTCTACCGGTGCACCGGTAATAATCATTCCATCAAAACGCTCATTACGCATTGAGTCAAATGTAGAATAAAACTCCTCCATGTGTTCGGCAGGTGTATTCTTCGATATATGACTCTCTAGTTTCATAAAAGAGAGTTCCAACTGAAGTGGCGTATTCGATAAGAGACGAACCAAGTCGGTTTCAGTAGTTATTTTCAAGGGCATCAGATTGAGTACCACAATCTTTAACGGACGGATATCTTGTGCATTCGCTCTCGAACTATCAATAACAAATATATTTTCTTCCTTCAACAATTCTATAGCAGGAAGTCTATCGGGTACATTTACTGGCATGTTTTTCTATTTTTAAAAGATACTTCTGCAAAAGTACACAAAACAAAGACTTTGGCATATATCGTAGGTTCTCTTTTTTAAGGAAAGAAGCAGTTCATTCAGAAGCGTTCAAGTCGTAACACAAGAGGAGATGCAAGCTACCTTACCCTTTTTTGCCTTCACAGCCTTCACACGCTCCTTCTTCAAGCAGAAGAGTAGAGCCAAAAAAACAGCAAGCTCGTAAGACGTTTAAATCTTACGAGCTTGCTGTTTTGAGCCTCTTGTCGGATTCGAACCAACGACCCCGAGATTACAAATCACGTGCTCTGGCCAACTGAGCTAAAGAGGCAATCGAAAGAGCGGAAAACGAGACTCGAACTCGCGACCCTAACCTTGGCAAGGTTATGCTCTACCAACTGAGCTATTTCCGCAGGATTGTAGTCCATGGGGGAGTCGAACCCCCCTTGCAAGAATGAAAATCTTGAGTACTAACCGATATACGAATGGACCATCCTAATGTAGTAACTAAAGTTACTATTTGTTCAGTAATGCGGTGCGTATGGGACTCGAACCCATGACCACCTGCGTGACAGGCAGGTATTCTAACCAACTGAACTAACGCACCATTTTTCAAAGAACTTCTTTCGTTTTCACTTCGTTTCCGAAAGCGAGTGCAAAGGTAGGCATATTTTCCAAACCTGCAAGCATTCGGCCATTCTTTTTTCACCTTTTAACAGATAAAAATTCAAACAAGAGCGTTAATAAGATCTGTAAAAAGGAGTCAATCTATCTAAATTCAGAATTAACATCAATCATAAAAAACTAGATAACAGATATATATATAACAAGCACGAATTTCCCTTCTTATTTAACGATTCTAGGAACGAACAAAACAGAAAGATTTACCGTTTTACAAAAATAAACAGAATAAACATGGTATGAAAAATGTACGATCCATCTCCACATATGGTTTCTTATCGCTACTCACTCCTATTCTGCTCTGCCTAATTGCAGGGTTCATATCAAGTCGCTTCCAATCCAATTCGATGGAAGTGTGGTATCCTAGTCTGCGCAAGTCCTATTTTACCCCCTCTCCTATTGTATTTCCTATAGCTTGGACTTTTCTCTACATCTGCATGGGCCTATCGGTTGGTTTAATTGGATATCTCCGAAGATGGCGTTTACACTGGCTTATGACTCTTTTTGCCTTTCAACTTTTTCTTAATTTCATCTGGACATTTTTTTTCTTCTACCTTGAGAGTCCACTTCTAGGGCTTATTGATATTCTACTACTTGATGTAGCAGTATTCATTTATATCATTTGGTCTTACCCTCGCTATCGACTAAGTTCCATTCTTTTTATGCCTTATATGGCTTGGTTGCTACTTGCTAGCTACCTAAACTTCTACATTTGGTATTACAATTAACTATTCTCCCCTTCATTCATTGTAGCACTAGGAGCCAACTTACCTATAAAGTTCTCGATTTTAGAAACCGAGAGTGAAGCAGATGGATTCATAAAATCTTCAACACTGCTTTGCTCAACTTGCTGTATGGGGTAAATAAGTATAAAATTCATCTCTTGGAAATAGTTGGCTATATAATGAGGAATTCGTTCCATTTTTTCACTGTAGGAGGGATTATACCTTCTACTCAATATAAAGATTAAAGCATCGTCTTTCTTTAGATTTCGAGAGGCAATGAGTAAATCATTGTATTGTTCCAATAACAAAAAGGTGGCACGTTCCAGTTCGGGAAATTTCATCAAAGCCTTTTTACTCTTTTCATTCGCATAAATAAGCGCATCGGCACTCGTTGACTTTAAAAGGCTACTGCACTTAACCACCCAATTAGCAAAGCCCATCTCCTCTTCAGCATACGGAGGGACAAAAAGCACATATCTTTTAATGGTTTGGAGGGGTTGAATTGATCGAGTTATAAAAGTAGTTACCTGCGAGTGACTTACCGTATTATGAATCACCTTTCCAAGTGACGACTCTTTCAATAATTTACTTGAATCTAATCCCATTATAAGATCGTCTACCTCATACTCATTAATAAGATTCAAAATGCCATTACTGAAATTTGTATCGTAACGCAAACAGTTATTAATTGTTCGATTGGCGGCCGAGCTGTAATCGCTAGCCCGTTCGAATACCAATTTAGCATTCTCCGCCTGCTTCTCTTTATCAGAGTCAATACCAATAATAGTAGCTACTGATATTACATGGTGATTGGCATCAGGTGTCAAAAAATGAGCCAGCCCCAATAGACTCTCTACATGCATGGGGTTACGTACAGGAATTAAGATATTAGTATGCTCTTTAGCTCCCTTGACTACATCTCTAAGAGCACCATCGCGAACCAACTGCTGCGCTCCTTTTTGTGCCGCAAAGGAGGCAATGGTACAAGTTACAAAAATCATAATAATGGTACCGTTTAAGATAGCATCATCCAGTAAGCGAATGGGGAGACCTGCTTCGGTATAACCTAGAATTACATTGTACCCTACCATGACGGCAGCCAATGTAGCTGCTGCCTGGGCATTACTCAACCCAAAAATAATGGATCGTTCACCCAGACTATATCCAAATCTCTTTTGCGTTATATAGGCTGCCAAATATTTAGATAGAGTAGCTATAGCAGTCATTACAACAGCTGTATAAATGGTTCGCAAATCGGTTATAAAGACTTTGTAGTCCAAAATCATCCCCACGCCAATCAAGAAAAAAGGAATAAAGATGGCATTACCTATAAAACCAATTCGGTTCATTAGCGGCGAAGCATGGGGAATGAGCTTATTCAGGGCTAATCCGGCAAGAAAGGCACCTATAATCGCTTCAATACCTGCCAACTCCGCAAGCGCAGCACCTAGAAAAACCATAACCAGAATAAAAATGTATTGAGAAAGCTCGTCGGAACAGTGCTTAAAGAACAAACGAGCAATGGGTGGAAAGAGGAACCAGACAATAGAGGCAAAAATTAAAACCGAGAGCGATAGTTGAATCCAGAAATCAAGCCCAACCTCTCCCTTCGACATACCTACAATCACGGCTAGCAATAAGAGGGCTAATGTATCGGTTATCATGGTTCCACCCACCGTTATGGTTACTGCTCTATTCCGCTTTACTCCCAACCGAGCAATGATTGGATAGGCAATAAGGGTATGCGAGGCAAACATACTGGCTAGCAGTACTGCCGAAATAAGAGGCATTTGCAACAGATAGACTCCTGCCAATATACCCAAAGTCATAGGTATAGAGAAGGTGAGTAATCCAAAAGCCAAACTTTTCTTGCTATTCTTTATAAACTCGTTTAAATCAATTTCGAGTCCAGCTAAAAACATGATGTAGAGCAGACCCGCTGTTCCCGACAAAATAATGCTACTATCACGAAGTATCAGGTTAAAGCCATTCGGTCCTACAATAGCACCTGCTATAATAAGACCCAAAATATGAGGGATGCGCATTCTATTGAGCAGAAGCGGAGCAAATAGAATAATAATTAGTATGATTAAAAATTTAATCACTGGATCTTCAATGGGAAGGGTCAAATTTGATAGAGCAAGTAAGTTCATAGCATCGTATTTTAAGGATAAATCAATAGGTTTAAATCAAGACTAAAAGAGTTAGAGCAATCTAAACTAGAAAAAAATCCTTGCAATTGACAATATTCCTCCTAGTATAGATGCAAACTTACACAAAAAAAAAGCACAAAATGGAGTATTGTTTATAAAAGACAGAGCACTTAAGGAATTTCAAAGTAATTAAATAGAAGGACTTACTCTCGCAAATAAAAGGTGATAACTTTTACTTATTTGGCATAAAAAGAAGTGATAAGCAACGGATGCTAAAAAGAGATAACTTTGTACGTCTTCCTGAAACAAGTGGAAGTAAAAAACGTTATTCGAAATATAAACTAAATAAGCAAGATTATGAACTTTGTGACAAACGAAAAACTAACCATCGTAGGTGCAGCAGGTATGATTGGTTCAAACATGGCTCAAACAGCCATCATGATGGGTTTAACTTCAAATATCTGTCTTTACGACCCCTTCGAAACAGGTCTAGCTGGTGTAGCTGAAGAGTTGTACCACTGTGGATTTAACGGAGTAAACATTACTTTCACTTCGAATATTGAAGAGGCTTTCAAAGATGCTAAATACATTGTATCATCAGGTGGTGCAGCACGTAAAGCAGGCATGACTCGCGAAGACCTTTTGAAAGGTAATGCAGTCATTGCACAAGAATTGGGTCAAAACATCAAAGCATATTGCCCCGATGTAAAACACGTAGTGATTATCTTTAACCCTGCCGATATTACAGGTCTAATTACATTACTATACTCAGGTTTGAAACCTTCACAAGTTTCTACATTGGCAGCACTTGACAGCACACGCCTTCGTAGCGAGCTAGCTAAACATTTTAACCTTCCTGTTGATAAAATTACCAACTGCCGTACATACGGTGGACACGGTGAACAAATGGCCGTATTTGCATCGACTGCTAAAGTAGATGGTACTCCATTGACAGAACTTATCGGTAGCGAAAAGCTAAGCAAAGAGGTTTGGGCAGAGATCCAACAAAAAGTAACCAAAGGTGGTTTGAACATTATCAACCTTCGCGGACGTTCATCTTTCCAAAGTCCTTCGTATGTATCGATCGAAATGATTGGTGCTGCTATGGGTGGCAAAGCATTCCCTTGGCCTGCAGGTACTTATGTATCGAACGACAAATACGATCACATTATGATGGCATGGGAAACTACTATCAGCAAAGATGGTGTAAAAATGGAGACTCTTAACGGACTTCCTGAAGAAGAAGAGGCATTGGCTAACAGCTACAAACACCTTTGTGCACTTCGTGATGAAGTAATCGAAATGGGTGTACTTCCAGCAGTAAGCGAATGGAATAAACTTAACGCTAACATTAAGTAAGCAGAGGTTTTTACGATTCGATAATCTATTTCTTATTATAAAGTTCGACAGCGGTTTAGGGTTTTTCAACCTTAAGCCGCTGTTTTATATAAGGTACAGTAACTAAACATAAAGTTTGGCCACCTTTCTAAACCAAAGAGAGGAGGAGACTTAACAACGAGATAGCAAAAACGAAAAGCGATTTCGTTATTTTAAGATTCTAGTTAATTAGAAAAATAGGGGATTACTTGAAGAAGTAGGCCCTTGTTTTTTTATATCTTTGCAACTAGAATGATTGATCAACCCACCATAGACCGCATACTCGATGCTGCGCAGATAGTCGATGTAGTATCCGATTTTGTTTCACTCCGCAAACGGGGAGTAAACTACGTAGGATTGTGCCCTTTTCACGACGATAAATCGCCCTCTTTCTATGTATCGCCCTCCAAAGGGCTTTGCAAATGTTTCTCGTGCGGAAAGGGGGGAAATGCCGTGCACTTCGTCATGGAGCACGAGCAAATGAGCTACCCCGAAGCGTTAAAATGGCTGGCCAAAAAATACCACATTGAAGTAGCCGAACGCGAACTTACACAACAGCAAAAGGATGATCAAAGCATTAGAGAGAGCCTTTTTGTGGTGAATGAGTTTGCCCGCAACTACTTTCAAAACATCTTATACAATCATGCCGATGGCAAAGCCATTGCCATGACCTATTTTCGTCAGCGAGGTATTCGTGACGACATTGTCAAAAAGTTCCAGTTGGGTTTCAGTACCTCCTCGCACGATGCACTCGCAAAAGAGGCAGTTCAAAAGGGGTATCGAAAAGAGTTTTTAGTAAAAACAGGACTCTGCTATGAACGTGAGGATGGAAGCATACGAGATCGTTTCTGGGGAAGGGTTATCTTTCCGGTACATACGGTTATGGGAAAGGTGGTTGCATTTGGGGGGCGTACCCTGAGCAGTGAAAAGAAAATTGCTAAATATGTAAACTCACCCGAAAGCGAAATCTACCACAAGAGCAACGAGCTATATGGCATCTATTTTGCCAAACAGGCCATGATGAAGCAGGAAAAGTGCTACTTGGTAGAGGGCTATATGGACGTAATAGCCATGCACCAAAGTGGCATTGAGAATGTAGTAGCCTCTTCGGGTACGGCGCTTACTCAAGGACAGATTAAGCTTATACACCGATTTACCACGAATGTCACCATTTTATACGATGGAGACCAAGCAGGTATTGCTGCCAGTTTTAAAGCGATAGACCTTTTGTTGGCAGAGGGGCTCGACATTAAACTACTCCTACTTCCCGATGGAGACGATCCCGATAGCTATGCCAAGAAACATGGATCGACTGCACTTAAAGAGTACCTTGAAACACACGAAGAGAACTTTGTACGTTTTAAGATAAAACGCCTTGCACAGGGAGTTCAAAACGATCCACTTAAGCGAGCTATGCTGATAGAGGATATGGCCAAAAGCATCGGACTCATACCGAATGATATTGTACGCTATGCCTACCTAAAGGAGTGTGCTATGATGCTAAATGTAGACGAACGCATCATTCAAAACGAGATAAAGAAGCACCTACTTCGCCGAGATGATGCACGTAAAGAGAGTCTCTTCAAAGAGCAAAAACAACCGAGTACACCAGCACCCTACCCCACCGATATGCCTCCACCCATGGGGGTCGATGATGAACCTGCACCACCTAGCCAGCAGGCTGCACAAACAAACTATCACTCCTACATTCCACAAGAGGGAAAGGAGAAGATGCTTTTCTATGCCAAAGAACAGGCTTTGGTACAGACCATTATACGCCATGGTGAGAAAATAATGTGTTATATCGAAGATGAAGAGGGAGGAGAGCATCCACTCTCAGTAATGGGCTATATAGTAGAAAGTCTGAAACAAGATGAGCTTCAGTTTCACGATGCATTGCATCGATTCATCTTTACCGAAGCAGAAAAGCGGATGAGTGAGGCGAGCTTTGTAGCCGAGCGCTACTTTCTTTCGCATCCGCAAGCCGAGGTGAGTAAGTTAGCTGCCGATATGATTAGTGATCGCTACCAACTAAGCAAATACCACTCAAAATCGCAAAAGCTAATTACAGACGAAGAGCGTTTGCACGAGTTAGTACCTCGCCAAGTAATCGATTTTAAACTCGCTATTTTAGACGAGGAGATGAGACACACTGTTCAATCGCTGAGCGACCCTGCCATTAGCAACGATCCTGTGCGCTGTCAAGAGGTGATGACACACTACAAAGAGTTAAGTGAATTACTCAAAGAAATGGCCAAACAAGCAGGTGACAGAGTCATATTAAAAGCATAAACCGATAGAGAATTCAGTAGCCATAAGACTCAAAAGAGTAACTACCGGATTATGATTCAATGATTCTTAAAACGAGCGGTTGTGGCGAATTAAGTCCATAAATTCTTCACGCGTTTTAGCTTGCTTAAAGGCACCCGTAAAATCAGAGGTAGTAGTAATGGCATTTTGCTTCTCTACACCGCGCATCTGCATACACATGTGTTTAGCCTCTACCACCACCATTACACCGAGTGGGTTTAGGGTTTCTTGAATACACTCCTTTATTTGTAGAGTCATACGCTCTTGCACTTGCAAACGGTGCGAGAAAACATCGACTACCCGCGCAATCTTGCTCAATCCAGTAATGTAACCATTGGGAATATAAGCCACGTGCGCTTTCCCATAAAAAGGAAGCATGTGGTGTTCACAAAGCGAAAAAAAATCGATATCTTTTACAATAACCATTTGCCCATAATCCTCTTTAAACTTAGCAGCCTCTAGGATAGCGTGGGGGCTTTGTTCGTATCCACGAGTTAAAGTTAGCATAGCTTTCGCTACACGTTCGGGAGTTTTAATTAAGCCTTCGCGCTCCACATCTTCACCAAGTAAGGAGATAATGCCAGCATAGTGCTCTTTTAGCTTCTCAATCTTTTCGGGCGCCCATTCAGGGTGCATTAGTTGGTCCATATTAATCTAGGGGAATAATTATTTGTTCACGTACAATGGATACCTCTTTAAACTTACCAGTAGCTTTTAAGCGACGCATCATGGCATCGGCCTCTTCAATGCTTCGGTAGTCTCCGACTCTACATAACCAACGAGGTTGTTGGAAGTAAGTATAGACCGGTAAATTGGGATACACACTTTTTACCTTTTCGCCCACACTCGTTGCTTCGTTACGAGCTGTTCGCGAGTTGTTGCCTGCATAGACTTGTACGCGGTAGCCTCTCGCCTTCAGTGTAGAGGATTCACCCATCTCACTTTTTTCGTGTATAGAGCCCAACAAAGCAGTAATCCTACTATCTTGCTGAATGGTTACTTGCCCCTGCCCAGCTCTATTTTGCTGCAAATAATTAACAATGCGCTCCTGAGCAAAAGTAGTACAAGTAGCACCAACTAGGAAAAGAAATAGTAAAGACGATTTTATCATATTGTATTCTATTAGTTGACCTTTAAGGAATGAAATGGTGTAAACATTCAAAAGCCTAAGAAATATCAAAACACTTTCAACAACTCATTCCCTATAGAGTTTATCCTCCATGGAATTGCGAAAGATGCAGAACAAGGGTTATTCAAATAGAAGAAGAAAAGAAGAGAAGAGTTCACTCCAAAGCGAAACTCTTCTCTTTTTTTTGCATTCTTATTTGAAAGCGTCAATGATACCTTTGAAGTTAGCAACGCTCAATGCAGCACCACCAATCAAACCACCATCTACGTCAGGGTTAGCAAACAATTCTGCCGCATTTGTTGGGTTACAGCTACCACCATAAAGGATAGAAGTGTTATCAGCTGTTTCTTGATCGTAGTTTTTCGCAATCAAAGAGCGGATAAATGCGTGAATTTCTTGTGCTTGTGCAGCTGTAGCAGTTTTACCAGTACCGATTGCCCAAACAGGTTCGTAAGCCAATACGATTTTTGCGAAATCTTCAGCAGACAAAGCAAATACAGAAGCCAACTGTGCAGCTACTACTTCATTTTGTTTGTTTGCTTCACGCTCTTCAAGAACTTCACCAATACAGAAGATAGGAGTCAAACCGTTAGCCAAAGCCAATTTCGTTTTGTCTTCCAACATCTCAACAGTTTCACCGTAGTAAGCACGACGCTCAGAGTGACCCAAGATAACGTAAGAAGCACCTGTAGAAGCAACCATTTCAGCTGAAATCTCACCTGTATATGCACCTGATACTTTGTCAGCACAGTTTTCTGCACCTACACCGATGATGCTAGAATCAACGATAGGAGTTACCGAAGCCAAGTGGATGAATGGCGTACAGATTACTACATCACAGTTAGGTTTGTCAGCAACCAATGCTTCGTTCAATTCTTTAGCCAAAGCGATACCTTCTTGAAGGTTTTTGTTCATTTTCCAGTTTCCTGCAACAATGTTCTTTCTCATTTTCTTTTATTATTAAAAGGGTTAGTAATATACTTGTTATTTATATAAATTCTTTTTTCTCTCCAATCACTTGTAGCGTTCCATCTACTCTGTTTCTTGAACCTCCACTTTGCTAGCAGAGTTTTTTTTCATTCGACTTCGTTTTTTCATTCGTTCCCAAATTAGATCGATGAACGCCATCAGAAGAAGAGGTAAAGCAAACCAAGCGACAATCAAAGTCAACTTGTGTAGAAAACTCTTATCCATGATTTTTCCCAAAGGAAGCTTTTCCAAACGATCAGTCAACACATATTCATCCGGTAGATTCGTTGCACTCCACTTATTAATAATTACCCCATCTTTTAGCAATATTAATCCGGGATTGGAGCGAATCATCGTTTTTAGTGCCGTTTCATCACTCATACAGAAGGGATATTCAGCCCCTGTACGCTCTTTCCACTCCTCAATCTCTTCGTCGGACGAAGCAGTCAAGGCGTAAAACTTATACTCATGATCTAAGCTATAATCATAAATCTCATTGACCAAATCAATACGACTATCATCGGCTAAATGGATTTGGTACATAACCAATAGAAAGGTGTAGCTACTATCACGCAGCACTTCGTCGGTTATATCATACCCCTCCTCTACACTCACCATAGAGAAGTCGTGAACCGTTGGTTCATATCCTCTTTCAGTTACCACCGTTCTAGAATCGATAAAGGTCCAAGAACTATCCGGGTAATTTTCGAGAGTAAACTCCTTTTGGGCTCCCTCTTTCTCGAGCAGAAAACGTGTTTCGTACTGCGTTGGTTTTTCACCCTCGGGTATTTCCATGGCCGATGGCAGATGTACACCAATTTGATAGGGGCGAAAATCAAGTGGAGGAAGTTCGCGATACGCATAGAGTGCAAACAACGTAATGTAAACAAATGTGTAAAGCGATACAATCCAATCAAAACGGGTAGTAACGAGCGGCGAGATTATACGGCGCCATTTATAAACAGAAAAAGCCGCAATCAGTAGAAACAGATTCTTCGCAAAGGTCTCCCAATTTGTTAGAAGAAGCGCATCGCCAAAGCAGCCACAATCGGCTATTGGATTATAGAGAGCCAACCAAAGCGTAAGGGGAGTCATAACAAACATGGTAAGCAGCAGCAAAAAGGGAGTCATCTTTCGACGTATACCAAAAAGAAGATAAACGCCCAAACAAAACTCCAAGATGCCTTGCAAAAGTCCGGCCGCAAAGGAGTACGAGGAGAAAGCGCCTTCCCCCCAAAGGGCTAAATACTCCTGAACTTTATACTGACTTCCGAGCAAGTCATTAGCCTTGACAAATCCCGAGAAGATAAATGTCAACGAGAGGATACAACGGCAAATGGTTACCCACACCCCAATAGCAATATGTTTTCTACTATGCTCCAAACTCCAATTTAATTAATCCAAACACGGCATAATTCATCATGTCCATATAGTTCGCATCAATTCCCTCCGATACCAACGTCTCCCCTTGCAGCTCTTCGATCTGCTTGGTTCTATAAATCTTCATCAGAATCAAATCGGTATACGAGCTAATGCGCATCGTACGCCAAGCCTCGTCGTAATCATGATTCTTAGCTAGCATTAATTGCAACGACTCATTCGCATAGAGATCGTACAACTCAAGTGCACGCTCTTCACTCATATCATCGCGATCGGCATAGCCCAACTCAAGCTGAATGAGTCCAATGATGCTGTAGTTTACAATGGCAATCAGTTCCGATCGAATACCCTCATCAATCATCGATTGACCTTTAATTTCAATGCTACGAATGCGATTGGCTTTAATAAAAAGCTGATCGGTTATAGAAATAGGGCGCATAATGCGCCAAGCAGCTCCATAATCATGTAATTTCTTCGCAAATAACTCACGACAGATTGCTAATACATGTTCAAATTGTTGTTGGGTATCTTTCATCACAGATGTTACTAAATATAGGCAACAAAGTTACACAAATTTCTTTTTAGATATAAAGAAAGAGGGTGGAAAAAGTCTGAACTCTTCCACCCTCTTTCTATTTCTTATCTATTAATAGAATTAAGAACATCTGATAACCTGTCCAAGTCGCAGGGTTGTTCTTCTTGTAATCTGATTGAGTTTGCAAAGTGCATCAATGGTTGTTCCATTGCGCTTGGCAATACGCTCTAAGGTATCCCCACTTACCACCTTGTGGTAACGAATACCACTTGCATCGGTCGAAGCCATTACCTTCTGCGCAGCTGTGGCTGGAGTTCTGGAACGATTATTTCCTCTACGGAAGAAATAGTTATCAGCCACTATATCTTGTTTCTCAAAATTAAAAATTAATGCAGGGTTAATGGCTTGCCCCAACAAGCGAGTCTCGAAGTGAAGGTGAGAACCGGTCGAACGGCCCGTGTTTCCACCCAATCCAATAGGTTGACCTGCTTCCACATACTCATTTTCCTTAACCAATTGCTTAGAAAGGTGACCGTAAACAGTCTCTAATCCATTATCGTGGCGAATCACCACATATTGACCATAACCACGACGCTCAAACTTTACCATGCGAATGCGTCCATCAAAGGCCGCACGAATAGTATCGCCAATGTACACCTTTACGTCAATTCCGTTGTGCATACGGCGACGACGAGGTCCAAAGTGAGAGGTAATTTTGGTATTTTCCGTTGGCATGTAGAAGCCATTCAAATCTACCCGAAACGTGTCGGGAATCTCAGCTGTACCATAAGCATGTACACGATCGTTGTTCCAATTCGGATAGATTTCGTAAGCAGGAAATGCTGCTCTTTCAGCCTTAATTTGGCGAATCAACGCCAATGAGTCTACTACTTTTAATTTTTTGTCGATAGGTGCTTGTCTTGCCAATAAATCTTGTGCCGAGAGGTTTACGCTCACCAAGGTTAATGCTGCCAATGCAACCGCTTTCAAACTGTTTAAAATCATACTTTGTTTCTCTTTTTCTATCAAGGTTTTATTCAAAATGAATCGAACCAAGAGTTCAAAGAGGGAAAATGAACGCATTTCATCTTCCCTTTTTGAATCGTTCTTATACTAAATTGTCCCAAAGTTAGAAAGAAAGTGCCAGATATCAAAGCTTTTATACGCACTTTGACAGATTAAAAAAAGAACATTAAGAGAAATGCGTGAACAAAATAGCGGTATAATAAATCAGAGAAGCGGTTTTTAGGCAAAATATGTTTTACAACACAATCCCTCTGTTTAACAAATCTATTACAAAAGTAATAAAACTTGCCGCTGTTACGAGATGACTGACCAGTTCTGATTCTCCTTTCTTAAAGCCTGTAATTGCTGCCAAAGAATCGCATTATCAGGGTTTTCACCATTGGGATCGTTGTCTACAATTTGGGTGGCAATCTCGCGTACATACTGCAAAAGTTGTCCATCTTTGGCAAGGTCTGCAATCTTCAAATCAAAAGCCACACCACTCTGCTGTGTACCCTCCAAATCGCCAGGCCCTCGCAATTTTAAGTCGGCTTCGGCTATCTCAAATCCATCATTGGTTTGAACCATAATTTCAATGCGCTTGCGGGTATCCTCGGTCATTTTATACGAAGTAACCAAGATGCAGTACGACTGGTCGGCACCCCGCCCTACTCGCCCGCGCAGCTGATGTAACTGCGATAAACCAAAGCGCTCCGCATTCTCGATCACCATAACCGAAGCATTGGGTACATTTACCCCTACCTCTATCACAGTGGTAGCTACCATTATCTGTGTTTCGGCCGTAATGAATCGCTGCATCTCTGCCTCTTTTTCAGCCGGTTTCATTTTACCGTGCACCTTACTCACCTTCCAGTCCGGAAACTCTTCGGTGATGTGCATATAACCCTCTTCAAGATTCTTGATATCCATCTTCTCACTCTCCTGAATCAGTGGATAGACAATATAAACTTGTCGTCCCTCAAGTAGTTGTTTACGAATGGCTTCGTACATCGAGATACGGCGATTATCAAATTGGTGGATGGTCTGTATCGGCTTTCTACCCGGAGGTAGCTCATCAATAACAGAAACATCAAGATCTCCATAGAGCGTCATAGCCAATGTACGTGGAATGGGGGTAGCCGTCATGACCAAGATGTGTGGTGGTGCACTATTCTTACCCCACAATTTGGCTCGTTGTGCCACCCCAAAACGGTGTTGCTCATCAATAATCACCAACCCTAGCGATGAAAAGTTGACACTATCTTCTAGCACGGCATGGGTACCAATCAATATATCCACATCACCAACTAATAGATCGTTTAGAATTTTCTCACGCTTCTTCCCTTTTACAGAGCCCATGAGCAGTGCTACACGTACATTCATACCGTGTAGTAACTTCTGTATCCCCTCGTAGTGCTGCGTAGCCAAAATCTCGGTAGGTGCCATCATACAAGCTTGGTAACCATTGTCAAGCGCTAGCAACATAGAGAGAAGTGCCACTAAAGTTTTACCACTCCCCACATCTCCCTGTAGCAAGCGATTCATTTGTCGACCACTACCCATATCATTGCGAATCTCTTTGACCACCCGTTTTTGGGCACCCGTTAATTGAAAAGGAAGGTTCTGCGTATAAAAGGTGTTGAAGATAGCTCCTACGTGCTCAAAGTTTAGTCCCCTAAATTTGTGCTTACGCTCCTTGGTAAAGCGAAGAATATTAAGTTGTATATAAAAGAGCTCCTCGAACTTCAATCGATATTGTGCCTTACGAAGCTCCTCGGGGGTTTTAGGGAAGTGTATGCCACGAAGTGCTTCATTAATTCCAATCAGATGATTCTGCGCCATCAGTTGAGAAGGAAGTGTTTCACATATCCCCTCTTGTATAGCCGCAAAGGCATTGACCATCAATTTTTGTAGTGCGTGAGAATTGAGCGAGCCGCGCTTCATCTTCTCGCTGGTGTTGTAGTAGGGTTGCAACCCCATTGTGGAGAGAGTCAGTTCAGAGGCTGGATCGATATCGGGGTGTGCCACATTAAAGCGCCCGTTAAAAGCGGTAGGCTTACCAAATACAATGTACTCCTCGCCTATTTTATATTTGCCCGTAATAAATTTCAATCCTTGAAACCAAACCAGATCAATCACACCCGTGCCATCACTAAAATGGGCTACTAAACGGCGTTGCCTCCCTTCGCCAAAGGTTTCAAAACTAAGAATCTTTCCCTTCAACTGAATGTAGGGCATATTTCCATCTATCTCGTGAACATAATAGAGCCGACTTCGATCGATGTATTTATAGGGAAAGTAGTAGAGTAAATCACGCAAAGAGTAAAGGTTTAACTCTTTGTTTAGAGTAGCCGCCCGTTGCGGACCCACTCCCTGCAAAAATTTTATATCACGAGTCGTTATATCAAACATAGTCTCCAAGCAGCTTGCTTCTGCTATTTATTACTCGGCATGCGCCAATAGCGCAGCCAGTTTCAAATCAAAAGGGGTGGTTATTTTCATATTTTCTCGGTTTCCTTCTACCAATTGGATCGATTTTCCGAGCGCTTCTACTACCGAAGCATCGTCTGTAAAAAACTCATTAAAGGGCTGTTCGTAACCATGTCGCAACAAATCTGTCTGAAACACCTGAGGAGTTTGTACCAATTTGTAGTGATCACGAGGCACCGTTACACTTCCCTGTTCAGTTAGTTGGCGTACCGTCTCAACCACATCAATTACGGGGATAGCTGCCCCCTTCAAAGCAGCCTGTTCAAAGCAACGATTAATCACCGCCGTAGAGACAAAAGGACGCACCCCGTCATGTACCCCTACTAGCTCCGCATCGCTCACCTTAGCCAACCCATTCTTAACGGAGTGGAAACGAGTTTTGCCCCCATTAGCCAATTGATAGTTCAAGGTAAAATTATGCGTTAAACAAAGCTCCTTCCAGTAAGTCTGCTGACTCTCTGGAAGGACCAATATAAGCTCTATGGAGGAATCGTATTGATAAAAACGATTCAAGGTACGCATCAAAACAGGAAGCCCCTCTACAGGCAAGAACTGTTTGGGAATCTCTCCTCCCATGCGTAGCCCCTTTCCTCCAGCTACAACTATAATTGCTTTTTTCATGCAGGCATCATCATTCCCGCTTTCAACTGATTCACCATCTCAAGGCCACATAGCTCTTCGACAATGGCAAAAGCGAAAGCAAAAGCAGCACCTGGGCCTTTACCCGTGATAAACAGCCCATCCTTTTCTACCAAAGCAGCCGTATAATTGGCTCCTTCTAAAAAGTTTTCAAACCCCGGATAACAAGTCGCCTTCTTACCAGCCAACAAGCCCCGTTTACCCAATACCAGAGGTGCAGCACAAATAGCAGCAAGGGGTTTTCCCGCTTCAGCATAGTTCAAAATTAGTGCACTTAAACCAGCGTGTGCATCCAAGTTTGTAGCCCCCGGCATTCCTCCAGGAAGCACCAACATATCGGCACCATCCGCAGTCACCTCATCGAACAAACAATCGGCTGTTATGGTAATTCCATTGGCACCACACACCTCTTTCGTAGGCAGAATGGATACGGTTTTCACCTTTAATCCGGCACGACGCATAATATCGATGGGCGAGATGGCTTCAATTTCTTCAAATCCCTCGGCTAAAAAAAGATAAACTGTTTTCATATTCTTCTATGGATTGATTACGTTATTTCAATTTAAAATAGTAGGTAATGGTACCTGTTTGGTTGTTTACGCCATCCACTTGGTTAAATCGCGCTTTGCGTGCAGCCTCTTCGGCCGCTTTACGCAACACCTCATTCGTGGTATTGGTTCGTTTATTTATGCTAGTTCCTACCACCTGACCGCTTGGGCTAACGGTAATAGTAACCACCACACGCGCCTCCTCTTGTACCTTGTAGGCAGGCATCGGCAAACCACCGCTACCTAGCGAACGCCCATTTAAGTCGTAAACACCTGAGCCACCAGCTCCCGAGTTTTTCCCCTCGCTACTGTTTCCCGTGGTGCTTCCCTGCATGCCCTCTCCCTGGATAGCCGTTCCACTGCTTCCCATTTGGGTACCTTTTCCAAAAGCACCTGCAATGTTCTTGGCCGCTTTTTCGGCTGCCGCCTTCTCTTCGGCCAATCGTTTGGCTTCGGCCACCCGTGCAGCTTCGGCTCTTTTTTCGGCTTCCGTAGGCTCTTTAGGCTTCACCACTTCGGGTTTGGTCTCTACTTTCTTAGGAGTCTCCTTAAGCGGAGTAACCTTTTTGGACTCCTCCTTCTTCGGCTCTACCTTTTTAGGTTCCTCTTTTTTCTTGGGCTTCTCCTTCTTGGCCTCCTCTTTTTTAGGAGGAAGTACAACCGTCTCTTCCTCTTGCTGCGTAAGCATCTCTTCGCCACGTGCAGCATCTGCAACTTCAGCAGGAGGTGCTACTTCGGGCATCTGAGGAGCCACTGGTTCGGGTTCTTGAAAGATGTCGACCTCCGTCATTTTAAAAGGAGCCGATTCTCCCTGAGCCAGTTCGGTGTTTCCCAGCATAACAGGCACACCTCCCTCCTCCTGCGGTGTAGGACGAGTTACCCCAATCCACCAAAGCAGTAGTAAAATAGCGATATGTAGGAGTAGCGTACCTACCCATCCTGTTACTTTGTTCCTCTTCATGCGTTTCTATCGTTTCTTCTCGGGCGGGCGGGTAGCCAACACCATTTTAAAGTTATTTTCGTTGGCTATGTTCAATACCCGAACAATTTCGCGGTATGGAACCACCTCGTCGGCATAGAGCGCCACGTACATTTCGGGCTCCTTCTCGGCACAGCGTTGCAAGAAACTGGGTAGCTCCTCCAAATCAATCGGCATCTCATCTTCATTTCCAAAAGCGGTGTAGAAGTTTAGATTTTTATCGATAATAACGCGTGTAAGTGGTTTAGCCGAGGTTTGTTGTTTGCCCTGAGGCAACAACACCTTGATAGCATTGGGCGAGACCATGGTCGATGTAATCATAAAAAATATCAGCAACAAGAAGATGATATCCGTCATGGATGCCATGCTAAAGTTGGGCGATATTTTGTTTCGTCGTTTCAGTGCCATACGCTCCTATTTTTGAACCGGTTCGTTCAGTAAGTCCATAAAGTCCATGGTGCGTGACTCCATTTGGCTCACTACCTTATCTACACGCGTTACCAAGTAGTTGTAAGCAAACATAGCCGCAATACCCACAACCAATCCACCTACTGTAGTAATCATAGCCGCATAAATACCTCCCGAAAGAAGCGTAATATCAATATTGTTACCAGCATTAGACATTTCGTAAAAGGCTTGCACCATACCAATAACAGTTCCCAAGAAACCAATCATGGGTGCTCCCCCGGCAATAGTAGCCATAATAGGTAATCCATTCTCGAGTTTCGCCACCTCAATATTACCAGTGTTCTCAATGGCGGCTTGCACATCAGCCACAGGGCGTCCCATGCGTGATATACCCTTCTCGATCATACGTGCCGAAGGTGTATCGTTAATGCGACAGTAGTTAATGGCCGATTTGAGTTCGCCCGTACGAATGTAATCGCGAATGCGCTCCATAAACATGGCATCGTCTTTTCCGGCTTTGCGAATAGTCACCACCCGTTCAAAGAAGATGTAGAAGCATACCATCGACAACAGCGCCAGTACCACCATAATCCATCCACCCTTCATGGCCATATCCATTAAATTCATCTCTGGCTCCGCTGCAATGGGAGTCAACACAGGATTATCTCCTGCAAGCGTTTGTGCAACAGCTGTTTGAGCTGCTAGTAAAGTTAAGTTCATCATAGTATATTAACGAAGACAATTTTTATACGCTTCAATGGTTTCCTTCAATCCCAAGTATAGAGCATCACTAATCAATGCATGTCCAATAGAGACTTCGTCTAACCAAGGGATGTTTTTATAAAGGAACGCTAAATTCTCTAGACTAAGATCGTGGCCTGCATTTAAGCCTAAGCCTAAATTGTGTGCCTTAGTAGCTGCTTCGACAAAAGGCGCCACTGCTGCTTCGGGATCCGTTGGATACATCGTTGCATAGGGCTCAGTATACAACTCAACACGATCGGCACCCGTTTTTGCTGCATATTCAATCAGTTCACAGTCGGTTCCAACAAACAGTGAGCTACGAATCCCCGCATCACTCAGTTTGCCAACAATTTCTGATAAGAAATCGAAGTGTGTTTTCGTATCCCATCCTGAATTAGAGGTAATCTGCTCAGGCGTATCGGGCACTAAGGTTACTTGATGGGGTTTTACCTTTAATACTAAATCCATAAACTCTGGACTCGGATACCCCTCAATGTTAAATTCCGTACGAAGCACGGGACGAAGATCATATACATCTTTTCGAGTAATATGTCTTTCGTCTGGACGCGGGTGGACCGTTATGCCCTCCGCACCGAACTTTTCGCAATCTAACGCTACATTTACTACATGAGGCGAGTTTCCACCGCGTGCATTACGCAACGTGGCCACCTTGTTTATGTTTACACTAAGCTTTGTCATCTTTGCAATCTTTTTTTATCTTTGCATTACTATACATGCAAAGTTAGTAGGAATTCTGATATTCTCGTTACTGAGTATTACGAAAATAACATTTAAATAAATTAAAGGGCTCAATCGTTATGAAATTTGCATTATTCGGCAACACCTATCAAGCCAAAAAATCGGCTCACGCCAACCAGCTGCTTAACCTTTTGGCTAAACGAGGGGCTCAAGTTACTATAAACAAAGAGTTTCACCAATTCCTAAAAGAGCAGCAGCAGCTTGATTTGTCTCACATTACCGCTTTTGACGGCGATAAGTTTGAGGCAGACATTGTGATAAGCTTGGGAGGCGATGGCACCTTTTTAAAAGCAGCCAGTAAAGTCGGCGCCAGAGAGATACCCATCTTAGGTATTAATACCGGTCGATTGGGTTTTTTGGCCGATACATCGCCCAGCGAAATGGAAGAGACGATTGAAGAGATTTACAAAGGCAACTACAAAATAGCCCCACGAAGTGTACTTCAACTCTTTTGCAACGGACAACTTTTAAAGGGATACCCCTATGCACTGAATGAAATAGCCATTTTAAAGCGAGACAGCTCTTCGATGATTGCTATTCACACTTCCGTTAATGGCCAATATCTTCACACCTACCAAGCCGATGGGTTGCTCTTTGCCACTCCTACCGGATCGACTGCCTATGCGCTAAGCGTAGGGGGACCCATTATGGTACCCCAAAGCAAAACCATCTCTATTACTCCGGTAGCACCACACAGTTTAAATGTACGCCCCATGGTTATTAACGATGAGTGGGAAATTACATTGGATGTAGAGAGTCGCAGCCACAACTTCCTTATAGCGATCGATGGACGCAGCGAAACGTGCCGACAAGGCAGTAAACTAACCATTCGCAAAGCCAACTATGTGATCAAAGTGATCCAACGCTGCAACCACTCTTTCTTTGAAACCCTACGTAGCAAGATGATGTGGGGGGTAGATGGACGTAGATAAGGTGTTTGTGACTAATTACTATTTTCGTAACTTCAGCAGCTTGAGGCATGCTAAAAATAGAAACAGTGATGGAGAATGAATCGAGTAAAACAGCGCCTACTACTCGATACTCTTTTTTTAGATTCACCAAACACAAACCTCTAAATAAGAATAATTTGCGATGAAAGCACACCTCTACTCATGAGAATAAGTGACACTGTATAAATAGGTGAACAAAATCGTTAAAGGATCTTTGATAAACAGGGAATAACCCCGTTATATAAATGATTGAACCCTACTAAAAAAGACCTATTGCTTTTTTCAGATAGATCACCTTACACCCTTAAAAAGAGTAAGAACGAACCGAATAAACTCTTTTTTAATCCAAACAAAATCAGTATCTTGCACGCATAAAGTTAGTGTTGCACTAGAGTCAATTACCTGTTTGACTGGAGTGCAACACTTGTTTGACTAGAGTGGAACAGCTGTTGCACTAGAGTCAAACACCAAAAATGGCTTTAAGAAAGAGAAACAGTAACCCTTAAATAGACTAAAAAACATGGCCATTCAGTTCGATTTCTACCCCAACCCTCAAGCTACCGAAGCCAATCAAAGCTATCATCCCCGTGTTATTAACAAAACTCCGTTAGAAAATGACGAGATACTTTCACTCATCAACCACCGCTGCTCCCTCACTGACAGCGATGTAGTGGCCTGCCTAACTGAGCTAAGCCACATCATTGAGCAAGGATTGAGGGAGGGAAGAAGCGTACAACTCACTGGAATAGGTTCGTTTAATCTGTCACTAACCTGTAGTGCCGAAGAGGTTACTCCACGTACCCGAGCGGAGCATGTTAAAGTGAAAGAGATCACGTTTCGTGCCGACAATCAGCTTAAACGAAAGCTCGCAACTGCTAAATTGGAACGTTCAGAAAAGAAAAAGCATTCGGCACTGCTTACCGATGCCGAAGTAGATGAGTTGGTAGCTACCCACTTTACAGAGAATCAAACCCTAACACGGGGTGAGTTGGAAAAGATCTGTCAGTTTACTCGAAGCAAAGCCATTCGCCACATCAACCGGTTACTGAATGAAGAGAAATTGGTAAACTTGGGGTCAAGGTATCAGGCTATTTATGCAAAATTCTAACTACCCTTTTCCCCTACTAAAAAAAGCAATCCTTCACCCTAACATACTCTTTACCAAAGAATATGAAGGATGAAGGATTCTTTTTACTACACTTGTAGTAGAAGCCGGAAAAGACGCAATGAAACCATATGATACTAAATGGAACTAAAAAGGAGTTGCCCTCTTGCTTATTTACAGCAAGAGGGCAACTTTTTATAAGATAGAGAAGTTTAGTTATTCTCTAAACAAAGAAAACAATTAATTGTAAGCAATTTCCATTGACTCCAAATACAATGCACCTACTAAATCATTCATAATGGTAAAGTAGCTATAGCTTCCTGCACTGAAATCATAAGTTTGTGTATAGATTCTAAAGTCGCCTTCAGTTACAACGCTACTATTTGCTAAAGCAATGGTAGTGTTAGAATCAGACGGGTTGGCTGTTGTACCAGCATATACATTGTACCCTGGATCGTATTGGCTTGTTGTTACAACCTTAAATACCAATGTCATTGTTTTCAATCCATTTAATGGGCTCACATTTGATATACGTCCTTGTTTAGAAACATCACTTGCATTACCTTGGATTTGAATACCGTTTCCATTTGCTTCTGTAGCCACACAAATTCTTACACCGGTGAAATCAACTCCGCTTGTAGTCCATGTATACCAAGAGCTAGGAGTATCAACCAATTGTTGATCATACTTATTTACGCCAAGTACTACACTACCAGTAGCATCGTTCACAATTTGAGCTGCTGCTACACCCAATGTATTACCCGTACCACTTTCTACTTTAGCAGCCACCGTTACAGGCACTACTACACTAGCACCGTTGGTTAACGATACGGTCAATGATTGAGCTACAGCTGTGCTCGTTGTATTTTCGGCAGCTGCAACAGTAATGGTGCTACCATTCAATGTAGCCGAAAGAATACCCGAAAGTGAGCTGATGCTAATAGCATTATCGCCTTGGTTCGTTACCGTTACAGCAAGGTTTTGTGTACCGCCTGCAGCATCGAAACTTACCGAAGTGGGGTTTACTGCCAAGGTAGCCTCTTCAGTAGTACCAAAGTCTACCTCAATCTTGCCACCATCTACCTCGTCCCAAGGTGTGATGTTGCTAGTAAGTATCACTACTTTGTTCTCGCTACCTGTTCCGTTTAAAAGAACCTCAATATTGATTTGTTTGCCACTTTCAAAAGATTGACCCTCTTCGAATTTGTGTACAAAAGTACCCGCCGTTGGGTGTGTAAAGGTAAGTGAAGCACCTGCTTGAGCCACCTCAGGCAACATAATAATCTCTGCTTGTGCCGTTCCCGAAGGGAGAGTAAACATTTTAGCAGCTACATCGTTTTTTGAACCACTTGTTAATTCCAAAGAAGCAGTGCTCAAATCGAACGTACCTTCTGTGTGCATACCATTCATGGTTACTTGAACGCCCTCCACCGAACGGTTGTTAGTCACCTCTTTAATGGTCAAAACCATGCGTGTAAGCTTGTGGTGAAACATCATCGTCGCTTTGCTATCGTGATCCATTCCTTTGGCATCGTTCGAATAAAGTAGATCGATTGCTTCGGGATTCGTTTGGTCGGTTACATTTACGGCATAGTTAAAACCCGAAAGATTGCTCTTGTAAGGATAGTAAGCTACAAAGTCCACGGCCGATCCATCGGCTGGGTAGTAAGCAATGTTCGTGATACCTTGAGGTTCAAAAGTGCCATCGCCCTCGAGCGTAACATACTTGTTGTTGGCAACGTTGTTCACCAAGTTCGATGCTGACAGTTCAGTACCTGCTTGAACCATAAAAAGACCGACAGCATCACCTTTACTCCACGATGTACCAATGGCACGTGAAGCTCCCTCGACTACACGAGCACTGAAGGTAAGTTGATTGTCACAACCACATGTTAAGTGCTCATCTGCACTACAGCCAGTTCCCATCATAGCGGGAAGGATTAATGCTGCTCCCAGTAAATTTTTAATTTTCATTTTTTCTTAATTTGTTAAATGTTATAATTCTAGTATTCGTTGTAAAACCCTTCGAAGAAGATGGCTCCGAAGAGAAGTGCACTAAATGATCGATTTACCACTGACTGCTATCGATCGTACCTTTCACCTCGCTTGAGAGTGAAGGGAAGAAGGTAAATCCAGTTTCGGCCTCCAGTTCGGCCACCGTTACCCGGTAACTGTTGTAGCTTGTGCCCGAGGGGTACTGCTTATTATCAAATCGGAAGCCAATGGTGTAATAGTTGTTTCCCTTTTTCTTGGCTAGCGCCTTGTAGTAATACTTGGGACGAGCTACCTTCATGTTGTCATTATCGGTCGAATAGACAATGGTTTTGTCGGTAGCGGTAGTAATCATGGCACCGGTTACAACATATAATGTATCGCAGGTGCTTGTCCAGCTGCGCACCTGACCTTCCAAATTGTTCCACACCGACTGATTCAATCCTTGCCCAATCTGTGGCGTGACATTGGTGTAGTAGAAAGTAGTACGATTGGCTGCACTGCTGCTGGTTCTATCGGCACTGGGCAGTTGGTGACCACGGTCAATGTTAGTCTCACCAAATCCACTCTTTAAACGAGGTTGCAAATCGGTATGGATTTTGGGATCATCGCCCCACGCATCGGTACGGCTTGCATTACCCAAATAGTAACTGTGCATAGGGTAAGCCACCCAGTAAGCCACCTTGTACTTGGTATCGTACAGCATGGAGTAGTTACGCACCTTATCGTCCTCGGGCATAGCATGGGTTACATAGTGCAAGCTCTCATCGCCTAGCGTCAATCTAGGAGTTTCGAACCAACGAAGTTCATTGCTACCCGTATCGTCCGAAACCTCTGAATCTTTTAAGGTGATTTGGTACGTACGCTTGCTACCAGCTCTAAATTCGGTAGTGTTACTTAGCTTTACGCTGTAGCTTTTTCCGTTCAATCCAAAAAGAAGCGAAGCATTGTTTAGTTGCTCAGCTGGCAATACAAGGGCACTAGCTACGGCTGTAGTTCCATTGGCACCCAAGATAAGGGGTACCGCCACATCGGCCACCGACGCTGTATTGATTTGCAATTCGCCCTCTTTCAAATCGAAGGTAGCTTGGCTATAGGTTCCTTTTAGGGTTACGCTTAGTCCGCTAAGCGACTGAATACCCTCGCCGGCTGTAAGCTGAAGCTCCAACTGAGAAAGCTGGTGATAAAAACGAAGTTCGGGAGAGTGAGTGCCTACGGACACCGCTTTTAGATTGTTAGCATAAAGCAAGTTGGGCATGGCACCATACTGCTGGTTAGTTACATTGACCGGGTAGGTATAACTACTAGCCGCCGCCTCGTTATAGGGATAATAGGCTATAAAGTCTACCGTTTGCTCGCTGCTAGGATAGTAGATAGAGGCGCCTGACTGTGGGGTAAAACTACCTGCACTGGTCAGCGTTACATAGGGCTTATTCTCGGCACCCTCTAAAACAGATTCGGGAGTCAAGGAAGCCCCGGTTTTCTTCATAAAAAGTCCAATGGCATCGCCTTCGTCCCAAAGGTTGCCCGTAACACGCGATTGGGCTTTCTCGGGTTGAGTAGCCACAAAAGTAATCACCGAGTCAGCTTCTGAATGCATCAACGCATCCTCGGATGTACATGCTTGCAAAAGAAGCAAGAAGCCCAATAGATATTGGGCTCTTAATAAAGATTTTCTCAAAGTTCTGGTTTTAAATATATAAATGATAGCGGAAATTATTCGATGTTTATGCCAAAGAATACGGCTGCTTGGCCACTAGGTGTCTCAATCGTAAGAGTTGTCTCTGCTGTGAAATCTTTAATTTCTAATTCAAATAGATAGTCGTCACTAAAATCAACTAATTTATATGGAGAATTGCTAGATACACCTGCATTTGAAAGGAGTTCATAGGGACCTTCATAATTTGCTATTGAACCACCATTATTTACAGTGATTGACAACGTTGATTTTTTACCATTCCATCCAGCACCATACATTTTCAGTTTAGTGGCACCAACAGCAATGCTACCCAGAGGGTTTGTTGTCCACAATCCAACAGCGCTACCACTACCTAGTTTTACACAATTATACTCCTCAGTTGCACCATTGATTGTTACCTTATGTGCATAGTACTGCGTAGAAGTCCCATTTGCAGCCAAATCAATATTCGACGTATAAACCGGTGCATCACCTTCGCCTTCACCATCACCTTCCTCTTCTGCAGCAGCTACAGGTACAATTACAGTACCTACATCCTCACCTTCTACAGATACTACAAAGGTTACATCACCTGCCTCTAGTGGAGTACCTGTTACAGGAACCTCAATTGTGCCTTGTCCAGCGACCAAAGTTTGGAATCCATCAACGATAGCTTGTACACCGCCTACACCGTTTACACCGACCAATACAACTACCTCTTCGGCCAAGTTGCTGGTATAGTTCAAGAGCAATTTAGCACCGCTAGTTTCAACGCCTGCTTGCAACGCACCCACGAAAGTAGGTTGTGCATAAGTAACTTCAAGTGATGGTGTTTCATCTTCTTCTAAATCTTGGTCAGCACCCTCTTCAGTATCCCAACCTGTGATAGTAGAATCTAAATTTGCACTTACTGCAGGAGCAGCAGTAGCCGCTAGGTTAATGGTGTAACGATACTGTTTGCCTGCTTCGAAATCAATTGTACCCAAGCTCCAAGTAAATGATTTACCATCGATTGTGAAAGTTACTTTGCTAGCTGCCTCCTCGCCTGGAAGAATCAAGCTAGTTACACGACCTGCTACTACACTAGCCTCCATAGCCAAAGCAGCAGGAGTAGCTTCATTATCGAAGGTAGCTGTTGCTAAATCGAAAGTAGCTGTCGTGTTACGGGCTATAACAGCCGATACATCAGTAGCTGTTTCACCATTGTACTTAACATCGAGAACCAAACGAGTCAATTGGTGACTGTATTGCAAATTAACAGCTCCTTGTGTAGTTTGGTCATAATTGATTGCAGTCGTTGCATAAAGAAGGTCGTTATCACCCTCGCTGCTTAAATCGACTGAGTAGATACCCGAAGCAACTGCCTCTGAATAGGGATAGTAAGAGATAAATCCTACTTTAGTTCCATCAGTTGGGTATTTAGCCTCTACCCCGTTAGTAGCACTCAAAGCGCCTCCTTGTGCTACATTGTAGCTTTTATTTTCGACATCATTTACCGCAGTTAGCTCAGCACCAGCTACCATGAACATACCGACTTTCTCGGTACCTGCCCATTGGTCGGCTACACGGCTAAAACCTCCGTTGTTTAGTGTCGAGGTAAGTTGAACCGTACCACGTGTTGCTTGTGCTAGGTTTTCAGTCTCGTTCGAGCAGCTGCTCAAGGTGGCAGCTACCACAAAGGCACTGCTTAACCAATTCGTTAATTTCATCGTTGTTTTTGGGTTTTTATTTAAAATTACGATACGAATGTAGGATGCTTTATCAAAGAAATACAAATATAGAGGTTGCAATTTTATTTAAAATTCATTACAACCTCTTTCAAACCGAAGTGCTATTAAGGGGTAAAAACGGGACTAGAATAGTCTAAAACAAGGAAATGAGAGAGTCTCCAAAGGATTTTAGAAGGGTTCAGACAAATAACTGAAAAAACAGAAAGAAACATTTTTTTGTAACACAAATGAAAAACACAGCCAAAATAGCGCAAAAAGAAGCCAATATTACCAAAAAAAGAGAGCAAAAGGTAAGCGACTGTTGTTTATGTTCCAAACTAGGGATAGATTTGTTCCCCCTCTTTTGAAAAAAGGGACTTAATTAGATTAAATATTTTAACAAAAACCAAACTCATGAAACGTTTGAACTCTATTTATTTGTTTCTAACGATGCTGTTTGCAATTAGCTTTGTAAGCTGCGTAGATGATAATGACGACACAGAAGCTCCTTTCTTAACGGTATCGCCTAGCGTATTACTTTTTGGTAATGACGGACAACCCCAAGAAGGAAGCCAAAACCACTTTGAATTGGGTACGAACCGTAGCTGGACAGCCACGGTACAAGACAACAAAAGTTGGATTACCCTTTCTAAGACTGCGGGCGAAGGTAGCACGACCATCGAAGTGAGCATTCCAGAAGGAATTAACGACGAAGCAACGATCCTCATTCAAATCTCAAACAAGATTGGGGTACTAAAATCAGAAACAGTAACCATTAAGAGTGGTGAAGTAGTAGAGAGTGTAGTACTTTATAACGAGACAATGGGAACAACCTCTGTTTCGAACCCATGGCCATTAGTCGATACCTACGAAGGGTGGAGCAAAACGGGTACAGCAGCTAGCGCAGTGACTTATAGTGGTACAAACGCTTCACTACGTAGCTCGGGTATTTCAAACTCAGGAGCCTACAATGGTGCTTCGGGTCCAAATGTAATCTTCTTTGGAGGGGCACCTGCTACCTATCTAGTGAATAAAATAGCCTTAACTGAAGGAGAAAGAGACTTGAAACTAAACTTTGGTGCAAGCCGCTCAGTGAGTGTAGATGGTACGTACGACAATAGTTTCTCTATCGAGAACTTTGAGGTAGCATTAAGTGCAAACGGAACAAGTTGGACAAACATTACCTATACCAAAAATGATGGAGATGCTGAACACCCTTACTGGGTTTATGCAACAGCCGACTTCACATTGAAACAAGCAGTAAGCGAATTATACATTAAATTTACAGCGAAAGAATCATCTGTATATAGACTAGATGATGTGACGCTTGCTACAGGTAATGGAGGTACAGAAGTGGACTTAGAGGGTGGAACAACTCCTGATCCAGAACCAGAACCGACGGATGCGCTTTACAGCGAAGGAATGGGTAACCTAGCAATTTCTAACCCATGGCCACTAGTGGCTGACTATACGGCTTGGAGCAAAGCGGGTAGCGCAGCAAACAATGTAACTTACAGTGGAACGAATGCATCACTACGTAGTTCAGGTATCTCAAGCGCAGGTGCTTACGAAGGTGCTTCTGGCCCTAACGTAGTATTCTTTGGAACAGCTCCTGCTAACTTTACAGTGAATAAAATTGCACTTACAGCTAACCAAACGAAGTTAAAACTTAACTTTGGTGCAAGCCGCTCGGTAAGTAATGGTGGTTCATACGACAATACATTTGTTGCAGAAAACTTTGAAGTAGCACTAAGTGCCAACGGAACAAGCTGGACGAATATTACCTATACGAAGAATGATGGCGATGCAGCACACCCTTACTGGGTTTATGCAACAGCCGACTTCACATTGAAGCAAGCAGTAAGCGAACTACACATTAAATTTACAGCTACAGAATCGTCGGTTATCAGACTTGATGACGTACTACTTAATGTAGGTAACGGTGGCCAAGAGGTAGACCTTGAAGGGGGTGAAACACCTGATCCAGAACCTAGCGATGCTGTAGTAATTACTATTCCTGAATTATTGGGCATGATTGGTTCATCGGCTGTAGTAGTAGATGAAAACAATAATCGCTATTTTGAAGGCATCGTATTAAGCGATGTAGCAGGTGGTAACTATACGGCAAACAATTTAGTTGTAGCAACTGAAGGAGCAACAACAAGTAAGAATGGTATTACACTTTACGGTAGCCAAGTAGACCCAGCCACATTGGGTGTAACAAGAGG
>JBOFRN010000008.1:0-1139 GCA_051651025.1 Phocaeicola sp.
GAACCCCGAGCAAAAGAAAACCCGCTTGTTGAAAGAAATTCAAGAGCAATTAAAGCTACCCAAACTACCTATGCATATTGAGTGTTTTGATAACTCGAATATTCAGGGAAGCGATCCGGTAGCGGCTTGCGTGGTCTTTAGAATGGCGAAACCCAGTAAAAAAGAGTACCGAAAGTATAACATTAAAACGGTAGAGGGCCCTGATGATTATGCTTCGATGAAGGAGGTGGTACGTAGGCGCTACAACCGTTTGCTGGAAGAGCAGGAGGCGCTACCCGACCTTATTCTAACCGATGGTGGAAAGGGACAAATGGAGGTAGTGCGCCAAGTGATTGAAGAGGAGTTACAGCTATCTATTCCTATTGCGGGGCTTGCCAAGGATAGCAAACACCGTACTTCGGAGTTACTGTATGGCTTTCCGCCCCTTACCATTGGGGTGAAACAGCACACCCCGCTCTTTCATCTGTTAGAGAATATACAGGACGAAGTGCACCGGTTTGCCATTACCTTCCACCGCGATAAACGAAGCAAACGTCAGGTAGCATCGGCGCTAGATAGCATAGAGGGTATAGGCGAGAAACGAAAGGCTGCCCTGCTAAAGGCTTTTAAGAGTGTGGCGCGTATGCGGAAAGCATCGGTAGAAGAATTGGCAGCTGTAGTGGGTATGCAGAGCGCTAAAAAACTAAAAGAATCACTCTAGTAATAATCATTTTTTTCCTACTTTTGTTAGGCATAATAAGAAGGTATGAGAGTAATAATACAGCGTGTTTCGCACGCTTCGGTTACGATTGAAGGAAACTGTAAATCGGCCATAAACGAAGGAATGCTTATTCTAGTAGGCATTGAAGATGCCGATGAGCAGGCAGATGCTGAATGGCTCTGCAAAAAGATCATTGGATTGCGTATTTTTGACGATGAAGCGGGAGTCATGAATCGCTCTATTATAGAGGCGGGTGGCGAAATTTTAATCATTAGTCAGTTTACCCTCTTTGCCTCCTATAAAAAAGGGAATAGACCCTCGTACATACGTGCATCGAAACCCGAAAAAGCGGTTCCACTGTACGAGGCCTTTTGCGAGATGGTAAGTAGTGCATTGGGTAAACCGGTAGGAACGGGCATTTTTGGAGCCGACATGAAGG
>JBOFRN010000009.1:0-1159 GCA_051651025.1 Phocaeicola sp.
AACTCTACCTTACCTTTGGCCCTTGGTGGCACGGTGCATGGACCAGCCGCAACTTCCAAAGCATTGGCAATGTATACTTTGGAGAGAGCACTTCGGCCTACTACCTTGACCACATAGAGTACCCTTTCTTCTCGTACTACCTCAATAACCAAGGCGAGAAACCTGCCAATAAGGTAAATATATTCGACTCGGGCGATATGACGTGGCGTACCTATGACAAGTGGCCTGCTAACACCCTCAAAACAACCCCTTACTACATTCATGCCGATGGTAGTGTATCGAAAGAGGCACCTACAGCAGAAGCGGCCTTTACCGAATATGTATCGGATATGTCGCGCCCTGTGCCTTACACTGCACTTCCTACCACCTATCGTACCCGCGAGTTTATGGTAGACGATCAACGCTTTGCCACCTCGCGCCCCGATGTCATTACCTTTATGACCGAGCCACTCAAAGATACCCTTCGCCTAGGAGGCCCCATCGAAGTAGAGTTAAAAGCAGCCATTAGCGGTAGCGATGCCGACTTTATGGTGAAGGTGATTGATGTATTCCCCGAAAACTTTAGCTACCCACAAGAGGTGAAAGAGGAGCTAAAAAGCAATTACCCCATGAGTGGCTACCAGTTAATGGTGCGTGGTGAGTTGTTCCGAGGCCGCTACCGCGAAGGCTTCGATGCACCCAAAGCCTTTGTGCCGGGCGAGGTTACACCCGTAAACTACACCCTGTACGATGTGGCACACACCTTCTTACCGGGTCACCGATTGATGATTCAGATACAAAGTTCGTGGTTCCCGATTATTGACCGTAACCCACAGCGCTTTATCAACACCTACGAATGCAGTGTAGCAGATTTTTTGATGAAGCAGCAGATAAAAATCTACCACCAAGCCGATGCCGCCACGCGTCTGTTGCTGCCGGTTATAGAGTAGAAAGCAACCAGTAATATAATCAATAAATAGTCCCTATTTGCTTGAGTAGCGAATAGGGACTATTGATTGATAGAGGCAACGATGAAAGTGACATAAAGTCTAGAAGAGCCTATTTATACAAGGCTCCGTAGGTAGCGCACGCTTTGTAGTCGGCCGCTTCTAAATCTTGGGTTCCAAAGGCAGCCCAAGCATGCGGGCGGAATAGTTTATCCTCAGCTACATTGTGCCTA
>JBOFRN010000010.1:0-12101 GCA_051651025.1 Phocaeicola sp.
ACAAGAGGCTTCTGCACAGACAACCCAAAGATGGTCACTTAGAGATTGTGTGGAGTATGCATTGGAGCAAAACATTGAATTGCAACAACAACAAATAGCCTACGAAAGCACAGCTGTGGATGTAAAGACAGCTAAGGCAGCACTTTTTCCTAGCCTCTCCTTTAGTAGCACCCAAAATGTAAATAATCGTCCCTTTCAACAAAACAACACCATAGTGAATGGGAATGAGGTAATTAGTAGTGATAGTAAAACAACCTATAACGGTAACTACAATTTAAATGCACAGTGGACGGTATGGAATGGCAAAAAACGCATAAATACAATAAAACAAGAGCAACTAAACGAACGAATGGCAGGTTTAGCAGTCTATCAGACTGCTAACTCCATTCAAGAACAGGTTATGCAGTTTTATATGCAAGTACTCTATGCACAAGAGTCGATAGTAATCAATAAAAACACACTCACTGTTAGTGAGGCACAACTGGAGCGAGGGAAAGAGCTACTTGCAGCCGGTTCACTATCGAAGGCAGATGTAGCCCAACTAGAGTCACAAGTAAGCAACGATGCCTATCAAGTGGTAGTGGCACAATCCTCTTTACAAAGCTACTTATTACAGCTAAAGCAGCTATTAGAGATAGAGGGCGAGACACCTTTTACCATAGAAGATCTCTCATTAACCACCCATCAGGTCACTGCACCGCTTCCGCTAAAAAGTGATGTATACCTGAGCGCCCTCTCTTTGCGGCCTGAAGTGGAGAGTGGCAAGCTGAGCATTCAGAGTGCTGATTTAGGTATCTCAATTGCAAAGGCGGGCTACTACCCTAGCGTGAGTCTTAGTGCAACTACAGGTACCAACCACTACAGCAGCAGTACTAACTCCTTTAACAGTCAGCTAAAGTATGGATGGAATAACAACATCGGGCTTACCTTAAGTGTGCCTATATTTAACAACCGAACAGTAAAGAGCTCGGTAGAGAAGGCGCAACTACAACGTGATGAGAGAGAGTTAGCGCTGATCAATACCCAAAAGGATCTGTACAAAACCATAGAGAATCTTTGGCTAGATGCCAACAATGCACAGCAACAATTTGCTGCTGCCGAAGTGCAACTTAAGAGCGTAGAAGTAAGCTTCGAGATGATCAATGAACAGTTTCAATTGGGTATGAAAAATATCGTGGAGTTACTTACGGAGAAAAATAATTTACTAGCTGCCCAACAATCACACATTCAGGCAAAATATATGGCAGCAATGAATAGAATGCTACTAAGCTTTTATGGGGGAACCTCCTTTTCCGATAGTTTTAACCCCTAAAACAAACACAAAGTAGAGATACCCCCTTACGGTTGCTTAATTGTAGTAAAAACAGAGAGAGTTTTATACTATGGCCTTTATTGGTTAGACTTTTCCTTGGCAGAGCAATCCATAGAGGGCATCCTCTACAATATTGAATGCTTGACAATTAGATATGTAAAATTAAGAAGAAGCAAAATATGAAAAAGAGAACAACTTTAATTGTAGCACTTGTTGCTGCAGGAGCAATCGGTGGATGGTGGTTCTTTAGCCAACCCCAAAAGCAGGCTCAAACTGAGATAGAAACAACACAAGTGGTTTGCGGGGAAGTAAGCTATGCCATTACTGCGACAGGAACCGTAGAGCCTGTGACTAAGATTAATGTTGGTACACAGGTATCGGGAATAGTCGATAAGCTCTATGCCGATTACAATTCGGTTGTAACTAAAGGGCAACTTATTGCCGAAATGGATCGCATAACCCTATTGAGTGAATTGGCTTCACGCCAAGCTTCATACGACGGTGCTAAAGCAGAATTTGAGTATCAACATCAGCTCTATAATCGAAATAAAACGCTTCATGAGAAGGGATTGATTAGCGATACTGATTACGAACAAAACCTCTACAACTACAACCGCACACGTAGCAGCCTAGCTAGCAGTAAGGCAGAACTCGATAAAGCGCAACGAAATCTTGCCTACACCACCATTACTTCGCCTATTGATGGCGTAGTGATAAACCGGGCTGTAGAAGAAGGGCAAACCGTAGCAGCAGGGTTCGAGACTCCTACCCTATTTACTATTGCAGCCGATCTTACGCAGATGCAGGTGGTAGCCAATGTGGACGAAGCCGATATAGGTGGTGTTAAAGAGGGGCAACGAGTAACCTTTACCGTAGATGCTTATCCGAATGACACGTTTGATGGGAACGTTACGCAAGTACGTCTTGAAGCAACAACGACTAGCAACGTAGTTACTTATGAAGTGGTAATCTCGGCAAACAACCCCGACTTGAAATTAAAACCTGGTCTTACTGCCAATGTAAATGTCTATACAGTAGATAAGAGCGATGTACTTGTTGTATCGAGCAAAGCCTTACGATTTACTCCTACAAAGGCGCTACTAGGAAACAAGGTACGCATAGAAGATTGCAATGCTAAAAGTAAACTGTGGACTCGTGAAGGAGATACCTATATGGCTATACCTGTCGAGCTAGGAATAACCAACGGTACAGTAACAGAGATTGTACAAGGCATTCCAGCAAATAGTGAAGTGATACTCGATGTAACCATACAACAACCCATGCTCGAGATGCAGGGGGCTCCACAAGGTGAGAGCAACCCATTTATGCCTACACCTCCCGGAGGAAAAAAGAGATAAGCGATGAAAAAGATTATTGAATTGCAAAACATAAAACGAGAATTCCTAGTAGGCGAAGAGCGAGTACTTGCTCTTCGTGGAGTCTCCTTCACCATTCACGAGGGAGAGTTCGTAACCATCATGGGAACCTCGGGATCGGGTAAATCAACCCTGCTTAACACACTGGGATGCTTAGATACCCCTACAAAAGGCGAATATCTGCTAGACGGAGTGTCAGTACGTAGCATGTCTAGAAGTCAACGGGCTGTATTGCGTAATCGCAAAATTGGATTTGTCTTTCAAAGCTACAATCTATTACCTAAAACCACGGCAATAGAAAATGTAGAACTTCCACTGATGTACAACCACAAAGTATCAGCTAGCGAACGTCGCGAACGAGCTATAAAGTCACTACAAGCTGTGGGGTTAGGCGATCGATTGATGCACAAATCGAATCAAATGTCGGGTGGACAGATGCAACGGGTAGCCATTGCCCGTGCCTTGGTAAACGATCCAGCAGTCATTTTAGCCGATGAAGCAACCGGTAATCTCGATACTCGTACTTCCTTTGAAATATTGGTGCTATTCCAACAACTACATGCAGAAGGACGTACCATCATTTTTGTTACACACAATCCTGAAATTGCCCAATACAGTAGTCGCAATATTGTACTGCGCGATGGATTGATTCAGGAGGACAGTAGCAATCCAAAAATTCTATCGGCTGCCGAAGCACTCCAAGCGCTTCCACTACCCGAAGAGTTGTAACCCGCCAAACTGAAAGATTATGAATGGAACAAATTTATTTAAAATAGCTCTACGTGCACTGAACAATAATAAAATGCGTGCTTTCCTAACTATGCTGGGTATCATTATTGGTGTAGCTTCGGTTATTGCGATGCTGGCCATTGGACAGGGCTCAAAACGAAGCATTCAATCGCAGATAGCCGAAATGGGATCGAATATGATTATGATTCAACCGGGTGCTGATATGCGAGGAGGTGTACGCCAAGATGCTAGTGCTATGCAGACCTTGAAAATGGAGGATTTTACTTCGCTACAAACCCAGACTACACTGCTTAGTGCCGTAAGCCCTACTGTGACTAGTGCAGGACAACTTATTTATGGCGCGAATAATGCACCCTCAAGCATGTATGGAGTTAACCAAGATTACCTTACCATCCGACAACTTACCGTTGAAGAAGGGGACATGTTTACTGACCAAGATTTACAAACAGCAGCCAAAGTATGCGTTATAGGAAAGACGGTAGTAGACAATCTATTTCCCGATGGAGGCGATCCCATTGGCAAAGTGGTGCGCTTTAATTCCATCCCTTTTCGCATAATTGGGGTATTAAAGTCCAAAGGGTACAACAGTATGGGTATGGACCAAGATGATGTAGTACTTGCTCCCTACACCACCATTATGAAGCGTATTCTTGCAGTAACCTATCTGGCTGGAATCAATGCATCGGCACTAAGCGAAAACGATACTGAGGCAGCCATCGACGAAATAACCACCTTATTACGCCGAAATCATAAACTACGTAAAGGAGAAGATGATAATTTCACGATCCGCAGCCAACAAGAGCTAAGTAGTATGCTCAGCTCTACCACCGATTTAATGACCAGCCTTTTGGCCTGTATTGCCGGTATCTCACTAATTGTAGGTGGCATTGGAATTATGAATATTATGTACGTTAGTGTAACAGAGCGTACGCGTGAAATAGGGCTGCGTATGAGTGTGGGTGCGAGAAGCATCGATATCTTAAGTCAATTCTTGATAGAGGCCATCCTAATTAGTATCACAGGGGGAATTATTGGCGTACTCTTTGGCATAGGTGCATCGATGGCAGTCCATGCTTTTGCCAACTGGCCGGTTTATGTACAACCCTGGAGTGTAGGACTTAGTTTTGTGGTCTGCACCATGACAGGTGTCTTCTTTGGTTGGTATCCTGCCAAGAAAGCAGCCAATTTAGACCCAATTGAGGCCATACGTTACGAATAAAAACGACTCTACATAAATACATCACTATATATCAGAGAGGGAATATTTGACTCGATTGTTTAAACGGTATTTAAATCGCTTTTAGCTACTGTTTAAACAGTAGCTAAAAGCGAACCTTATACAATTCATTTAATGAAAGAGGAAACGAATCTAGTAATAGGGCAGAATAGAGCTCTAGGCTATTGCTCATTATGCCAACTATTGAACCATAAAAAACCAATCTCCCTTCCCCAATTGACTCTTAAAAATAGAACACTGTGCATAATTTGTACAAACCTATTCGCAACTTAACAAAAAAACATTATATTGCAATATGAAACCCTCCTTAATAAAACAACGTCCTTTAGAATTAGCTATTCATGTTATAAGTTGGCTACTTATTTTTGGCTTCCCGCTTATCTTCCTAAATCGCGATAATGAGCAGCTGAGCTGGATAAAATTACTTAAACACACTCCCGTACCACTCTCTTGCTTCTTCATATTCTATGCCAACTACTTGAAGTTGGTACCACTATATCTATTCCGAGAGCGCGATCGCTACTTCTATCTCTATAATCTATTGCTTATTATTAGTGTATCAGTGATACTACAGATAGGATTGGATTTTATGCACCATTCCCCTCCTCCCGAGAGTATGGTAAAAGAGATGCCTCCTCGTTGGATGTTTATTTTTCGCGATTTTATCATGCTCTTCTTTGTGGCCGCATTGGGTGCTGCAATTCGCATTAGTACGCGTTGGCGCAAGACAGAACAGCAACTGATAGAGACCGAAAAGGCCCGCACCGAAGCAGAGTTAAAAAACTTAAAAAGCCAGCTTAATCCACACTTTCTATTAAACACCCTTAATAACATCTATGCCCTGATTACATTCAATGCTGATAAAGCACAAGAGGCTGTTCAAGAGCTAAGCAAACTGCTACGATATGTATTGTACGAAAATCAAGGCCAAACTGTTCCATTAGAGAAAGAATTCGATTTTATTAAAAACTACATTGCCTTGATGCGTATACGCCTTCCTGAACACGTTGTGCTCGATGTACAGCTCACTGTAGATCCTGGAAATAGCCTACGAATTGCTCCGCTTATTTTTATTTCGCTGATAGAGAATGCCTTTAAGCATGGAATAAGCAGCACTCTACCCTCTTTTATTTTTATCTACATTCGTGGACGTGAGGATGGAACGGTAATTTGTCACATACAAAACACCAACTTTCCCAAGAAGCACGATGACAAAAGTGGTAGCGGAATTGGGCTGGAGCAAGTAGAACGCCGACTAGAGCTACTCTATCATAAGAAATATACTTGGGTACAGCAACTTAGTGAAAACGGTGAGAAGTATCACTCTCTATTAACCATTCAGACTTAAATAACATGAAACTGACTTGTGCCATTGTCGATGACGAACCTCTAGCTCGTGAGCTAATGAAAAGTTATGTACATAAAACCGAATCATTGGAACTTGTAGGTTGTTATGGCAGTGCTGTTGAGGCACTCCAAAAACAGGGGAATCAGAAACCTGTACAGTTGCTTTTTCTCGATATTCAAATGCCCGAACTAAACGGGCTCGAGTATTCGCAAATGGTATCGCCCGAAACTCGAATCATTTTCACGACAGCATTCAATCAATATGCGTTAGATAGCTACAAGGTTAATGCACTTGACTATCTACTGAAACCCATCAGTTATACCGACTTTATAAAATCGGTAAACAAAGCGATTGAATGGTTCGAACTTAAGGAAAAAGCCATGAGTGAGGCTGCAGATAAAGTAGCTGACCCTAAGTTTATCTATGTCAAGAGCGACTACAAGTTGGTACAAATAGCACTCGATCGTATCCTATATATAGAAGGTTTAAAAGATTATGTAAAAATCTATCTAGAGGGAGAAGAGAAAGCTATCCTCTCGCTTATCAGTATGAAAAGTATGGAGGAACGGCTTCCTACTCATCAGTTCATTCGGGTGCATCGTTCGTTTATTGTACAACGAGATAAAATAAAAATCGTAGACCGAGGGCGTATTGTCTTTGGGAAAGAATACATACCCATTTCGGATAGCTATAAAAATGATTTACAGCTTTACCTAAATAACCATTCGGTATAGCCCAAGAGATAACTACTTGCAGCTTTTCTGGGATCCGTATTGCCTTTGCATAGTGCGCGATGCATTGTAAAAAAGGCAATACGGATATTGTTATTGCACTATAAGCTTTCTGCTTTTTTCAAAAGATAGTGATTATAGGCTTGTATTATAGCTTGGTAAAGTAGCTCTCCCTGCAGTACATAGCCATCGGGAGTAAAGTGTATACCATCATTGCGAAGCATTCCTACGCGATTCCAGTTGTAACACGCCTGTTCTTTTCCCCCTACAATGCGGTATAAGTCCCACAAGGCTACTCCCTCCTTTCTAGCTACACTTCGTATAGTCTTTGAGACCAAATCGGTTCGTGGATTGACCACTTTTGACTTCAATTTACCTGCATAAGCACCTGGAGGTGTCGTAAAAAGAAAACTAACATTCGGGCAATACCCTTTTAGTAGGCTTGTAAGCCGTAACAAGTCCTGCTCATGCTGTTTTGCATCATATCGTTTGCTATGCGCTTCGTTTGTACCCAATGAAATAATGATGAGATCGGGATGTAAATCGGTAATTTGCTTTAATATCTCAGAGGATACAAAGTGAGTAGAAGTGGCTCCATTTATTCCAAACATGTGATAAACCATACCTGGCTGGCCCGTTTCTCGCGCAAAGCCACTACTCCTATAATGGATCGAATCGGGAAAGACCGCCCTATTTCCCCAGTCTTGTTCCAGTAACTTGCGTACCACATATGGGTAAAGGTGCCCTCGTACATGTGAATCGCCCATGTGTACAATTCTTACAGGCCCATTATTTTCTACCAACTTAGTAAAAACAGGAGTTAATACCGCTTCATTATCTTCAATTACATTCTTTTGGGTCTTAATAAACAGAGGAGGCAATACCTCAGAAAGTGGAATGGGAGCCCATTTGTGAAAATTACCTCGGCTAAAGTCTTGAAGAGGGGCAGCCAGTGTCTTATCCGTTTGAGGAAGAGCCAAAAGAAAATCTTGAGCCAGATTGGGTGTTGAATGAAAAAGGATGAGAATTAGCGAAATGAAAACGGGTTTTCTAGAGAAAATAGCACCCCCCCGATTCATCATTTGTATGAGCTTACTTATTAATTTCATGAAACAATTAGAATTGAAAATAAATAAAAGGCATAATCTCACTTGAGCGAATCTGCACCAAGAAAAAGATAAATAGAGCCATAACGGCAGCTTTAGCAACGAGTGGCATCCGAGTAAACAGAGCCCATCCATACTCTTCAAAGTGCTGCGGAACAAGGTGCAATAGATAGCCCAACAGAATTAATACAAAGACCATAGGATATCCTTCGATAAGCTGCACAAATAGATTCGCATTAAAATTGGTAAATATTTGCTCAATTATAGCTTGTACAGTCTCTAAAGAGTCGGCGCGAAAAAAGAGCCAACCTACACATACTAAGTTGAATGTTAAGACTACACTAAATACCTTTCGCCCCCATTGAAAGAGACCTTTTCTATTTGCATCTTTAACAACCGGGAAGTGGGTTAAACGCCATTTATCGAGCGCCAGTAGCAATCCATGCCAAGCTCCCCATATAATAAAGAGCCACGATGCACCGTGCCACAATCCGCCAAGTAGCATAGTCATAAAAAGATTAAAATACATGCGCTTTGTTCCTTTTCTATTTCCACCCAACGGAATATAGAGGTAGTCTTTTAACCAGCTAGAGAGAGAGAGATGCCATCTTCTCCAAAACTCAGTAATAGAGGCCGATTGGTAAGGTGAATCAAAATTCACATTGAAGTGAAAGCCTAGCAAAAGTGCCAAGCCAATCGCTATATCGGAGTATCCAGAGAAGTCGCAGTAGATTTGCAATGCATAGCCATAAACACCTGCCAGATTTTCAAGCCCCGAATAAAGAGTCGGATTATCGAAAATACGATCGACAAAGTTTATACTGATGTAATCCGAAATGACCATCTTCTTAAATAAGCCCGATATGATTAGAAACAATCCTTTACCAAACATAGCCGAGGTTACCAAGGTAGAGGTCTGTATCTGAGGTATAAAATCTTTAGCCCGAACAATGGGACCAGCCACTAACTGTGGAAAGAAAGAGACATAAAAGGCATAATCAATGTACTTAGGGAGCGGTTTTATTTTACCTTGATAAATATCAATGGTATAACTCATGGATTGAAAGGTAAAGAAAGAGATACCAATGGGTAAGAAAATAGCAAAGGGGGTAAACTCTTGTTGTGTTATGGAATAGAGTACCTCGGCAAAGAAGTTGGTATACTTAAAATAAGAGAGTACGGAAAGGTTGACAACCACGCTTACTATTAACCAGCGCTTCTTCACCACCGGGTTAGGACTATCTACTATTCTAGAACCTATTAGATAATCTGAAACGGTAGTAAAAAAAAGAATCAGAAGAAATAATCCACTCGATTTATAGTAGAAGTAGAAAGAGACCAAGGCTAAGTAAATAGATCGATTCAGCTGATTGTTCTTTACAAAATTATAGCCGATAATTACAAATAGAAAGAAAAACAAGAAAAGTCCACTGTTGAAAAACATGGGATTTCCTGCACTGTATTTTAATAAGCTAATTAGTTTATTTATTTCGAAGTCTAACATTATCGTTGGTACAAGTAGTAAATGAAATGGATATATTGTGTAAGAATAGAACTGGACAAAGCACTTTTTTATGTTTATCTATAAAATAAAGATCTTCTTAAATGGATCTACAGGTTGGCTAATTCAACATTGATTGATTTAATAAACTCTTTTGCCAAGAAGCGCCCGCCTGCTCGATTTATATGAACAAAGTCTTTGTTGGCCAAAGGAGGTGAGCTATTGGCAAAATGCTCCATGCTATTTTCTCCTCCCATCGCTGCAAAGGTGTCCCAAAAGAGTACCTTAGCCTCTTTCGCTATCTTTCGCTGGGTATCGATCATGGCAAATACTTCGGGCATGGTTGTAACCTCGCCATCCTGTAATGTGCCCCTATCACCTATGCCCATGACAATAAATATGGTATTTGGAAACTGCTGCTTCATTTTCTGAAGAACGCTCACCATACTCTTTCTATAGCCGCTGTAATTAAACATATCTTTCGAAATAACATTTAATCCATACTGCAACACCAGCACATCGTACTCTTTATAACTTCTCCACTCCTCACAAAGAGAGCTATTGGAAGCCGATAAAATCATACCCGAAGAGCCTCGCATTGAAAAATTATCGACATGAATGCCCGATTCATTATTAAAGTAGGCACCGTATACGGTAAGGCCCTCTACCGACTCGAAAGAGAAGGTTATGGAACGAATATCCTCCTCAATTTCGATAGTTTGAAGCTGGGAAGAGGACCGAGGAGCATAGGTTCTAGGCTCCGATCCATTTACAATGGCATGAATCTGTGCATGATTTTCATTGACAAAAAGCAACTGTACAGCAGCAAAACCACCCTGTTTCAAACTCTCTTTACTGGCCCGGTAGGTAACAGTTGCCCCCTCTTCAGGGGTATAATAGAATCCAGAGAAGGTCAACTTACCAACCTCCACCTCATTCTGTTTCAACATAGAGTGGCTCTTCCATCCCTCAAAATCATGAAGAATGGTGGTGCGGAATTTAGAGGCAACGTGCGAGATGGGTACAAAACCGACTCCATTTCCTCCATAGCTCTTTTGGAGTTGAGAGCGAAGACTCTCGGTTAGAATGTCACCTTCAATAAATGAGTCACCCAAAAAGCCAATCCGAAAGTTTGAAAGAGTATCCTCTTTTAAACGAACTAGGCGACTTGCCAATTCAGAGGCACTATTTCCATCCTCACTATAATCTTCGAAAGTAATGCAATCAAGCTGACTTGCATGTTGAATGGGTGATTGGGGAATCTGCTTAACAATCGAATCTTTAACATGTGGAGTTCTCAACTGCAAGGTATCACTTGTAGCTAAGAGCTTCATTGAATCAACTTCTACCTCTTGAGTCGCAACCCACTCCTCTTCAAAATAAGGCGGAGGAACAACTCTAGCTGGCTTGAACCTAATATCGGCTAATAAGTCTATTCTTTTAAGGGTATAGTCCACATAAGGTACTTTTACTTCGGGTATAAACGAGAGTAAGGTCAGGAAAACGAACGTTATAGCTGTGAAGAGTGCTACTTTATCACCTTTATTAAACATCTAATTCTTGGATTGTTGGGTAAAAAACATCTTTAATCATACCACTTTTTGCCCTATTAAATGGGGAAAGAGCTAGCTGTACCCCTAAAGAAAATAGCTACTATTGTCTGTGTATAAATTAGATACAGCAAACAAACATAGAAATGGTTTAATAAAGCGATGCAAATGTACACTTTTTTATGGTATATCACAATCGATTCACTGCCACATTTTAACCATTTAATAAACAGGTAATTAGAACATAAAAAAAGTAATCACTCAACAGGGACAGATGATTTCTCGACTCAAACAGAGACAAAAAGTTAACATTTTCCTTTGCGTTTATTTGGATACATTATAAAATAAACTACCTTTGCATTCGATTGTTAAAAAGGGGGGATTAGCTCATCTGGCTAGAGCGTAACACTGGCAGTGTTAAGGTGATCGGTTCGAGTCCGATATTCTCCACAACCACATACCTAAAAGGCTGATAATTATCAAATTACAGCCTTTTGTTTTTTATAAGTCGGACAAAAATCAGACAATTTAAATTGAATATTCATCGCGCTACGTCTTCAAACCTGAAAGAACGTAGAAAAAAATGTATTCAGCAGAAAAAAGAAAAGGGGCTTCACTATATAAAAATGTGATAACCTATACCCTACCCAAATTACATCAAGGCAAAAATTGGTATGTAGACTTCAGTGCATACGATCCGCTTGAACAAAAGATGAAGCGAAAAAAATACATGCTTGATGGCATACCCAAAATAACAGATCGGAAAAAGAGAGCAATAGAGATTATTACCAACCTTACCATACAATTGAGAAGTGGGTGGAATCCTTGGGCAGATGCATCCAATTCGCGTCAATACATCATGTTTAGCAATGTTATGGAACTCTATTTAAACTACTTAACGAAGTTAGAGAGTACTAAAGCAATAAAGGAGAAGACTCTAGTAGATTACAGGAACCGACTAAACATCTTAATTGATTACTGCAAAAACCGCTATGCACCAATTGTTTACATCTATCAGCTAGACCAAACGCTCATCAGTGATTTCCTAGATCATATACTCATAGACCGTGATTGCTCTGCAAGAACGCGTAATAATTACCGCATTTGGGTCTCTTCTTTATGCGCTTGGCTCGTTGAGAAGCAATATATCGATAGAAACCCAATAGAGAAGATAAAAATGCTCACGGTGA
>JBOFRN010000011.1:0-1067 GCA_051651025.1 Phocaeicola sp.
ATTATCGAAAACAGCGAAAATGGTCTCGTACTCTCTCAACTAGCTTGTAAGAAAGCCGATCGTGGCGGAGTAGAAGAGGTAAAAGCTACCACTCCCCTAACCGATGGAACAGTTTACCTTCGTGTGAAGTTCACCACCACAGGCGAGAAAATCAAAGCAAGCGAAGGCGGACACGACTTGGTTGTAAAATGCGAGTTTAGCTATAGCACCGATGGCAAGAAGTACCAAAAACTAGGCGAAACTTTCCAAGCCAAAGAGGGCAAATGGATTGGTGCCAAAGTAGGTATGTTCTGCACCCGCCCCGCTATTGTAACCAACGATGGTGGATGGAGCGATGTAGATTGGTTCCGCATTGAGAAGTAACGATACACTTCACCCAACTCAATGGACTATTTTAAAATAGTCAGTTACCTAGTAAGAATAGCCCTATCACTCGCTTTAAAAAGCATTGATAGGGCTATTCCTTTATCCACTCCCTACTATAAGTTTGCTAAAAAAGAAGCTTCATCCTTCACACGCACTCTATACCAGGCAGTTACGGTGAAGGGTAGCTATTTTTTCCTTCACCTATTCTTCATCCATTTTTCAGTACTAAAACCTCTTAACTTAAAAATGAGATCAATACCCCCGCAGCAACTGCCGAACCAATTACACCCGAAATGTTACTCGCCATACAGTATTGCAACACGTGATTCTTAGGATCGTACTTCAGCGCAATTTCATTGGCCACCCGGCTAGCCATGGGTACAGCACTAAGCCCCGTAGCCCCAATAAGCGGATTAATTTTCTTTTTACTAAATAGATTAAAGAGCTTCACAAAGAAGATACCCCCCGTAATAGAGAGTGCAAAAGCCAAGAAACCACCCACAATGATACCAATGGTAGTCCAATTAAGAAAAGCCTCTGCCGTCATGGTAGCACCTACCGATAAGCCCAAGAAGATAGTGGCTGCATTCATAATACTATTCGAAGCTGCATCCGACAAGCGAAGCGTATCACTACCCACCTCTTTCAGTAAGTTACCAAACATCAACATCCCGATAAGCGGCACCGAACTAGGCACAAAG
>JBOFRN010000012.1:0-11694 GCA_051651025.1 Phocaeicola sp.
TGCTCAACATCTTTGAAATATGCCTGCTTGGTAACGCCAAACAGCCTACACAAAGCGGTTATAGAATATCTCCGCTTGTCTTGTGTATGCAGGTTAGTTACTGTTTGCCGCCAGCTTTTTTTCTTATCTTGATGTTAAACTGCTCCTCGGCAACGTTTATCATCTCATCATATGCATCCGCCCTAAGACGCTGATACTTCAGCTCCTCTTTGAGCTTTTTTAATTCCAACTCTATAGAGCTTCTGTCATTGGACAAGTCTGTAATGCTACTGTTCTTGTCTTTTTCAGATTCATCTCGTGAGGATGTATCTAGTTGGGAGATAGCTTCCATAATTTCATTCTTAGTATTGTATTCTTTAGCAAAGTTACGAATCCAATAACCAATTGATGCAAATGAAACGGGTAAAACTTCACTAATAGAACGATAACCCATTCCTTCTTCAAAATAAAGATGTAATACCTTGGAAAGATATTGCTTTTTTAGACTCCCGTCTGTTGGACAGGTGTTGTGGGGACTCCCAACACCTCTGAATAAATACTTTTCTTTTCTCATTTCGACTCTGTTTAGGAGTCAACTTTTTTCAGGGAAAGACACACTGTATGGGACAAACACAAGAATTGTTTCCCTAAATACAGGAAATGAAAAGAGATTATTTTCCTTTATTTCAGGAAAGAGACTTGCCGAATAGTCATAATGGAACGTTTATTGAATTTCTTTTATCTCCATAATCGTAAGCAACGAAAACGAAATATTGTTGATGTACTCAGTATGTGATTGATGAAAGTGAGCATAGTACCAACTTTTTATTGGATGGTTATCCTCAAGAAGTTTATAGTAGATTTTATCTACCTCATCACGTTCTGCATTCAAATCATCCAATAGTTCTGTATCTTGTAGTATCCAACTTTCAATTCCTGCTTTTGAAACAGGATAGCAAAAAGATGGACAAGTGTGTGTTATTACAGTGTCTATTGCCATATTTTGAAGTTCGCTCAAACTCTGAGCATTAAAAATCACTGCTTCATCCTCCCAATAGAGGGGTCGATTTTTTCCATTCTTGAGCTGATCAATCCACATTTTATCTTTACGATGCTTTCTGTCTATGGAAACTGCTCCTCCGATACAAAAAACTTTTCTATCAGCAACACAAACTACCGAGTAATCGGGAATGCATTTCATTCGCTCAAAGTCAATCTTCACTCCATCAAAATAGGCAGGGTCATCGTGATTACCCCGAACCAATAATATAATGGTATTGGTCGCCTCAAGTGTTTTAGAGAGTTTGCTGTATAATTGGGCGTAATGAGCCTCCTTTTCAAAGCCAATACCGCAATCGCCAGCAACTATAATCACAGAATTGCAAACTCCGAATCGTTTTATGTTGAACATCAAAGCTTTGAACTCTCCGTGAATATCACCGCAAACGCATAATGAATCGTATTTACTATAATTGAGTATAGTCATTGCTATTTGATTTCAAAAGTAGTTTTGAGCAAATCCAAAACCTGCTTAGAGTCAATTTCCCCTGCCCCTGCTGCTTTAAATAAGTTTCTGTCTGGAAGATTTGTTGATGCCTTTTCGCAAAAAACAACCATCTCATCCCTTATTTCGTTAGGTATGGTAAAACGATTTGCACCAGTAAGGGTTAATGATAGCCTAAAAATATCATTGAGATGTTTTTTTATGTTGTTGTTGTCGATTCTTTCTCCACCATCTTTACGTTCAGTCAAATCAAGATATGCTTTCGCTTTTAGGCAAATAAGGCTCTCTACATTAGCTATCCGAACTCCATCTGCCATGCGACTATGTTCGATTGTAAAATTGTAGTAGTCATCATTCATTAATATTGCAGAGAGACTAGAAAGGTCTTCATCCGTTGGGATTGGGGTTAGCTTTGAGTCTTCAGGGATAGTTATCATCTCAGGTTTTCTAGCGAATAACTCTATCTGAAAAGGGAAACTACTCGCCTCTGGCTTCATGAACCGAAAGAACTCGCTTTTGCCGTTTCCTCTTTCTCTTGTGATATAAGCACCATCTTTAACAAACTGCCAAAATCGTGCAACAAACTCATTATCGAGAGCCTCGATAATGAGTATAATGTCTATATCTTTAGTAGCTCGTGGATTCTGTCCAAATTCGCTCTCTATAATGTCGCACGCTGAACCACCAATGATTATATAACTATTATCAAACCCCTCAAAATATCTCTTAAATGTATCAATTCCTTTTACCATTTTATTTCATCAATTAGGTTCTTCAACTCAATTTGTACTCTCTCGTCTTGTTCTTCTTTAAGTGAAGCGTATAGAGATAATTTATCCACATAGCCACCATTTGAAAGAGGTATGGGGTCATACTTCCAAACCTCAATACTATTCTCTCCATATTTAGAATCAATGGCAATATCCATCCTATTGAGTTCTTCCTTGCTTACTGCATAATATTCCTTGCTATCATCGCTAAGCATTGTATAGTGTGAGAGGGCATTAATATTACTCCTAAGGTAACTCAGATTTTCATCAGTAAAAAGCTCCTTTTGAATAGGATTAATTAGAAACTTCAAGGCGTTATCCCAAACTCTCCTTTTATCACTATTAAAGGTGATTATTTTCTCTTTGCTGCCAGTTAGCATACAAATACCTAAATCTTTCAAAATATTTATTCCTCTATTTACCTTTAGGTATGAGTTTGCTAATAACTCTGCTACTTGCTTTATGCTAAGTCCATTCAAACTTTCTTTTTGGAGGTGATAGAATAGAATAAATTGAGCATTTGGTGAGAGCTCCAGTACGGGCTGTTTATCAGCAACTGTTGCTTTTCGCAAATCCATCAAAAGTTCAGGAATGAACAATTGTTTTTGAGGTATGATAAAATTCAGACGTTTGCTGATGTATCGTTTTATGTTGTATGAGGCAACTTTATGAAAAACAAAAACTATAGGCATATCAATAATTTGCCCAATAATCATTTTATGTTTCTCTATTTGCCCAATGGGCATATCAATATCTCCCAAGTACTCTAAAACACAAATATCCCTTTCGAGTACTTTAGAAACGAAAGGGCTATACAACGAAGTAATCATCAAAGGAAGATGATTCTTAATTTCAATATCTAAGGGCAAGATAGGTATATCAAAGCCTAAAATATCACTAATATACTCTTTTAATCTCTCCATATCTTAAATTATCAGATTTAATGCACATTATCAAACGTAAATGATAATGTGCAAATGTAGTGATAATATATTTATAATCAAAGAGCTTGGATTATATATACCGATACAAAATTAGGAACATCAAAAAATACTTAGTTGTTGTACAATCTTTTATCAAGTTCTTCAACCGCAATTTCAATTTCACGTACTTTACCAATACGTAGTGTGTCTGCAATTACGAGCAGTTCATACAATGCGGGATTCTTCTCCGCAATTTTCGGCACAGTCTTGTATAACGGTTTTACTCCAAAACCTCTACGAGTTCCAAGATAGTGTGACCACACATAAATATCTTCTCCTTCAGAAATTTTTTCTTTAATTGGCGATGCTGAGTGAGCGGTGGCAATTCCTCTAACTTTCGCAGTAATCTCTGCTGGGAAAGCATATTTTAGCCCTCCAATCAAAAACTCCCTTAAAGCTAACTTATTCACACGGCTCTTATCTCTATTTAATAGCCCAGCTACAACACAACGATTTAAAGCGTTTGACACTTCTGCAGGACTTATTAATAATGATTTTGCAACTTTAGATTGAACCCACCCTTTAGGCAGAGTAAGCAAATATAACAAAATCAATATGTCTTGTGATTTGATTGATGCACTCATTTTATTCACGATTTATGAATTGCAAATATATTGATTTATTTTCAAATAAACCAAATAGTTAGGTGTGCTAAAAACATACAACTATCTGCATTGAATAATTACAACCATTTTATTTCACCAATTAGGTTCTTCAACTCAATTTGTACTCTCTCATCTTGTTCTTCTTTAAGAAAAGCGTATAGAGATAATTTATCCACATAGCCACTATTTGACAGAGGCATTGGGTCATATTTCCAAACCTCAATACTATTCTCTCCATATTTTAAATTATCGGATCAATATGTACCTCAGCTTATAGTACGACCATGCGAAATACAAGCATATAACCCCATCTGTCACAGTCATTTCAACATCAATCATTGTTCTATCAAACATATTTGAGGAGTAGTAATAGACACCCGTCTTTACTCGTTCTACTACACCTTGGTTAGCTAACTTTAGAAGCTAGTTATAGGTTGATTTATCTGGAAGCTGATTGGCTTGCAGATAACCATTGTTTTGCTCAAAGAGACTACTTAGTTGTTTATCCATTTGTATTTTGTTTGGGATAAAGATGCTGCTTTTATTTATATTGGCAGTATTCCCATCCTGAAAAGAGTCTTTTTCCTTTGGAATTCGCTCTTTAATGGTGATGCGTAAGCCCTCAGTAAACTCCGTATTGTGAGATATAATAAATCCTTGAGATATTTTTACTTCATCTCAAGGATTTCAATGTTTTAATGGATTTCGATGATGTCATGGTTTTCAAGTATTTCAGAGCACTCCCGCTATTTTTAGGTTATCTGGTAGTAGCTCGGCTATATATATTGTATAGTTCTAATCATGTACATGTGCCTTGAACAAGCTATTTCTTAAGTTAGAAGTTGAACATATTAATTCCATTCATTTTGCATGAGAGGGCTATGGTATATAGTATAGCTCCTCGTTCGGCTGCCCTTATGGCTACCGAAGAATAGAGAACTCCTTCTTGAGATTGATAGATACCTGTTAAATCTCTCCATGCCATTATCTGATAGTATCGGCGAAGCAGTACCATCACAGCGCATTAAGCGGTACCATCAACACTTTATATCGAAATCTTAAAACCAAAAATCTAAATTAGTGTCTAGCGTGAAATAAAATGCAAGAGATTGATGAGGTCATCAAAACGATCTGAATTTGATGTGAATAAAAAAAAATATAATAATAAAACAGAACCCCGTTTTCGAAATTGCCATATGGCAAGTTGAATAAACATGACATCAGATAATTTTGCAGTCGATTTTAAAAATTTAAAAAGAATGATTAAATACTGCCAATCATATGACAGACTTTTTATTGATGTATTATAAACTAAACTATAGCGATGCGATTTTAAACTTATTCAGAAGATGCACTTTACTCATCATCTTTTTTTCTTTATCTGAAATGTCTTCAGCCCAGCTTAGTTCATTACAAACTAACATTCTTGGTTGGGGAAGTACAAATATGAATCTTGAATACAGTTTAAAGTGGAATAATAATTTAACGTTTCACATTCCACTTCAGTATAATCCGTTTTCTTTTGGTGATGCTAGACTACGTAATCTCACATTTACGCCAGGCATACGATATTGGTTTCGTGAGAGTTATGCACATTCTCTTTTTGTGGGTGTGCATGGAATTTCAACAATCTATAATATAGGAGGCCTTTTAGGTAATAAGTATCGCTATGAAGGTATTGCATTTGGAGGGGGAGTTTCGCTTGGTTACAGTAAACCACTGTCTAAACGATGGAATCTCGAATTTGAGTTAGGAGCTGGATTAATTTGGACTAAATATGATAAATTCATGTGCGGGACTTGTGGAAAAAAAATCTCAGTTGACAACAAAAAGTTGTTCTTAGTTCCATCTAAATTAGCTATAAACCTTGTCCATTTATTTTAATGCCTCTAAAATGTTATTCGAATGAAATACAATATTTTCACAAATAAATTAAGAATCTGTTTTAACTGTTTTATAATTGGGACTCTCATCATCGTTTCTTCATGTGGAACACAGAAACCCATAACAGAGAGTCTTTTTATGAAAACCAGTGGAGCGTATATAGATCTTCCTAAGAAACACAATGGAACATCGATGATTGCACAAAGCATAACACCGAGAGATAATATCGTTGAAAATGAATCAGATAGTGATAGCAATGATAGTGTTTGGAAGAATGTAATGCTAGATAATATAGAAGTTGTTGCTCAAAGCCGTCGAATCGAAAGAGTACACAAACGTAATGGAGAAGTGACCTTATTATTTCATGTAAAAGCAAATCGTGCTTTATTCGACGAACGCTGGCAACTCTCTTTATTTCCTGAGCTAATTGAGAATGATTCTATACGTTTATTGACTCCGATTGTCTGGAATGGCTCGGAGTTTATAAAAGCACAACAACTGCAGAACAATGAATACGATTTATTTGTGCAAAGTATTATCTCAGTTGATGATTATGACACTGTTTATCTGGATAAAAAAGGTATATCCAATGATATCAAAAAACAACAGAAATTGTATTTTGGCATGTATGAGAGAGAGCGGAAAGAACATATAGCTTATAATAAATGGTTAAATATTACAGAATATAGACACAGGCGTACTGATATCCGATCAATGGGAAACCGAGAGCATTTAAAGCAAAAAATGTCACGATCCACATATCAAAAAAGTATTGATGCATTTATCCAAGGATTAGATACTGTTGGGATCCGCAATTCTTATGAGAACAAATATAACCGTATCATCAAAACATGGCCTAAATATCGGCCAAGTAAGGAGTTGAAATTAAGAGATATTCCAAATAAATATAAACAGTTATGGCTTTCTGGATCAAAGATAGATGATATTAAGAATTATAGTTTTACACCTAAAGATTCGATTGAAATCTCTACGAATCGCTTTTATAGAAAAGACATTGTCGAAAATGAATATAAGAGAGATAACTTAAATTTGTACAGAGCTGACATGATTCGTTTCCCACAGCATTCTAAAGAAATTATTATTGAGAAACCGACCTCTGACACCGATTTATCATATGTCTATATTCAGAACATCAAAGTAAAAGAGGGGGTTAATAAGTTGAAATTAACACTTAAGGGGAAAGTCATTGCCACTGACTACAGTGTTTGGAATATTCCTCCCAATGATACAATAACATTTATAATAGCCTCAGTTACCGACTTAATCAATCCTACTCTTGCAAATCGCTTCAATGAATCAACTGACTCTCTGATTGATTCAGAAAACTATGACAACTATATGAATGGGGTTAATGCACTCAAAAATATGCAATATGAAAAGGGCGCATCCATACTAAAAGATTATTTAGACTATAACTATGCAATAGCCTTGCTGTGTCTAAATCAAAATTCAGATGCAGAAAACATTCTTAAAAAGGAATATCAAACTGCTGAAGTAAAATATTTGCGTGCCATTGCAAATACCCGTTTAAAGGAATATAGCTTAGCTGCTCAACTGCTTTTAGAAGCCTGTGAAGCAGATGAAAAATTCATTTTCAGGAAAAATATGGATACAGATATAATGGAGCTAATCCCCAAAATTATTGGATTAGAGATACAATTGAACCGTATCGCTGACAATTTGAACCATCAATTATAACTTTCATTATTTATTAATTATTAAAAAAAAAACGCATGAACAAATTTTCAATTATTTTAGTTACAGCTACGCTTGTAGCCTCTTTGTTTGCTTGCAGCAATCATGATGATGATTCTTTACAGGGAGAATTAACAAGTGCCTATCTTCAGCTTGATTTATCTAGAACTACTCGAGCTATTGAAGCACCGATTGGGTCTACAACAGCACCAGTGAACAGTGTGCATCTTTATTTTCATGATGGGGCAGCCATTTTAAAAACGATTATCATTACACATACAAGTTCACCGAGTATAGCCAATTTGACAGCCGGTACAAAAATTTCAGATATTCCCTCTACTGCAAATCAAGTAACAGTCTTTGGTAATATACCCTCTACGCTTTCAGTACCTACAGCTGGAACTATTAACTCAGTAAAACAAATGGTTGCTTCTGTAGCGAGTCAAACACCATCTAACGTCCTTTTAAGAGGTAATGATGCAATGCTAACGGTAGTTCCAACTACCGGTGCCCCTGCTTGGACCTCTGGCGCAGATGTAGGTAACGATTTATATGCTGAAGTATCAATTGCTCCTGCATTTGCTCGCGTTGAGATTGAAGGTGTAGCTTCGAATGCTGCTAGCGGTATCACAGCCTACGGTCTTGATGGAATCTTCTTAAATAACATCTATGAAGGATTAAAATTAGATGGAAGTGCAGATGGAACTTTACAGTCTAATGGAACAAATCCAAATCATTACTCATCTGGTGCTGGTGTTACACCTGTCTATAATAACGACGGTGTAACTCACCAAATGGTAAATGCAAATGCTACCGCTGTTGCGGGAGGTTCTTCGCTTGAAGTTACAGCAGGAACTGGAATGCGTTGGGCATTTCAAGTTGTTCCCAATAATGCTAGTAATGGTAACGATCAACTACAACTAGTACTTAGAATCGTTGGTATAACTTCAAATACCTTTAATTTCTCAGGTGATCAATTCTTAACAGTAAGAGGTTTTATTGATGCTACAGGAACAATTGTTCCTATTGAAGCTGGTAAGATTTACACAATCTCAAAAGCTGATTTCATTTTTGATGAAAACAGCTTGAACGCAACTCCGAATACTACAACTGTTGGTGTATACTTAAGAGCCACTGTAACACCATGGAGTGTTGTTTCTGTGAAGCCTAACATTTAATTTTTCAACGCTATCATTGTTGTATTGAGAAGACAAACCTCTCACAGAAAGAGTTTCTGTGAGAGGTAATTTCATCGATATGGCTCTTAATATGGCAATACTGACTGCGTATACAGTTCATACGCAGTTGGTCGCCATAATTTATTCATTCTAGTATTGCTCCTTGATAATGCGTTCAAGAATTAGCCATTTTAAAAGATCACCTATGAAATCAAAAAGAGTAAAGATTTTTTTAATACTTCCACTCATTGTTGGATTATTGTCTGGTTGTATTATGGATGTCTTTGATGATTGCCTCGTGGAATCAAGAATATCATTCACCTACTTCCCTAAAAATGCGCTGAATGATCTTTTTAACGAAAAAGTTGAAAGTATAAATCTTTTCATTTACAACTCTGATGGTTTTCTTGAACACTCTCAGTTCTTTTCGAAAGCAGAATTTGATGCAGATCAGAGCATCACATTTCTTTTAGCGCAGGGAGAATATACCGTTATTTGTTGGGCTAATGCAACAGAGAAAAACACTTTATTTAAGGGGCTGTCGAGAAACGAAAAACTGAATCAAATCATGGTTACTCATCCTTATTTCGAAACACATAGAGCATTCCCAACATTAGATTCATTACTTTTTGTTGCAGCACCATTATCCATAACAGAATTTGAGAATAAAAATATAACTCTCAATTTTTCTCCAGCAACAATTAGAATCAATCTTAAGTTGATAGGCATTTCGCATTCTCCATTGATCCGATTCAGCCACCTTCCTGCATCACTTAACTATGAATCAACAAATTGGGTTCTTCAATCCATGGATTTTACAACTATTGTATATGAGCCATCAGTAAATTATGATATAACACAACAAGAGGCAATAGCCAGTGTTAATGTTCCAAGATTTAGATCTACAACTCCTGGATATATAGAATTGTTTGATTTGTTAGGTTCGCAGATTATGACACCGATATCAATTTCTGAGTTAATAGCTGAGTATTTAATCGAACTAGATGATAACAATGAAATTGTTATCCCTATTGAAATTACATTCAGTGACACTAACACTAAAATAACTATTACTGATTGGGAAGAGACCACAATTAAACCTGGTGGTATATAGATATCACAAAGGCACGTAAAGTGGCTAAATTAAATAAAATATTACACTTGCATTGGGCAATTATATAAAGTATAATTTAACGCTGATTGACCATAATGTTAGTATAAAAAAGTTGACATAAAAGACTAAAAGGAATCGATTCGAGTTCTTTCTTTATGAAGATGACATAACAGATTCTTTTAAAAAAAGGTAAATATATGAGAGTAGAAATCAAAAACACTATGCTTAGACACCATCATTTACTCTTATCTTGGGTATTCATAATGCTATTAATTACGGCTTGTCAGGAAGAGAATCATCTTGTAACGCCTCCATTGCCTCCTACTGAAAACGAAGCAATGGTCTCGCTTACACTTAACATCTCCGATTTTCGTGAAGTTGGTACGCGCTCACTTAATGAGACAGAAATAAGCTCGTTCGTGGTTCTGTTGATGATCAACAATGGTAGCACGGAGCAAGTGAGGACAAAATACACTCTCTCCGCTGGCGATATACACATCATCTCAAGTGGAACAACAAATACTACCGCTATTTCTTTCCCCACCACCTCGGGCACATATAGTCGGATAATACTTGTTGCCAATGCTGAAACTGAACTCGCATCTATCCTAGCAGGTTCGTCCTATACAAGCGTACAGGAAATACAGGCAACAGAAAAATATAACAGTACCACCATCCCTATGTATGGCGAATACGCTCCTATAGGAGGCATTCAAATGCAGGCAGGCGTATCAAAAATATTTGCAGACGAAATTCCTCTTATACGCATGCTGGCACGAGTCGATATTCTTAATCAACCAAGTTCGGGAGCCACACTCGTTGAGACGGTGAGATATGTCAATCCGGTAAAAAATGGATTAATCTTTGTCAATTCAACAGCGTACACCACCGGATACACAACACCTACACTACCGAATGCACTACAACCAGCCAATACTCGTAACGTTCTGGAATCTAATCCACTCCCGATCGGCACTAATTCTGTGAGTTATTATCTACACGAGCAACCTGCAAGCTCTTCTGAATCTACTAATTCTGGATTAAATCGCCCTTGTATAGTGGTAAAGATGAAATATAACGGGCAAGACTACTTTTATCGACTCGATTACACATGGGATGGAGTTAAGACAGGTGGCACAAAGGGGACCTATATGCCAATATTACGTAACCATCGATATATTTTCTCTATACAATCAGTAAATGGTCCCGGATTTACCAGCATTGATGAAGCACTACGTAGCCCAGAAAATCACACAAATCTAACCAATATAGTAGTTACTCCTTTTGTAATAGATAATGCATTCACAGATGTGACATTTAATTCTTCTGGACACTTTCTTGCCGTTTCACATACATCAATGACTTTAAAAGGAGAACACACAACAGTAAGTACAGACAACAGTTTCTCAGTGCAAACCAGCTATCCCGAGGGTTGGAATATAACCTCTTACAATGCAGATGGTACAGTCATTGTTGATCCTAATCCTTGGCTCCAGCCAACTCAAACGTCGGGTATAGCTAATAGTACATCTACCATACAGGCAATCACTGATGGCAAAAATTTTAGAAACGGATATCTCGAGGTGCGTGCCGGACGACTTTATACAAAAGTGAACGTTAGTCAGAGCATAAAGCTTCCTTTAGAATATGTAGCCGAGTTTAATCTTGCAGGTGGTTTCAGTAACTATGGTGTGGCTCCTATAAATGGAGCTACCACAGCCCAAACTGATAACAACCTCCGCTGGGCTATAAATCACAACAGTGATCAGAGTGGATATTACAATTGGTATATTTGTAAAGGTATAATCAATCCTATTTTAAATCCTACAGGTAAGCATTTATTCAGCGATACTTTTCTTTCTACTGGATTAGGTTATCATCTCCCTTCTAGAGAGGAATGGGTCGGAATTTTCGGCGAAAAGATGATTTACGGAGTTGTCCATTCTTCGACTGTTTCTGAG
>JBOFRN010000013.1:0-2698 GCA_051651025.1 Phocaeicola sp.
GTAAGCCCTCAGTAAACTCCGTATTGTGAGATATAATAAATCCTTGAGATGTTTTTACTTCATCTCAAGGATTTCAATGTTTTAATGGATGTGGTAGATTTGACAGATCTGGTGTTTTTAATGGATTTCGATGATGTCATGGTTTTCAAGGACTTCAGAGCACTCCCGCTATTTTTAGATTATCAGGTAGTAGCTCGGCTATATCTTTTGTGTAATCTAGGTCATAATCATGTACATGATCTAAGAAGTAAATCATCCATGTACGGAAGTCCACACCAGCGGCTTTGCAGCACCCCATTAGACTATAAATAATAGCTGTGCTTTCTGCGCTATCATCACTCTGGCAGAACAGATAATTCTTTCGCCCTATGGCTACAGGCCTTACTGCATTTTCAATTCCATTATTATCTATAGCGTATCTACCATCTAAATGGTAGCGAGATAACTTGTTAAATCGTTTATAGGTGTAGTAAATCGCCTTCTCAATAGGGCTACCTTTCACGACTTTTGGGTATTCTGCTACGAGCCATTTTTCAAATCGGACCATTATGGGATAAGCTAATCGCTTTCTAAGTTCAGCGGCATTTTCCAATGAGAGCTTTTGTTCTTTAATCTGACGCTCTACTTCATAGAGCAGTTGGATTTGCTTCAATGCACTTTCAGCACGCTCTTTGTCATTTTTGATTGATTCAGAAAATTTCCTTCGGGCATGCGCCCAGCAAGCCAATAAGACTACCCCCTTCTTACCTTCGAGTAGTTCGTATCGTTCATAGCCATCTGTCTGTAGTGCGCCTTGGTATCCATTAAACAATTTAAGTACCACCTGCCCACCTCTAGACCCCTTGTCCCAATAGAAGTGTTGGCGTCCAGACATAGGGTCTCGCACAAGCCAGAGATATCCTTTTACTGTCTTGTGTTTATCATTGCGTACAACCGGTAATGTGGTTTCATCACACTGTAGATAATCGGTTTGTTTCATCAACTCCCATAATCGGAAGTAGAGTGGCATAAGTAAATCGCTTACCTGCTGGTACCAACCTAGAATGGTGCTCTCTGGTATCTTCATACCCAAGCGTTCGAACTGCTTCTGTTGCCTATAGAAAGGTATATGATCTACATACTTATCAACCAGTAGGTCTGCCAGTAGAGAAGAAGAGGCATAACTCTTTGCAATAGGTTTAGTAGGAGCAGCTGCTGTAACAATTACTCGATCTGATTTGCGTATGGCTTTGTGGCGGTAGGTACGGAGTACATAGAACTTGGTGGGCTCCTTCATCAATACCTCCGTGTAGAGAGGCTCTTCTTTATCTAGTAAGATCCACTCTTCGGTATTGTACCCCTCAGGGTATAGATGTTTCTCCTTACGTTCAAGGTTATCAGGAAGTATTTTGCGTATGGGAGTACTCTTTTCTTTCTCCAAACGCTTTTTTCTCTGCTCCCTCTGTGTGCTAATCTCTTTTTCTGCTTGGATGGCTGCTTCCTTTTCACCAGGTAGCAAATCTATCCCCTCGAAGAGATCTAGTTGCCTAGCATCAGGATTGGGATTGATATAGCGCTCTGTTTTACCACCATAAAGCATGCGACTTAGATTAGCGACTTGCTTTTCTAAATCAGCAATACGAGCCTCTTGCTTCTCAAGTAGTTCCTCCTTTTGAATCAGTTGCTTCTTATACGCCTCTTTTTCAGATTCAGTATCAATGGTTGTGGCTGAACGCAGGCGACTATTTTCTCTAAATAATCGATCGCGATCAACCATTAATTGGCGTATAAGTTCGTCTTTATCAACAGGAATATTGCTCATCTATGCTTCTTTTTAATACCATAAAGATACAAAAAAAGGAGCATATTATGGCAAGAATAACCAACTCTTTTCTAATGACTTTTAGGTAATAATGCACTCTTCTGATTCTCTAAGATCCATCGTTTACGATGTTTCACACTTTGGGCATCTATGCCTTGAACCATAAGGACTAGATCACTCCAAAGCGTTTCATGCGATACGGTTTTACCCTCTTGAAAGTCGATTGTTGGTAGAGAAAACTGACCTTGAGATAATTTCATGTGATAAATAACCAAACCACCATACTCCATGTGGAGTACTTTCATAGAGGTACAGGACTTATTGATAAAGATAAATGCATCACCCATCTGTATATCCATCCCCATTTGATTGGTGACAATCCCGCTGAGTGTATAGAAACTCTTACGCATATCGGTAGGATAAGGGTACAAGTAGAACCGATCAGAGGCTGTTAGACTAAACATACGCTTAAAGGGTTAGGGTGATTAGTGGTTTAATTACCTCCATATCAAGTTCTCCACTGAGTTCTATTACCACACCATTTGGATAGGTTAGTTTGAGATGAGATGACTTTGCAAAATGAGGTTCGCTACGTTTTACTGGTAGAAAACCACTAGGAAGCTCTTTAATTGCTTGTGAAGTAAGTGGAATAAACTCTTTAGGAGCTTTAGTAACTGGAACAGCATTGAGCTTAAGTTTATGAATCCAGTAATAAAAACGGTTTTCTTTGATACCTTGTGAATCACAAAAAGCACGAACACTAATACCTGAACGAGTGTATTGCTCATAGAGCTGCTTGAAGTAAGCTAAATTCCAATAGACCATAATTATTGTTTTAGCCACAAAGGTAAGTAGGAAAAGTCAATGGATCTAGACGGAGTTTACTGAGGGCTTACA
>JBOFRN010000014.1:0-1372 GCA_051651025.1 Phocaeicola sp.
CAGTTGGTTAAGCTAAAAAGTTTATCTTTGTACAGTTATGGCAAAAGAAAGAATCGTTTACGACAAGTCGTTCAAAGAGAATGCTGTCAAGCTTAGTTATGAACGCAAGAGTATTGCTGAGTTAGCTCGTGAATTGGGCATTAGTAGCCATCTTATCTATCGTTGGCGCAAGGAGTTTGAATCCTTTGGTGGTGGTAGCTTTCCTGGGAATGGTGTTGCTAAAATGACTCCTGAAGAAAAAGAGGTTGCAGCGCTTAAAGAGCGTATTCGCCAAATTGAACTTGAGAACGAGATTCTAAAAAAAGCAATGCACATCTTCTCCAGAGACATTCGGTGAGGTATGAGTTTATTAAGACTCATGCATTTCATTATCCGATAGAGCTGATGTGCCGTTTATTGCAGGTCTCACGCAGCGGATACTATAGATGGAAGAAACAGCCTGAGAGTCCTCGTTTGGTACGAAAAAAACAGCTAGACGAACAGATTAAAGCTGCTTATTTTCAGGCTAAAGGGCTTTATGGTAGCCCTCGTCTATCTGTTGAGCTTTCAAGGAGTGTAGGTAAAATCTCACTCACTAGTGTAGCCTACCATATGCGAGCGATGAATCTACAGAGCAAACGTCGTAGAAGCTATAAAGTAACTACGGACTCTAAGCATAAGGAACCTGTATGTGAAAATCTGCTCAACAGAGACTTTAGGCCAGCTTCTGCAGGAAGTTCTTGGGTATCAGACATCACCTACATACCCGTAGAAGAGGGATTCCTCTATCTAACCACGGTATTAGATTTGTTTGATAGAAAAGTTATTGGATGGAGTATAAGTGAGGGAATGAGCACGCAGGAAACTACTATAAAAGCCTTTAATATGGCTGTTAGAAATAGAAAACCTACAGCACGAATTATTTTCCACTCAGACCGAGGAGTACAGTATGCTAGTACACCCTTTAGGAACCTAGTAGCATCATACGGATGTAGGCAGAGTATGTCGCGAAAGGGGAACTGCTGGGACAATGCAGTGGCAGAAAGCTTCTTTAAGAGTCTAAAGACAGAAATGATTTATGGCTATAAGAAGCAATCAAAAGAGAAGATGAGAACAGAACTATTCGAGTACATCGAAATATGGTATAATAAGAGAAGAAGACATTCTTACCTTAAGAATTTGACTATAGATGAGTTCTGGGATCAATTAAATGATAAAAATATTAAATTATTAAATGTCGCTTAATTAAATGTCCACCAAAAGTTGGCAAGTCCACATCGTTCATGCCATACTTTAATCCCAATCCATAAAAATAAGTTTGGAATTTTATCACTACCTTATGGAATTGGATTTGTCTTATCGATAGTTACTCATTTTACATATCGATTAAGGT
>JBOFRN010000015.1:0-1142 GCA_051651025.1 Phocaeicola sp.
GCTTTTACAGGAGCTGCGGGCGAGTATATATAGAGGTTAAGCATCTTTACCCTGTTGCACTTGTAGAAGTGGGTGGTCCAAAAGGGGGAGTTGATGAGGCGTAAGCCCGATACCTGCACATCGTTACTACGCGTTACATAGAGCAACCGAGGGCGAAGCTCCTCTAAATTGGTACATTTTGGATTAAACCCCCTACGTAGCCAGAACGATTTCCAATAGCGCAACCCATTTCCATTGACGGTACCTTTGCCCGATAGGGTAAAGCCATCTACCCCATCTACATGAATTAAGGCAGCAAAATAGTTTAGGTTTTGCCCCTCCATACGGGTGGCAAGTAGCGGAAAGTGGCTTATATCGTCGCTCCCTTTTAGCGTAGCTCCCTCTTGAATATGCAGGTGCGTACCTGGTTTAAAGAAGAGCGCCCCACTTAAATAGGTACCTGGGGGAATAATCACTACCCCACCCTTTTCGGCCGCCTTGTCTATAGCTGCTTGTATCTTTTCGGTTTGAACGAGGGTGCTATCATTGACCACTCCATAATCGGTAATAAGATGTTTCTGCCCCAATTGCTCAATATCGACCACTTCGGTTTCGCGAAACCAATTGGGTATGGGCGTACCATCTGGAAATTTTTCTTGTGCCATGAGCGTAATAGAAAGGAGCATGGCGGCTAGGAAAGATAAGAATTTCATCTGCTTTGTGTGTTTTAAATAGGGTAAATAGATTTTCGATAGTTACGAACAAAGATAACAGAAGCAAACCAAGTGGCAGCTATGCATATGCAAAAAAGCATTGCGTGATTTGTCAGAATAACTTGTAGATTTGATATTAAAGGCTTTGTTTTACTTAAAATGGACTCTTTATTTTCACATTCAGGAACTTTTTGTACTTTTGCGCTTCGTTTCATTCGCAACTAATAACAACCTATTAATAATAAGTTCATGGATAAAGTAATTATCAACTCGTTTACCGACTTTGAAAATTTGATCGGAAAACAGATAGGAGTATCAGACTATGTAGAACTTTCGCAAGAGCGCATCAACCTTTTTGCCGATGCTACACTAGACCACCAATGGATTCACGTAGATACGGAACGTGCTGCGGTAGAGAGCCACTTTAAATCGACCATTGCACACGGTTAC
>JBOFRN010000016.1:0-3310 GCA_051651025.1 Phocaeicola sp.
ATGAGCCTACGAACGACCTCGATATTGTTACCCTGCAAGTGCTAGAGGAGTACCTACAAAGCTTTAAAGGGTGCGTAATGGTGGTAAGCCACGACCGTTACTTTATGGACAAGGTGGTAGATCACCTCTTGGTATTCCGCGGACAGGGCGATATTCGCGATTTCCCGGGTAACTACTCCGATTATCGCGACTGGAAAGAGGCGAAGGAGAAGCAGGAAAAAGAGGCGGAGAAACCGAAAGAAGAGAAGGTAACTCGTGTACGCTTAACCGAGAAACGCCGCATGAGCTTCAAAGAGAAGAAGGAGTTTGAAACGCTTGAAAAGGAGATTGAGAACCTGGAAGCGGAGAAGGCTGCCATTGAAGCAGAGTTGTGCAGCGGTGCATTGAGCGTAGAGGAGTTGACCGAAAAGTCGAAACGTCTACCTCAGTTGAATGATGAACTCGATGAGAAGACGATGCGCTGGATGGAGTTGAGCGAAATAGAGGGGTAATACTGGATTACCTAGTTGGCATATATAGCGCTTCTCATTAATCAACGAGAAGCGCTATTAAAATGGCTAATCACTACGATTGAAAAACCGTTAACAGTATACTCATGATAAATAGAAGAGCTTGGATTCCCCTATGGTTAATCGTGCTGATTGTATCAGGCGCTCTCTTTTCATGTGCCTATACCACCGAACGTCCCTATCCAGAGGCCGACTCACTCAATGTGCTGGCTTACGATTTGCACTACAAAAACCTAGCAGCCTCCAATCGGGCAGCCAGTCAGGCACTCAAAGCGGCTGGAAAGAGTGGTCTGCAGAAAGCAGAGGCCTATAATAATTTGGCTTTTTGTGCCTTTATGAAGATGGACTTCGAACGTTCGGAGCGACTCTTTCAGCAGGTGTACGATGAGACCAATAGTGAGCTGGAGTGCCTAATAGCCGATGTGGGATTGATGAAAATCTCACAGCGAACAGCTATGAATAAGGAGTTTTATGACTACCGAAACAGTGCGTTGCGTAGAATAAAACGGATAAAAGATGATTACGCTTCCCTCTCCACCACCCACGAACTGAATCGATTTCAGTATGGCGAGACGGAGTTCTATTTAATTACAGCCATCTACCATTACTACCTGCAGCAGGAGCAACAGGCTGCCGAGGCCATTGATGAGATTAAACTAGAGGGTTCGTTGGTTAAAGACAGCGCACAATTACTCTATACCTACTACCTGAAGGGGGTGGGAATGATTCGCAAAGAGGGATTTGAGGAGCGTACTTTCGATGAATTTAACTACTTGCTCGATTTGTTACGCATTAGTAATGAACAGGGCTATCTCTACTTTGAGGCCAATGCCTCGCAAGCACTCTCCGAGTTGTTTCAACAGGATCGGGCCTATGCGGTCTTGCAGCAACGTAGACCGCACCTTTTACGGATGATCAATCCGAAGGATTTGTCGCAAGATAGCTTAATGCTTACTTTTGCCCAACGTGCCTTGACACTTTTTAATCGCTATGGCGATTTTTACCAAATATCGAGTGCATACCGTACACTCTCTTCTTGTTACACCAAGATGGGTCAGTATCAGCACGCTTTAATCTACCTGACCGAGGCACTTTCGTATGTAAACCTACACCATGAAACCTACTACCACTGTACCGATACCACCGATCGGCTTCGCCCTTACGATTCACTCAGCACCAGTGCTTTGGAGTTGCAGTGGATAACGGAGCAAAAAATTAAGACCATTCCCGAGTGGATTGCTCGACTGCGCGAACAGCTCAGCATGAACTATGCGGCGATGGGTATGAAGCCTGAATCGGATTACAACCGCAACATCTACCTCGATATTTTGGACTATACCCGACAAGATAAGGAGTTGCTGAGTCGTTACAATGCTCTAGAGAAGGAGTCGAAACAGCTGAATGTGTGGCTTGCGCTAGTGATAGGTGGCGGGTTTATTCTACTCTTTTTATTGGTGTGGTTTAACCGCTCTTGGCGAAACCGGAATGAGGCCTACATTGCGAAACTCAAATCGGCCTTGGCTATTTGCAAACGTATTACCGCTTCGGTTCCTGCACAAGCCTCGGAACTGGAGGAGGTGGTTGAGGCTATTCGGGCGGAGGTAGGCGAGGAGCTGATGCAACTATTGGGTGCAGAACGCTTGGAGTTTCGCTGTTCGAAGGAGGAGGAAAAAGCCTCTTTTGAGGAGGAAGAACACTCAACTAACTCTATGGATGAGGCTCTTATTACCGCTTCGGTCTCTCTTCAAGAGTCGGAAGGGGAGGGTGACAGAGCCATGTGGCAATTGGAAGGAGCTGAGAAACGCTATAAAAAATCGATCTTTCCACTCTATGCGCCCGATAACTCTTACAAAGTGGGCAATCTCTACATCTATTCGACCAAGCGCTTGGATAAGGAGGCTTACTCACTCATGAAGGTGATTGCACCCTACATGGCATGGACCCTAGAGAATGGGTTGGCCATTATTCAACTGGGTGATGAGCGCAAACGGTTGGAGAAGGAGCAGTATGTATGGGAGCAGCGGTTGGCAGAGAATAAACGGCAAAATGTAATGAAGCGGGCCTGCCTCTTTTTAGTGACGGGCATTACTCCCTATATGGATCGCATCATAAATGAGGTACATAAATTGGTTCGCTTTGATTATCTATCCAATAATGAGGTGCGTAGAGAGAAGTTTCTCTATGTCAGTGAGTTGGTGGGGTGTATCAATGAGTACAACGAAATGCTGACTCGCTGGATTCAGATGCGCCAAGGCTCACTTAGTCTATCGATCGAAGCTTTTGAAATACAACCGCTATTCGATTTGTTGCAGAAGGGGCGTAAAACCTATGAAATGAAGCAGCAAACGTTGCACATTGCACCTACCACGGCGTGTGTGAAGGCCGATAAAGCACTGACTCTATTTATGCTCAATACGCTGGCCGAGAATGCCCGAAAATATACCCAGACTGGAGGAACCATTCGACTATCGGCTGTAGAGAACGAGGAGTATGTAGAGCTTGCGGTAGAGGATAATGGTCCAGGGCTTTCGCCGAGTGATGTAGCGCTTATTTTGAGTGAGAATATTTACGACTCTACCCGCATCGGGCTAGAGAGCACGCCAGATAGAGAGCAGCTGATGCAGCACAAGGGAGGTGGATTTGGCTTGATGAATTGCAAAGGAGTGATTGAAAAATACCGAAAAACGAATGAGCTCTTTCGGGTTTGTACTTTCACCATTACGAGCGAGGTAGGCAAAGGGAGTCGTTTTGCTTTCCGATTGCCTAAAGGGGTAAAACGAGCCTGGATGTGGTTGATTCTT
>JBOFRN010000017.1:0-9413 GCA_051651025.1 Phocaeicola sp.
ACCCATACAAGCACAGAAAGTAGATAGTTTACAGGTATATAGTTTAGAAGAGATTGAAGTTATATCGACACGTGCAACAGCCACCACACCTATGGCTTTTACTACTCTTCATAAAGAAGAGATTAAAAAGCAGAATCTCGGACAAGACCTACCCTACTTACTCAATATGATCCCATCGGCCATTACCACAAGCGATGCGGGTACAGGTATTGGATATACCTCTATGCGTATACGTGGGACCGATGCCACCCGCATCAATGTAACAGCCAACGGTATCCCAATGAACGATGCAGAGAGCCACAGTGTGTTTTGGGTAAACATGCCCGATTTTGCTTCGTCTGTCAAAGATGTACAGGTACAGCGCGGGGCAGGTACATCGACCAATGGTGCCGGTGCCTTTGGTGCGAGTATCAACATGCAAACAGGCGAACTTTCCATGAAGCCTTATGCAGAGTTTAGTGCCTCTTACGGATCGTTTCAAACACACAAAGAGACCTTTAAAATAGGAACAGGATTGATCAATGGACACTGGGCTTTCGATGCACGCCTTTCGAATATATCAACCGATGGCTATATTGATCGAGCATCGGCTAGTCTGAATGCTTACTACCTACAAGCTGCTTACTACGGCGATAATACCTCCATCAAACTCATTACCTTTGCAGGAAAAGAGGAGACATACCATGCTTGGAACTATGCCAGCCGCGAAGAGATGGAAGTATACGGCCGTCGTTACAACTCGTGCGGTTACATGTACACAGACAATCAAGGCGTAGCTCACTACTACGATGATCAGACCGATAATTACGTACAGAAAAACTATCACCTACTCATCAATCACCAATTTAGTGCAGCCTGGAATCTAAACGTTGGCTTACACTATACCAAGGGCGATGGGTACTATCAAGAGTATAAAGATAACCGTACACTTATAGAGTATGGACTAGCCCCTTTCGAACTAGAGGGAGCAACGGTTTCTACGGCAAACTTGATTCGTCGTAAAGCGATGGACAACCATTTTGGAGGAGGTATCTTCTCTGTTAACTATGGGAACGAACGACTAAAAGCCACTTTGGGTGGAGGATTAAACCGATATGAAGGCGATCATTTTGGGCAAGTACTCTGGGTCGAAAACTATCTAGGTACACTCCATCCTAACCACGAATATTATCGCAACAAAGGGAGTAAAAATGATGCGAACCTTTACTTGAAAGGAGACTATGCAATTACCAAAGGATTAAATATTTATGGCGATTTACAGTACCGTCATCTACAGTATAAAATAGGTGGAGTAAACGATAAATGGAACTATGCTACTGATGCCCTTCAGGAGTTGCGTGTAAACGATACGTTCGATTTCCTAAACCCCAAAGCAGGTATATCGTGGCAGATTGATCGCAACCAACGTCTATTTGGTTCGTTTAGTGTAGCTCATAAAGAGCCTACCCGCAATAACTATACCGATGGAAAACTTACCGACTACCCTCGTGCAGAGCGCATGTTCGATTACGAGTTGGGATACACCTATGCCCATAAATGGTTCTCGGCAGGTGCCAACCTTTACTACATGGACTATAAGGACCAGTTGGTCTTAACAGGCGAGCTGAACGAAATTGGCGAACCCATTGCAGCCAATATGCCCAATAGTTACCGCACCGGTTTGGAGCTGATGGCCGGTGTAAAGCTTCCCTGCGGATTTACTTGGGATGTGAATGCCACCTTTAGCAAGAACCGAATCAAAGCGTTTACCGAATTGTTGTACGAAGATGGTTGGGCCAATCCTATGGAAGTTAACCATGGAGATACTCCTATCGCCTTCTCTCCCAGCACCATTGTAAACAACCGATTCTCGTACAGTTACAAAGGTATTGAGGCGGCCTTGCAGTCCAACTATGTAAGCAAACAATACATGAGCAATGCCAAACAAGAAGAACATCTACTCGATGCCTACTTTGTAAGCAACCTAAGTTTAGCCTATACCTTTAAGTTGCCTCACACTAAACAGGTCACTGTAGGATGTACTGTTTACAATCTTTTTAACGAGACTTACGAAAACAACGGCTATGCTGGAAGCGGTTACTACGTAGATGGCGGCGAGAAGATTCGCTACAACTATGCTGGTTATGCTGCACAAGCAGGCACCAATGCCTTGGCACACGTTTCTATTCTATTCTAATTGACCCTATCATGTTAGAGATTATCGGAACATTGGTAGGAGTTGTCTACCTCTGGCTGGAGTACAAAGCCAGCATCTATTTGTGGATAGTAAGCATTATTATGCCAGCCATCTACCTCTTTGTATACTACGAAGCAGGTCTCTATGCCGATGTAGGTATTAATGTATACTACCTAGCAGCTGCTGTCTACGGCTGGATTCATTGGCGATCAAATAAAACCGCCGAAACACCCCACTCGGAGCTACCTATTACTGAGATGCCCATACGCTATTACCTCCGTTTGGGAATTATCTGTACCACCTGTTTCTTTGCCATTGTCTATATTCTAAAAAACTATACCGACAGTACGGTTCCTTGGTTAGACTCCTTCACAACTGCCCTTAGTATAGCCGGTATGTGGATGTTGGCTAACAAGTATATTGAACAATGGTGGGTATGGTTAGTTGTTAATGTAGTGTGTGCAGGTTTGTACCTCTACAAAGGATTAGAGCCTACTGCTGCCCTTTACACCCTGTATGCGGTGATTACCCTCTTGGGATATCGCAAATGGAAACGCATGATGCTCGCACAAACAGAGCCTAAAAATGAAAACTAGAATCGATCCAATACGCCCCTTCGAAGCAGTAATCCTAGCTCAAGGCGAGTACCCCTCACATACTACTCCTGCTACCCTCTTGCAGGAGGCTGCGTACGTAGTCTGCTGCGATGGAGCAGCCCATGCGTATCTAGCCAGTGGAAAGATGCCACAAGCTGTCGTAGGTGATGGAGACTCACTTACCGAAGAGACCCGTGTACGATGCGAAGAAATTCTGCACTTAGAGAGCGAACAGGAGAGTAATGATTTAACCAAATCGATGCGCTACCTCTATAACCAAGGCAAAAGGCGAGTAGCCATTGTAGGAGGAACTGGTAAGCGCGAAGATCATACATTGGGTAATATCAGTCTGCTATTGGAGTATCAGCAAATGGGCATGGAGGTGGTGATGTACACCAATTATGGCTACTTTGTGGCGTGCCAGAATGCGGCTCGTTTCTCTACCTCTCCTGGCCAACAACTCTCTATCTTCAATATGGGTGCAAAAGGCTTTGAATCAGAGGGGCTCAAATACCCGCTATACGATTTTACCCGTTGGTGGCAAGGCACTCTAAATGAGTGCACCAGCAGTGAGCTACGGATTCAAGCCCAAGGATGTTACCTCCTTTTCTTTAACTATCCAGTACTCTAAAGCGTTTATCCCCTTATGAACAACCCTTACCAAAGTTTCGCATGATTTCAACCCCAACCCAGGCAATCAACAAAAATATTCTTCACATAGCCATTCCCTCTATTGTGTCTAACATCACCGTTCCTTTGTTGGGATTAATTGATGTAGCCATTGTAGGGCATCTCGGCTCGCCCGCATACATCGGTGCCATCGCTTTAGGCGGTACGCTCTTTAACGTAATCTATTGGATCTTCGCCTTCTTGCGCATGGGTACCACCGGTATGACCTCGCAAGCTTACGGCCGCAAAGAGTGGGAAGAGGTGATTCAGTTACTTGTCCGAGCTACATCCATTGGTTTAGCCATTGCACTGGCCCTTTTAGTGCTACAAATCCCCATCTGTCAGGCTGCCATGAACCTGATGCAACCACCTACGGCCGAAGTAGAGCAAATCACTACCACCTATTTCTACATCTGCATCTGGGGTGCTCCCGCCATGCTATCCCTCTACGCACTCTCCGGTTGGTTTATAGGCATGCACAATTCACGCATACCTATGTACATCGCTTTTGTGCAGAATGGGGTAAATATAGCCGCCAGTCTCTGCTTGGTTTATCTTTTCGATCTGAAAGTAGTTGGGGTTGCCTTGGGTACACTCATTGCCCAATACGCAGGAGTCCTTGTGGCCATCATCCTCTTCTTCCGCCACTATAGTCACCTTAGGCAACACATAACCTACCTGGGTTTATGGAGCCGCCGAGCTATGGGCGAGTTCTTTCGAGTGAATCGTGACATCTTTTTCCGTACCCTTTGCATGGTAGCCGTAACCCTCTTTTTCACCTCTGCAGGAGCCACACAAGGCGAAATCATCCTGGCAGCCAATACGCTACTTATGCAACTCTTTATTCTTTTCTCCTACTTTATGGATGGATTTGCCAATGCTGGCGAGGCTTTAGCAGGTTCTGCCTATGGTGCCAAGAATCAAGCGCTATTAGGGCTAATTATACGTCGCTTATTCATCTGGTTTGGTGGGTTGGCACTTCTCTTTACCCTCCTCTATTGGGTAGGAGGCATCCCTTTTCTTCATCTTCTAACGAACGAAGCCGATGTAATTCAAGTGGCCTCTCGCTACTACTATTGGGCCGTAGCGATTCCATTCGTTGGCATGACCGCCTTTCTATGGGATGGCATTTTCATTGGTCTTACCGCCACTCGACAGATGCTTATCTCCATGGCAGTAGCCGCTATCACCTTTCTGGGAGTCTATTGGAGTAGTTTCTCACTATGGGGCAACGATGCCCTGTGGCTCTCTTTCTTACTCTATCTTTTGATACGTGGCTGGGTACAGACCTGGCTAGCTCATCGAATGAATTTGCTAAAAAGGAGCTAACATACCCATACCCTACTCTATACGTTTCAATCCAACCTTACTACCGAGAACGATTACCTTCTTCTAAATGAGAGAGAAAAAGAGTAGTAACTCCCTACAATCCCTATTTGTAAGAATTATTCGTTACATTTGTCCTCACATTCCAATAAACAAAATATGAAAGTTGCTATTATAGGCGGTGGTGCCGCTGGTTTCTTTACCGCTATAAACCTCAAAGAGTTGGCTCCCGAGGCTGATGTAACCATTTACGAAGCTGCACCCCGCGTGTTGGCCAAAGTAGCCATTACCGGCGGTGGTCGATGCAACCTAACCAACTCCTTTCGAGAGATTAGGAACCTATCTATGGCCTATCCGCGTGGCACCAATCTTATGAAGCGTGCTCTTAAAGCCTTTAGTCACAAGGAGACCTATGCCTGGTTTGAGGCTCATGGAATTAAACTCACGACCCAAGAGGATGAGTGTGTTTTCCCTCAATCACAACGTGCACAAGAGATTATAGACCAGTTCTTAGCATTGGCAAAACAACACAACATTTCCATTAAAACTTCGCATCGGGTAGCCCAAGTAAGCTATAATGACCAACAATTGGGGCTTTCATTTGTCGACTCCAAACTGAAACCAATAGCAGCCGACTACGTAGTAATTACTTCGGGCGGAAGTCCCAAGAAAGAGGGATTAAGCATGCTCGATCAACTGCAGTTAAAGATCGAAGAGCCAGTACCCTCCCTCTTTACCTTCTGCTTGCCCAACAATCCCATTACCCAACTCATGGGCACGGTAGTCGAGCAGACCACGGCCACACTAACCGGCACAAAACTCTCTGCTTCAGGTCCGTTACTGATCACCCATTGGGGAATGAGTGGACCTGCCATTCTAAAATTATCCTCCTATGGAGCCCGCATACTGCACGAAAAATCCTATACGGCAACCATAGCTATTAACTGGGTGAATGGAGAGAAAGAGCAGCAAGTACTCGAAGAGCTACAAGGAATGACCAAAGATCATGCCAAAAAGCAGATCGGTAATATCCGCCCCTACAATCTACCCACACGCTTGTGGCACCACCTCCTGCAAAGCATCGAGATTGATCCCACACGTAAATGGGAAGAGCTAGGTCGTAAACAGATGAATCGCCTTGTAAACGCGCTTATCAATGACCAGCATCAAATTAAAGGACAACACCGATTCAAAGAGGAGTTTGTAACCTGTGGAGGGATCTCCTTGGATAACATCAACCTCACGACACTTGCTTGCAAAGAGATTCCAAACCTCTACCTAGCGGGCGAAGTACTCGATGTCGATGCCATTACGGGCGGCTTTAATCTACAGGCTGCTTGGAGTATGGGGATGATTGTGGCTCGTGGAATTTCAGGGAAATAGATCATTTTGCAAACAAGGAGCTACGAATAGCATAGACTTTCCCACCCTTTTCTCAAAAAAATAGATACAATAACTATAATACACACCTCTCACCTCTTATAATGATAGTGAGAACAACAGCATACAACTTCCAATCGCCCATTTCTAAAACTATTTTCAAAGTTTCACCAATAGTAATTGATTGACTAACAGGCTGTTAGGGTGAAAGTATTTTTATTTTACAGGCGGTGAAATTTAGCGGAAGTACTCCATAAGTTAAATTTAAACACCCAGAAACCAGTTGTTGAATAAAATTACTTTCACCATGAATCTCAGTAAATCAAAGGTTTACATGGGGTGAAAGGAAGAAAAAAGTATTGGAAATGGAAGAATTAGAGTAAAACGTGCGGTTATGCAATCCTGCACAACCGCACGTTTCATTCAACACAACCGGTTGTGCAACCCTGCATAACCGCACGTTTTTTATCTCTCCAACTTCTACCTGGTTGAAATAATCTAGATACGAAAAAAGTTGCCCTCTCTTTTCCCAAACCATTGGGAAAAGAGAGGGCAACTCCTATATAACTTATAAATGGTTTACTCACCCAGTGGAGTACTCCATTCATGCAAGAAGCGTTACACCACAAACATGGCAATCACTTGAATCGAAAGAATCAAGAAGACCATAGCAATCGGATAAACCGTAGCATACGCTACACCGGGAATATTACTATCGGTCATTGAGTCGGCAGCAGCTAAACCGGGTGTACTGGTCATACCCCCAGTAATGGTTCCTAATAGGTCAAGCACGCTAATTTTCAGAACATAGCGACCTACCAACACAGCTACAAACATGGGAACAATGGTAATCGCTGCCCCAATACCAAAGAGCAACATACCACTCTCTTGGAAAGTAGAAACCAATGTTTTACCAGCCGATGTACCTACTTCGGCCAAGAAGAGAAGCAAACCTAACTGACGAAGCAATTGGTTGGCAGCACCCGACATAGACCACATAATAGGACCTGTTTTACCGATAGCACTCAATACAAGAGCCACAATCAGTACTCCACCTGTAAGGCCAGGCGAGAAAGAGAAGCCACCAGGGAACGAGATGTTTAGTTTACCAAACAATACCCCAAGAACGATACCCATGGCGATGGGGAAGAAATCGGTATCGGATAGTTTTTTCGCATCATTTCCTAACAAACGTGCAAACCCTTTGATCCCTTCGTTTTCGCCTACTACGGTAAGTTTATCACCAAATTTCAACTCCAATTCGGGTGAAGGTGCTAAGTCGATACCACTACGACGAATGCGTGTAACGGTACAGCCAAAGTTTTGTTGCAAGTTCAAATCGCCAATTTGCTTGTTAATCATATCCTTCTTAGTAAGTAGCAACGACTCTACCTCTTGGCTTTGGCACAACGGTAGCTCGCCCTCTTCACGCTCACCTACAAGAAGAGCAAGTTGATTCAATGCATCTTCACTTCCTACCCCTTGTATGTAGTCACCTTCGTGCAGAATGGTGCTAGCCATAGGCATAAGAATGTTCTCTTGGTGTTTGATACGCGATACCACAGCACCCGTAACGGCACGTACATTGACTTGTGCCAATGATCGGCCAAAAACCGCAGAGTTAGTTACTTTGAAAATACAAGTTGAAAGCTCGGGGAATTTACCACGACGCTCACTCTCTAACTTACGCGCCTCTTTGTCTAGATCGACACGCATAATCTTGGGAAGAAGTTTCACAAACAAGATTACCCCAATTACACCAAATGGATAAGCAATACCATACGAGATAGAAGCCAATGGTGAGTTAGTACTGTCGATAGCTACAGCCAAACCAGGCGTACTGGTCAATGCACCGGCCATCAAACCTACAATGCTCGGCGTATCTACATCGTACAGATACTTAAAGGCTACCCCTGTAATAGCAGCCGAAAGGATGATAAGCAGGGTAATGAGGATTAAAACTTTTCCCTTGCTGCGAAAGGAATCAAAGAATCCCGGCCCTGCCTGTATACCAATGGTAAAGATAAAGAGCACGAGACCAAAATTACCCAACTCTTTGGGGATAAAAACTCCGAAATGTCCAAAGAGTAGGGCAATAAAGATTACTGCAGATACATCAAGAGACAATCCCTTAATTTTGATTCTTCCTAACATAAAGCCCAATGCTACAATGAGAAAGAGCGAGAAGTAGGACGAATTTAGCAAATCAGTCAACATAATTATTTAATAAAAGTTAGTTTTCGGGGTGCAAAGGTAGGAAAAAGAGCAATGCGACTAAACTTTTTCAATCGAAATATTCCCGACTTTCTTGCATAGACAACAATTGAGAGTCAGAGAAGCTAGCAAGACTCTTCTACGAGGAGCCAATACCTACGAATTACCGATTAAAAAAGAGGGCAAACGACTGCTTTTACCTCCTTTATAAGATCCTGGGGTGCTATTTGAACTTGTAAACCACGTATTCCAGCACTGATATAGATGTAGGGGTGCTCCAAGCAACTTTCGTGTATGTACGTAGGAAAAGGTTTCTTCATACCGATGGGCGAACACCCTCCGCGGATGTAGCCCGTAAGGGGAAGTAACTCTTTCATGGGTATCATCTCGCACTTTTTATTGCCCGATGCTTTAGCAGCCATCTTCAGGTCTACTTCGTGCTCACCGGGTATAATACAGACCAAGTAACCCTGTTTGTCGCCATGGAGTATGAGGGTTTTAAATACTTGCTCAATATTTTGACCCAAGCTTTCGGCCACGTGAATGGCGCTCAGGTCGGCTTCATCTACGGCATAGGGTATCAGTTCGTAGGGCACCTTGTGTTGATCCAAAAGGCGCGCTACATTGGTTTTCGCTATTTTTGTCTTTGCCATGTTCGGTACTATTCGGTGGTTTCGGTAGTAGCGTATTTGGCTGCAAATTCGTGGTGCAGCACCAACTCTTCGGCCACAAACTTGGGTGTATAGCCTCGTTTGCATTGGGCTACCTCTTCGGGTGTACCGGTGGCTAAGAGCTCTCCTCCTCCACGTCCCCCTTCAGGGCCCATATCAATTAGGTAATCGGACATCTTTATCACATCTAGGTTGTGCTCTATCACAAGCACTGTATTGCCCTTATCTACCAGTTTATTGAGCACACCCATCAATACGCGAATATCTTCGAAGTGCAAACCGGTAGTGGGCTCATCGAGTATATAGAGGGTCTTGCCTGTATCGCGTTTGGAGAGTTCGGTTCCAAGCTTAACGCGTTGACTCTCTCCACCCGATAAGGTG
>JBOFRN010000018.1:0-3361 GCA_051651025.1 Phocaeicola sp.
CACAAAAGAAGAAATAGATGCTATATTAGATAAAATTAAAAGTTGTGTTGCTAATAACAAATATTCAATAGCTTTAAATGAAAACCGACAGGAAAATATCGATTTTATAAACGAATATAATATTCGTAGCAGTAAGCAAAAAAATATATTATTACAACTTTGCACCGAAGATTTTTGCCATACGTTATAGAGTACAAAGCTTGGATACGAGTATGAAGTTTTGTATGTTTTTGTTCCCCAAATAAAACTGTTTAATGCTGATGGTGAAGAAGAAATCGTTGATGTTTATACGAAGTTCAATGTTATTGATATGCCAAATGGAAGTAGAACAGTAGTTATTTCTTTTCATAAGAGAAACAAGCCAATTGATTATCTATTTAGATAATCCGAAAATTGAAAGGAGGCATTGTAATGAATGAAAGAAAAGTGTTTTGTGAAGAGTGCAGAGATGATGTAACATTCCTTGTTACTGATACGAAGATGGATGGAACGATTAAAGGTGAGGTATACTCTTACTTAGGTAAAATAGCTCGATGTGTTGATTGTAATTCTGAACTATACGTAGAGGAAGTTAATGATTATAACTTAAAGGCACTTTATGATAAATACAGAGAAAAACAAAATATTATTTCTTTAGATACTATTTTGAAAATATCAGAAATGTATGCAATCGGAAAACGCCCATTATCATTATTGTTGGGATGGGGAGAACAAACATTTTCGCGTTACTGTGAGGGAGATGTTCCAACCAAACAATACTCAGATACACTAAAAAGAATCTATAATGAACCTGAGTATTTCAACCAAATATTGGAAGAAAATAAAGGGAATTTAAAAACGGAAAGCTCATATAATAAAAGTAAAAAAGCCGTTCAATTATTGCTTGGAAACAATATACTGGAAAAAGCAAAAATCGATCTTGCAGTTGAATATTTAGTAAGTGAATGTGAAGATATTACACCCTTAGCGCTACAAAAAGCTTTATATTATATACAGGGCTTTTATTATGCATTTTATAATAAATTCTTATTCCCCGAGGAGTGTCAGGCTTGGATGCATGGACCTGTTTATAGAGATATTTATTTTAGATATCGAGATTATAAGTTTAATCCTATTGAATGTAATACTAAAGTAGATGATAAAAATGTCACTGCATCAGAAAGGGCAATTTTTGAAAGCGTGGCAAAACATATTTGTTGCTATAGCGGAAAAGTGTTAGAATTGTTTACGCATTCTGAGTCGCCATGGCTCTCAGCCAGAGGACAACTTTCCGAGATTGAATCCTCAGATAGAGTAATACCTAAAGAAAATATTGGGAAGTATTTCGAAAGTGTTAAAGAAAAATACAATATGATTAATCCCAATGATATTAAAGTGTACACACAGACCATGTTTCAACAAATATAAGTAACATGCTAAAATGCGAAGAGATACGATCACATTGTTCATAATCCAAATGGAGGATGGGATATAATGAGTGGTGGATGTAAAACAACAGTGCTCATGCTCTTACAAAAGAGCCAACTGAAAAAATGGAAAAGGAATTAGCTGGAATCAAGGCACAAAATTTGTTATTCATGGTCTTGATGGAAAGATTCAACGTGCTGATAGGTACGGGAATGGGCATTGTCCATCCAAAGATAAATAGAAATAATGTTAGCGTGGCTTCCCTGTTGATGATATTCTTATCAGGGAAGCCATTTAAGGCTTAATTCGTGTGATTTTGTACCTTTTTCCATAGATTCTTGACTTTGTTAGTGGTTTTTTACTACAATCAAGCTATCTATCCTCAGTCAAGTTCATTGATATGTAGGGGATGAGCTGTGAATTTATGCACAAACTATGCCCTTAGGGTATCTTTAGGAGAGTATATGGAAGAACATATGTTTAAGATTCAAGAGGTTGCTTATTTGCATAATATATCTAAGAAAACCTTAATCTATTACGATAAGATTGGATTGTTTCGTCCTCAATTTGTAGATGAAAGCAATGGATATCGCTATTATCACCGAAAAGAATTTCCGATTCTAAAACAAATTATCTATTTAAAGCACATTGGTTTTAGTCTTGATGAAATCAAAGAGCTATTAGAGCATCGTTGTCATGAAACGATAATAACTGCTTTAGAAAAGCGAAAGGCTGAAGTAGCACTAGCCCTAAAACAACTGGAAGAAGTACAACAAAACATCGATTATAAGCTGGATTTTTATCATAAAACCCAACATATTAGTGAAAATGATCTTTATCGGCCAAGCATTAAAATTATACCGGAACGTCGTATTTGTTTCTTTGCAGTTGAACAAGCACCAAGCAAAGAATCCATTATGTTAGCGTATCGGAAAGCCTTGCGTTATCTTGCTTCCAAAGGCTTATTTTCTACTCAAGAGTATGGAAGTTATGTAAGTAATCTAGACACAGATAGCAACTTGCAAACCTACGGTAGTTTTATTTCGTTACCGGAAACGTGTGATATTGAACATAGTAAGGTTTTACCTGCTGGAAAGTACATCACGATGTATCATAAAGGTGGATATTTAGATTTAGAAGGAGTAGCAATGTTTATTGCTTGGATTAAGGACAACAACTACTCCATTGTAGGGGATCTCTATGATTTCTGTTTGGTTGATTATTCCTTTACCCGAGATGAAGATGAAATGATTCAAGAATTTCAGGTAAGAGTACAGTAGAGAAGGACACAATGTGTTCTTTTTTTTTATGTATTTCATAAAAACAATCGCTTTTGTGATTTTTTTATAAAAGGGTGTTGACTACCCCCTTACGGCATCCTATATACTAGTGTTGTGAAAAGATGAACAAAAGGAAAGAGGATTTGTATGAGTAAGAAAAAAGATATTTTGGGATTTACGAATAAGATTTTAACTGGGATGAGTATTGGTATTGTTATTGCCTTAGTACCATCTGCGTTATTAGGAGAATTAGCAAAAGCTTTAGATTTACAAGCAATTGTAGAGATCACAGGATTTGCTAGTAAATTATTAGCTCTTGTTATGGGTTTATGTATTGCAATGCAATTTAAAATGACTCCAATTCAATCAGGAACACTAGCTATTACTACCTTCATTGGTTCTGGTGCTATCAAAATGATGGATGGAATGACGGTTATTGGTGGTATGGGTGATGTTATCAATGCTGGTTTAACAGCAGCAATTGCAACATTGCTAATTCTTTACATCGGTGATAAATTAAAAGCTTATACGATGTTATTAGTACCAACGATTGTGATTACTTTAGTAGGTTTTATCGGACTTCAAACACTACCTTATGTAGCAAGTATTACAACTTACTTAGGAGAAATGGTTTCTATGTTTACTACCCTACAACCAATTCTAATGGGTATGTT
>JBOFRN010000019.1:0-1005 GCA_051651025.1 Phocaeicola sp.
TAAGATAACCATCACCTCTAACCGCACTAATCAAGTGATTGTTACTGCAAGTGGAGATGTAATACACGGTGAACAGACTACCGTTACCACCTCTGCTTCGAACAGTATGCTTGTATTTGATGGTTGGTATGAGGGTAATACAAAGGTACACTCAGAAAAAGACTACCCCTTTACGGTAGCAGGTCCACGCACCTTAGAGGCACGATACAATATTGATGGAGCAGAAGGACACTGTATCCCCGATGTTAATTTTAGAAATTATATAACAAATAGTCTAGGCATTAATATTGGTCAAGATACTTATACAGATGCAGGAAAGACCTATTATGGACCTAATGCTGCTACTAAAACGGCAATGAGCCAGAAGACGAAGATAGAGATGAGTCTAGCTTATGGATCTTCTATGAAGGTTTCTAACACAGAGGGGATACAGTACTTTACGGGATTAACAGAGTTAAGTATAACTGGGAACGGCAATGGTTCTGTTCTTCAGAACTTCCCCAGCATTGACTTGAGTAAGAATACGAACTTGACAGTTATTAGGATCCAGTATGGCATTATGACTAGTGTGCCAAAATTGCCCAAAGCGGGAAGAGTAACCCTCTTGTATCTCTACGCAAACCTTATCCCTGCTAATACTTTTGATGGTCGTTATGATTTCAGAGAGGTGATGAACCCTAGCAAGGTAGCATCTAACGAGATATACGTGGGCATGCAAGGGAGTAGAAGCACATCTTCTGGTAATGCCTTCCACTTTAGGATGAACGCTAATGAAATCACACAGAGTAGATGGACTCAACTAGGTGGTAGTACTATTGATTCAGATGTCGCAGGGACTAGTTACAACTCTGGAACCCGCCTATGGCATAAGTAATATTTTTTACCTTCTCTGTTTAATTGAGGTCATGTTCATTTTCTCTCTAAAATTAATGGTTTAGTTATGTAAAGGACCATTTAGAGGGTTTTAAAACAGAGAAGGTATTTTTTACCATACCTAAAAAAAAG
>JBOFRN010000020.1:0-2033 GCA_051651025.1 Phocaeicola sp.
AATGATTTCTTGTCTCTGAGTCATACTCTTCATTTTATCCCATGCCTTTAAGATTGATAGGCAAAGGTAGTGAACAATGAAGATTGGGTGGTCCCTTTTTCAATTGGAAAAGAGGTAGACTTTTGAATTAGAATTTACACTCAAGAACTGAGTAACCATGTCGTGATGCCCATTTCTGCATAGAACGGCTATCTGTATGTACACGCTCGCAAAATTTCCTTAACGGTAAGCGTGGGTCTAATTCTAAGGCCTTAATAAACTCAGACCACGTCCAAGCAAAGCGGTTTTCTGCTTCTAGTTCCATCTTTATCAATTTTAGTACGGAACAAAGGTAAGGGAAGGATGAAATAGCGACAATATAGAATCGTGGAGACGCTTACCAATAAAGCAACAATTGAAATCATTGAATGGATTCCAAACGATTGATTTAGGGTGCAGCGTTTCTTACGGTAGTTTTTATGTGGATTATAAAGGCGAAGACCGCATCAGGACAGAAGATAGAGGTTTTGAGCCATACGAGAAATTCTATCGAGAAAGAATAGTTCAAGAAATACATTTCAATAAGAATGATCATTCATTATTTACATTCTTTCTTCAGTTAGTGCATTATTTAAAACAGATAGGAACTGTGCCAGCTATCAATGTTAATGCCTACCTTAAAGCTGTTGAAGAAGAAATAGATTTGACTTTCTAATAGATGATTATAACAATATTAATCTTATAGAATCGGCAATAACTTATTATAGGGCAGAAGAAGTGAATCTTTGATACCCTCAATTTAACTTTAAGAGAAATCTACAGTGTCATACTTTTAATTGAATTTGAAAATTCATTATTAAATCTGATTTATTCTCCTGTCAATGAGAAAGATATACTAAATAAAAATCATTAGTACAACAAACCTACACAGTTACGGCAATACCGTAACCGTGTAGGTTCTTCTCATTTCATTCACGCCTAGCTGATGAGGGATTATAAAAAAAAAGACTTTTTCAAGGGGACTCATATTTTCTTCAATAAATATAAGGGCTGAGTTAATAGTTAAGGTTATAATTGAACTGTCATTATAGCTCTATTCTCTTCACCCGTACCACGTGTCCACATATATAATTTGGTGCCATTAGGAAATGGAGAACCTGTGATATAAATATCACTACCACTTTTCATTTCATTACCAAATTGAAGTGGGCCATTAGGTGTAAAACGCCAATAATATGCAGTAGTATATTCTACCCAACCAAAAAGAATTTTTTTAGATGCATTGACCCTAATGGCTTGTTGATTCCCTTGCGTACCAATGCGAGCACTAAACTTCCTATCACTTGTTTTTACATATACCTGATTTATACCATTTTCCACTGTTTTTACTAGAGTAGGATATTCTTTTTGCAATTTAAGAAAGTATTCATTGTATGAATTAAATTCTCTAAAATTACGTTTTTCCCCTGCGATATATACACAACCTTCTTCATTTAATGTTATAGCCTTAGTGTAATTAAATAGTGGCATATAAATTGATAAATCTGAAGCATCTTTATCATTAAAAATAAATCTGTCATTATATTCTGATTTTATAACACTATACTCTTCTATATTTAAAACACTTAAAATAGACTCCACAGCCTCACTATGAACTCTATACATTGACTTAAAACCTAGTTGTTTTGACTCCCACAGCAAAAGCTCATCATTCGTGAGTAAAGATAGAGAATCAAGTAGGTTTTCGTATTCTAATTCTGTATCAAACGATAAAACATTATTAGCAACACTTCGATTTGCGATTTCACTAGTTGTAAAATTTGCATTTAGATTTAAATCATCGTTAGAATTACAAGATGATAGAATAACGATTAGGCATGATAAAAAAACTTTTTTCATTTCTTGTTAGTTTTAAAATGTTATTATTGACAAAATAATTACTTAAACAAAGGCACAGAGAGTGAAATAGCAACCTCCTTGCTCTTCTCTACATTGTTTACAAAAAGAGCATTCTCGTATATGCTTTTGAAACCATGCTTGTAGTAGGCAGCTAT
>JBOFRN010000021.1:0-13549 GCA_051651025.1 Phocaeicola sp.
AAGTACCACCGATGATTTGCATTTTCTCAGTCAAGTTGAAGATTACATATACTTCAGAGTTCAAACCTTGCTCTTTCCATTGTGGGTTAGAAGTTTTAGAACCGTTGAAGATTACGAAATCAGGCTCACCAAAGTTAGCTAGTTCGAAGTGAGAAGGACGGATAAACATGTTAGTCACAAAGTGTGCTTGCCATGCTACCTCACAAATCACACGGATTTTCAAACGAGTATCTTCGTTAGTTCCGCAGAATGCATCAACTACATATAATTTTTTAGCAGTATTCAACTGCGCCATAGTCAAACCTTTACAGTGCTCCCATACGTTGTTATCTACGGGTCTGTTGATTGTACCATCCCACCAGATTGTACCTTCAGACACTGCATCTTTAACGATGTAACGGTCTTTAGGAGAACGACCTGTAAATTTACCTGTATCTACAGCTACAGCTCCTGAAGTAGTTAAAACACCTCTTTCAAAACCTTCGTTTGCAGGGTCCATTTCAGCTTGGAATAGCTCTTCGTAAGATGGGTTGTGTACAACTTGAATGTCGTTTGACAAACCATACTTGCTCAAATCTAATGTTGCCATTTTTTAATGATTTAATTGGGTTATAGTAAAATGTAATATCCTTTTTTCACCTAAGACAAAAAGCAAAACCAATGATTTACACTTTTGTTTTAAGGCGACACAAAACTAATGCTTTCTTTTCAAAAAAAAAAGATATTAGAGAAATATTTCTTTAATCAAAACCGATTTAGGATTGTGTAACAAGAATGCCAGTTACACTTTGCAATCTATCCATTTACAAGGGTCAAAAAGGGAGTACTTTCCCCTATTTTATCATTCAGGACCACACCAATTTACAAACAATAACTCTACCTTATATATAAGTTGGCACAAACAGTAATAATCTTATACACGACTGCTCACATTCTTTAATTTCTGACAGAAATTTGACTATTTACGTCAGAAATTGTCTGATTTTCGACAGAAATTAGACAATTTCTGTTAGAAATTAAAGAATCTAAACAGTTATACCAAAGAACATATCCCGAAAAGAGCTGTTTTATTAGCAACAATAACACTCTATCGATAAGAGAAAGCTCCCCCTCATTCCGGCCTAGCACGTAAGTGAATATTTTTATATACTTTTGCAGCACGAGTGTAATTATATAGGTAACTAAGATGAAAATAATTAATTTAAGTACAGGCAATTCACTACTCAATGAGTTTGTAGCTGAATTGAGAGATGTAACCATCCAAAACGACCGCCTACGTTTCAGAAGAAACATTGAACGAATTGGCGAGATAATGGCTTACGAGGTAAGTAAAGAGTTAAAATACAAACCTACCACTGTACAAACCCCCTTGAGTATCTCTACAGATAGTAAACTAGCCGAACAACCCGTTATTGCTACGATACTACGAGCCGGTCTTCCTTTTCACCAAGGATTTCTAAACTACTTTGACCGCGCTGACAACGCCTTTGTCTCTGCATATCGCAAATACAAAGATACGTTGAAGTTCGAGATTCACATTGAGTACATTGCATCACCACGTATCGAGAACAGGATACTGATCATTACCGATCCCATGCTTGCTACCGGCGGATCGATGGAGCTAAGCTACCACGCCATGCTTACTAAGGGTGAGCCCAAGGAGGTGCATGTAGCCTGCATCATTGCCAGCCAAGAGGCAGTAGATTATGTAGCTAGCAAATTTCCCGAAGCAAAAACCACGATTTGGTGTGCAGCTATCGATGCCGAGCTGAACGAGCATTCGTACATTGTACCTGGACTAGGCGATGCGGGTGACTTGGCTTATGGAGAGAAAGAGTAGAAACAAATCACTTCTACTCATTTAACCCTCTATTTAGAATGCCCCTACCAATCGCTATTATTGACGATTGATAGGGGCATTCTAAATAGAGGGTTAACTAAAAAGTTTAAGGCCATCTATTTTATTCAGAAAAATCAGGCACCAACCAACTTATTTATAACTGTGTATTCAAGTACACCAGTACTTTCTGAGCAGCTCCTGCATGATTCTGCACATAGCTTCCAGCTGCCTGACCCGCTTGCTCTAAATAGGCTCTATCCGCTACGAAACGATCCATTTCTGCCTCAAAACGAGCATACGCATCAACCTCGATAGCCCCCTTCACCTCTAAAAGGGCTCTAGCCTCTCTAAATTTATGGTTATTGGGGCCAAAAAGTACAGGAATCGAATAAACGGCCGCCTCGAGCACATTGTGTATACCTACTCCAAAACCACCGCCTATGTAAGCTACCTTACCATAGCGATAGATGGAAGAGAGCAGTCCATATCCATCTATGATTAAACAATCGGCTGCTGCAACACCCTCCGGAGTAGCTTGACTGTATCGAAGCGATGGACGCTTAAGCTGACTCACAATGTGTGCAATGTGCGATTCGCTCACTACGTGGGGAGCAATAACTAGCTTCATTTCGGGATGCGCGTTAAAGTAACGGAGTATAATCTCCTCATCGGGCTCCCACGAACTTCCTACAACCAACGTAAAAGAGTCCTTCTGGAAAGCTTCGACCAAGGGTAGTTCTTTAGCCTGCGCACAAATATCAAGCACCCGATCAAAACGGGTATCGCCTACCACCGTTGCTGCCGTAACACCAAGTGTAGCTAGCAACTCTTTCGATTTCTCGTCCTGTACAAAGAGGTGGGTAAAGAGGTTTAACACCTTACTGTAACTCTTACCATACCATTGAAAGAAGAGTTGGTTGGGGCGGAATATGGAAGAGATACTATATACCGGGATATTTTGCTTTTTAAGCTGCTTTAGGTAGTTTCCCCAAAACTCATACTTAATAAAGAAGGCCATAGAGGGACGAACCAATTCGACAAAGCGGCGAGCATTGGCAGAAGTATCAAATGGAAGGTAACAGATGATATCGGCCCCATCATAATTCTTACGCACTTCGTACCCCGAAGGCGAAAAGAAGGTGAGTACAATCTTATAGCTTGGGTACTGTTTTTTTATGCTCTCTATAAGGGGGCGACCCTGCTCAAACTCACCCAATGAGGCAGCATGAAACCAGAGGTAGTTTGCATTAGGGTCGCGCATACGTTTTAACAAATCAAAAACCTTGCGGTGACCTTGAACCATCTTAGCGGGTTTGGGGCTAAAGTGTGCGGCAATCCTCACTCCCAGTTGATAAATATGTATAAGTAAGTTGTAAATCATTCTACCCAATTTTATTAAATGTCTTTAAGCTACGTTTATCAAAGAATTTGCTGGTATAGAAAAAGAGTTCTTGGGGTAGACCGTTACTAAACTCTCTACCCCAAGAACTACTTTTTATTCGTACTCAGGTACAGCTCTGAAATTAGTTCAGTGTAGCCACCGCTTTGCGTAGACGGTTTACACTCTCCTCTTTTCCTAAGATTGCTGTAATATCGAACATGTGAGGACCTTTCGACTCACCTACTATGGCAAGACGGAACGCATTCATCACATTGCCTAAGTGGTGACCTTGATCGGCAATCCAACCCTTTACAACGACCTCTTGGTTAGCCGAGCTGAAATCCTCCAACCCCTCTAGCAACAAGGCTAAGTCAGTGATGCAAGCGGCCGAATCGGCTTTCCAACGTTTCTTCACGCTCTTTTCGTCGTAACTAGAAGGTGCTACAAAAAAGAAGTTAGCATGTCCCCAGAATTCTGGTAGAATATTTACACGTTCTTTGGTAAGTGCCACTACCGCCTCTACTTGTTCAATTGTAGCCTCTACCCCATTTGCTGCAACGATAGGCATACAAAGCGTAGCCAAATCGGCATTCGAACGCTTCATAATGTATTCGTGGTTAAACCATTTTCCTTTTTCGTAATCGAACTTGGCTCCCGACTTGCTACAGTGTGCAAGATCAAATAGTTGTACCAACTCATCCATGCTCATAATCTCTTGGTTGTTTCCTGGGTTCCAACCCAACAAAGCCAAGAAGTTGATTACTGCCTCGGGCAAATAACCAGCTTCGCGGTAACCTGAAGAAATTTCGCCCGTTTTAGGATCCTTCCACTCCAAAGGGAATACAGGGAAGCCCAAACGATCACCATCACGTTTACTCAATTTACCATTTCCATCGGGCTTAAGCAACAAGGGAAGGTGGGCAAAAGCAGGCATGGTATCTTCCCAACCAAAAGCGCGGTACAACAACACGTGCAAAGGTGCAGAAGGCAACCACTCTTCGCCACGAATAACGTGAGAAACCTCCATCAAGTGGTCATCGACAATATTTGCCAAGTGATAAGTAGGAAGTTCATCGGCCGATTTGTACAATACTTTATCGTCCAATACCGATGAGTTTACAACCACCTCTTTACGGATAATGTCTTGGATATGTACCTCTTCGTTGGGCTCAATTTTGAAACGAACCACATATTGGTTACCTGCTGCGATTAAAGCATCGACCTCATCTTTCGAAAGCGACAAGGAGTTACGCATGCTCATGCGGGTCGAAGCATCGTATTGGAAGTTGGCTATTTCGCCACGTTTCGCCTCCAACTCTTCGGGGGTATCGAAAGCAATGTATGCCTTACCACCCTCTAACAATTGGTTTACATACTCTTTGTAAATCGCTCTACGCTCCGACTGACGGTAAGGGCCGTGGTTTCCACCATAGCTTACCCCCTCATCGAAGGTAATACCTAGCCATGCAAAAGAGTCGATAATATACTCTTCGGCACCAGGCACGAAGCGGTTAGAATCTGTATCTTCGATACGGAAGATAAACTCGCCCCCATGTTGACGGGCAAATAGGTAATTGTACAAAGCAGTGCGCACACCACCGATGTGCAACGCTCCCGTAGGACTGGGAGCAAAACGAACTCTTACTTTTTTTTCTGACATGACTCTTCTATTATTATTTTCTTGATATCTACTTTCATAAAGCTGTGAAGACTCTTTCGGCATAGGCTATCTATTGAGCATCTGTAAAGACGCTTAACAAAATTGTTCTAGCCAAGAGTACCATACATTGAAAACGATTTCGCTTATCCATTTGGGATTACAAAAGGCGCTTTACACCTATTTCGCCTAAAAATAGAGAACAAAAGTAACGCATTTCCACCGCATTTTTCGTATTTTGCAGGCAAAATTCAACAATCATGAATAGATTCAAAAAGAAGAATCCTTTTTCTAGCAAAGAATTAGTAAGCAAATTGCTCCTATTTATACTGAGTGTAACCATCATTGTCTACTTCTTACCACAAGGCGGCCGTTTTAATTACCACTTTGAGAATGAAAAGCCATGGAAATATGGACTACTACAGGCATCCTTCAACTTCCCAATCTATAAAAATGAGGTAGAGGTAGCCAAGGAGCAGGATAGCTTGATGAGACTCTTTCAACCCTATTTTGCCATAGACAAAGGGGTTGAGACAGCTATTCTTGAGAAGTTACGCAAAGACTATTTGGGTGGGCTGCGAAAAATTCTACCCAGCACTGAATATGTACGTCACATCGAACGCAATCTACGATCCATATACAGTCAGGGAGTGGTCTCTAGCAATGACCTAGGTATGCTCTATGCAGACAGTGTAACCTCCATTTTAATAGTCGATCAAAACATAGCAAGTAGCTACGAGATCGACAACCTACTAAGTATTCGTAAAGCGTATGAAAAATTGCTCTATTCAGACACGCTCAACTACTCTCCCTATATTTTACAGCAGTGTGACTTGAATGAATACCTCATTCCTAATATGGTATACGATGCCGAAAAAACAAACAGTGCCAAAGAGGAGGTTCTATCAAACGTCTCTTGGGCAAATGGCTTTGTAGTAAATGGGCAACGTATTATAGATCGCGGAGAGATTGTGAATAGTCAGACTTTCCAAATCCTCGAATCCCTACGCAAAGAGTGGGATAAACGAGGGGAATCAATAGAGGAAAAACGAATGAAAGTAGGAGGTAGAGTGCTCTTTGTCAGCATTCTGATACTCTGCTTTATAATCTACTTAGAGCTCTTCAAAAAGCATTATTACAAACACAAAGGCACCATTATTCTACTCTTCTCACTAATTGTTCTCACCTCTCTGCTCACCTCATTTGTGGTAACATCGAATCTAACGAGCATCTATGTGATTCCATTTGCTATGGTGCCTATTATTATTCATACCTTTCTCGATTCGCGAACAGCCTTTACCGCGCATGTACTAATTGTACTTATCGCCTCCATTGCTCTTCACTACCCGTATGAATTTGTTTTACTGCAAATTGTAGCAGGAATGGTTGCAATCTTTAGCTTGAGTGAGCTTTCGCAACGTTCGCAACTCTTTCGCTCAGCCCTTCTAATCACACTAAGCTATGCACTCCTTTTCTTGGCACTCGATTTAATAGAGGAAACCGATTTAACAAAGCTTGATACACGCATGTACCTCTACATTGCTTTGAATGGTTTATTACTACTTTTCACCTATCCATTGCTTTTTATACTCGAAAAACTATTTGGATTTACCTCGAACGTAACACTGATAGAACTTTCGAATATCAACACTCCCCTACTGCGCGAAATGTCGGAGATAACCCCAGGTACTTTTCAGCACTCTCTTCAGGTATCGAATCTGGCAGCTGCAGCCGCCAATAAGATTGGTGCAAATGGACAATTGGCGCGTACGGGTGCCCTGTATCACGATATAGGTAAAACAGTAAACCCAGCCTTTTTTACCGAAAACCAAGCCGGAGTAAATCCACACCAGAGTTTGAACTACAAACAGAGTGCACAAGTTGTTATCAACCACATTACCGATGGGGTAAAGTTGGCCGATAAATACAACTTACCTCAAAGTATTAAAGAGTTTATTACTACACACCACGGAGCAGGGAAGGCAAAGTATTTCTACATCTCTTACCAAAATGAACACCCTGATGAAGTGGTTGATCCAGCCGATTTTACCTACCCAGGTCCCAATCCATTTACCAAGGAGCAAGCGGTTTTGGCTATGGCCGATTCGGTGGAAGCTGCTTCACGCAGTCTAACGGAATATACGGAGGAGAGTATCAATCTCCTTGTCGATAAGATAATTGATGGACAGGTAGCCGATGGGTACTTTAAAGAGTGCCCCATCACCTTTAAAGACATCGATCAAGTTAAACGCCTCTTTAAAGAAAAGCTAAGAACCATGTATCATACACGTATTAGCTACCCCGAGTTGAAAAAATAATGGAAAAGAGTTGAATCCGCCCCCTTAAACTTTATCTAAGGGGGCGGATTCAATTCATACCTAGACTCCTCAGCCTAGGATTTTCTTACCATTTCATCCAAGAGCCCTTGACAAGCATCCTCAAGTAAATCGAGAACTTGTTCAAAACCTTGACTCCCGCCATAATAAGGATCGGGTACATGATCTAGCGTAGGAGTACGACAATAGTCGGTCATACGCGAAATCTTCCTCATTGTCTCTAAATCAGGAGCCATCGCTTTTAGCTGCTGAATGTTGCGATCATCCATCCCAATAATACGGTCAAAGTAAAAAAAGTCTTCAATCATCACAGGGCGAGAACGATGTGTTAAATTGTAACCACGGCGGGCTGCATGAGCACGCATTCTAGCATCGGGAAGTTCGCCTGCATGATAAGCCGCTGTTCCTGCCGAATCAATTTCGATAGCATGAAGCAATCCCCTCTTCTCAACGAAGGTACGCATCACCTCATGAGCCGAAGGAGAGCGACAAATATTACCTAAACAAACAAATAATACTTTTTCCATCTTTATTTTCTTTTCATTATTCATAAGCTGTACATTTGGGCTATTAGAACTTACCCAATCGTGATTACTTATTCACGATTGCTCGCGGCTAAATTATCCGGTTTCTAATTACTTTTATCCCGATTTTTGTGGAGTATAGAGGGCTTCTAATTGTATCCATATTCCATATGGCCTACAATCCTTCGATAGAAGCTACTGGGGATCTACATCGTAATAGACCAGTAAAGAGCGAAATCGCTCATCGGCTATGACTGCGCGTTGCACTTCTCGCAAGTAGTTTCTTACTTTAAGCATGGAGGCATCTTGCTCAATCTTTATCACCATTTTCTTTATAAATAGGGACTGAATACGCCCCACTACAGGCTTGTCAGGCCCCAAGACTCGATCGCCCAAGCCCGCTCGTAGGTGGTGAGCCATCAAGTCGGCAGCCTCGTCCAACACCTCCTCTTTGCGGTGTTTTAAGTAGACATAAATCAGTCGATAAAAAGGGGGATATCGAAAGAGTTGTCTCTCCGCAATCTGATCCGCATAAAGCTGCTCATAGTTATGTGCCATGACCTGTTCAATCAAGGGAAGCTCTGGCGATTTTGTCTGTAGAACCACCAAGCCTCGTTTGTGCTTTCTACCGGCTCTACCTGCTACCTGAGCCATCAACTGAAAAGCCCGTTCGTAACTCCGAAAATCGGGGTAGTTTAAGAGTGAGTCAGCATTCAAAATACCAACGACACTAACGTGATCAAAATCGAGTCCTTTCGATACCATTTGCGTACCAATAAGGATTTGACTTTTCCCCGCTTCGAAATCGGCTATAATTCGTTCATAAGCGGTACGAGTACGGGTTGTATCTAAATCCATCCGTGCAGTTTTCACCTCTGGAAAGAGTACTTTAATATCCTCTTCAATCCGCTCAGTTCCAAAGCCACGGTGTTGCAAGTCAACTCCTCCACAAGCTGGACAGGAGCGAGGAACTTGGTAGGTATAGCCACAATAGTGGCAAGTAAGCTGAGAAAGCCCACGGTGAAAAGTCAAACTTACATCGCAATTCTTACACTTAGGCACCCAACTACAAGCCCTGCACTCAATCATAGGGGCAAAACCACGGCGGTTTTGGAAGAGGATAATTTGCTCTTTGCGCTCCAAAGCAGCTCGCATCTGCTCGATTAGGTAGGGAGAAAAAGGCTCCTTCATCCGTTTTTGGTGGAGCAATCGTTTGACATCGACCCGCTCTATGTGTGGCAGCTCCATCTCTTTGAATCGCTCTTTGAGATCTACTAACCCATACTTTCCTTGTAAGGCATTGTAGTAACTCTCTATACTGGGTGTGGCAGTACCCAAAAGCACCTTGGCACCAAATTTCGAAGCAAGCATAATGGCAGAGCTACGGGCATGGTAGCGAGGGGCAGGATCTTGCTGCTTGTAACTCGTTTCGTGCTCCTCATCAATAATAACCAAACCCAAGCGGTTAAAGGGAAGGAAGATGGAAGAGCGTACCCCTAAAATCAGATCATATCCGTTTTCAGTCAATTGCTTTTGCCAGATCTCTACACGTTCGGCATCGGGAAACTTGGAGTGATAAACCCCGAGTCTATTCCCAAACACCCGACCAAGGCGCTCTGTAATTTGGGTAGTTAGTGCTATTTCGGGCAACAGATACAACACCTGCTTTCCCTCTTTAAGTGCTTGCTCAATGAGGTGGATATAGACCTCGGTCTTTCCACTACCGGTTACCCCATGCAGCAAACAAACACTCTTCTCTTGAAAACAAGTCAACACCTCATGCAACGCCTGCTTCTGTGAATCGTGCAACGGATGCACCTGCTGTGCGGTACGCTGTTGCAAATCGAGTCGGCCCACCTCGTAATCATAAAGGGTAAAAATTCCCTTCTCAATTAATCCAGCAAGGGGCGATGTAGTATGGCCAGATTTCTCCAAAAGCACTTTTTTCGATACCTCTTTGATATTCTCATTCGGAAGAAACCAACCCGACAACTCGACATATTTCATCAAAATAGCGAGCTGCTTGGGTGCACGAGCCAATTCTGTAAAATAGCTATTCAGCTTCTCCTCGGTAATAGCTTCGTCTGCAAAACGCACTCGGCTTTCCATCTTCGGCTTGTAGCTTCGCTTTAACTCCTCCTTAATACCAATAGCTCCTTTACTGAGAAGCGACTGAATAGTAGGCATAATCTGTTTTTGTGCTGAATTACGCTGCAGTTGGGTAATGCACTGTTCGCTATCTTGTTGAAGCAGATCCAGCAGCAACTGCTCCTTGGAAGAAAGAGGGCCCTCAGCTACAAACTCTTTATGAAGCTGTACCACTGTCTCACTCTCGAGCTTCATCCCCGATGGCATCGCTGCCTTGTAAACGTCGCCCAGCGTACATAGATAATATTCAGCCAACCACTCCCAAAAATCAAGTTGGCTAGGTAGCAATACCGGGTTGGCATCTAATAACTCTTGCACCTCTTTGGTTTCATATCCCTCGGGCTTTGCATAGTGCACGTGTGCTACAATAGCTGTATAAAACTTCTTCTGCCCAAACGGAACAATAACCCTAGAGCCTACCTGCACAACCTGCTCCAGATCGGCAGGAAGGGAATAGGTATAGAGATTCGCTAGGGGAAGCGGTACAATAACATCGACATACTTCTTCATGGTACAAAACTACAAAAAAAGGAGGCATTCTCTTTTCAGAATACCTCCTTTTTGTAGTATGTTATCATTGAACAAACAGCAACAGCAACTATATGCTCACTGTTAAAACAGAAATAGCTACTACTGCATGTTCATTGAGTTAAAATATATAGGCAGCTGATATTTGCCAGCTCTTTTGCTTCACTTCAATAGAGGAACTACCATCCATCGGTATAACAGCTACATCCGATAGTCCAAAATTGTAATTTACCCCTAGTTGTAGGTGTCTGATTAGCTTCACACCTGCTCCAATATTAAATGAGGTATTTTTATCATCCATTCGTAAAGAGGTGAAGGAACGATCACCCACATTAAAACCAAACTGCGGACCCGCTGCAATAAAAACGCCTAACATACTTCCCAAGCCCATAGTCCATTTTAGATTAACGGGTACCTCGATAGTCTTAAGTTTGCTATTATAGCCATCTACATTAAGTTCATTCTGCGTATACAAACCAGCTACGTCTACACCTATCCCTAAGATGGGAATAGTAAACTCCGCCATAGGTCCAAAAAACCAACCTGCACGGTTATCAGATTCAAACGTACTTGAAGAGAAACTTAACTTAGAAACATTAACCCCTCCCTTTACACCAAACTTTAATTGTGCTTGTACGGGAAGCGTAGTTCCTAAACATACGAACAATAAAATGAGACCAACTAACCTTTTCATATACATCTGCTTTTAATTAGTAATATAGTAAAAATGGATGACAATTGCCACCCATTAAATCATTTGCAAGGAACTAATACTCCTCTTCATTAAAGAAGAAGTCCTCTTTACTTGGATAATCAGGCCAGATATCTTCGATACTCTCATAAACCTCGCCTTCATCTTCCATCTCTTGTAGGTTCTCAATTACTTCTAATGGTGCGCCTGAACGCATCGCATAATCAATCAACTCATCCTTTGAAGCAGGCCACGGTGCATCTTCTAGTTTTGAGGCCAATTCTAATGTCCAATACATAGCTATTCTTGTTACTTTTAAATTAACATTCTCTTTAATTCTCGTTTGTTTGCGCAAAAGTATAATAAAAACGCTTATTTGCAACTTTTATCCCAACAAATTTCGGGTATTTGTTCCAAACTATTCACTTTTCTTGCTAAAACAAATAAATAGTCAGATAATCGATTCACATAAGTTGTAACAAGTGGATCGACCTGATACTCATCAGCAACGACAAGAATGGCCCGTTCAGCGCGCCGACAGACTGTACGGCATATGTGACAAATAGCAGCAGCTCTCCCACCACCAGGCAGTATAAACGTACGTAGCTCGGGAAGAAGCTCAGAGTTAGCATCGATAGCCTTCTCCATATCTTGAATATCCTTCTCAGTCACTCGAGATTCCATGCGCAACTCGGTTTGTTCAGTATCAGTAGCTAAATAGGATCCAACGGTAAAGAGTCTATTTTGAATGGATGCAATCTGATGCTTATCAACCTCTTCGGTTAAGTAAGTTAAAAGAAGTCCCAAATGAGAACTCAGTTCATCAATGGTTCCATACGCATTTAAACGAATATGCGTTTTAGGTACACGCTTACCACCGACTAACGAAGTCGTTCCTTTATCTCCAGTTTTAGTATACACCTTTGCCATACCATACAGATTATAAAAAGTTAATTACGTAATGCTGCTTGATTCTCTTTTTATTAAAGAAGACGAGACCGATATCATACAAATCAAATGTAATACCTACTCGGTCATCCGATTGAATCGACTTCCACCATTTTCTCTTCTCTGCTGAAGAGTGTATGCCTCCTACAATAAATAGACTAGTTGGCACTACATAACTCAGAGCAAGATTGAAAGCCTCCTTGTAGTAAGGGGTGTGCCCCACATGCAGACAATCAATTGTTTTATAAGCCTCCAAAGTATCATGCAGTCTAGCTATCATTCGTTCTAGATCTCTTCCTTTTAAAGTAGTGGATTGCATACGTCGATTGGCCGCACGCATATAAGTCATCGACGATCCATTACCTACACCCACCTCTATTAACGAAGTAGGCTGATAATAGTTTACCAACCGAAATAAAAGTCTATTAACCTTCGACCTATAATGAGGAAGAAAAACAGAGAAACCTTTTCTCTTTAAACGCTTATAGGCATAATAAGGACTCTTTTCATATATTACCGAAGTGACCAAAAAGAAGTCAGATGGAGAGTGAACTCCATATCCACAACGGTTACGAAATCTTCTACACCAATTCCAAGCTCTACGTGGGGATATCATCATTCATTAGATTTTAAGATAGACAAAGGTAACGCATAAAGTAACAAAATGCAATAACAAATTGTATAAATCATCTGTAAACAAGCAAGTACAAACTATAATATAAAGCAATAAAGATAAATAAGGAATAAGAAGGAAGTCAGCTTATCTCATAGATACAAAAAGTTGAACAACTCAATAAATTTACGTAATTTGCAAAAAAAAACGACTATATGATTACCATACGAATTGCTACTACAAAAGATTTACCAGCCATCATGGAAATCGTTGATTCAGCTCGCGAATTTATGATTCAATCAGGCAATGTAAAACAATGGATTAATGGATATCCATCCAAAGAGTTAATGCACGAAAATATAGAAAAGGGGTACTGCTATATTTGTATAAGTAGCAATAATGAGCCTGTAGGGACATTCTGCTGGATTATAGGTGAAGATCCCACCTATAAGCTTATTGAAGATGGGGAATGGCTGAATAAGGAGCCATATGGTGTAATTCACCGCATGGCAAGCAATGGCAAAGTAAGAGGAGTTGCACAAGCTTGTATCACGTGGTGCCTATCCAAGGAGAAAAACATTCGAGTAGATACGCATCATGATAATTTGATTATGCAAAAAATACTAGAGAAAAGTGGATTCACGCGTTGTGGAATCATCTATGTTTCAAATGGCACTCCACGCATAGCCTATCAAACAAGGCAATAAAACATCTTCAGTTAAAACTAAACAGCTTCAGTTGAACCCAAAAAAAAGTCCTCCAGTTCGTTAGAACCAGAGGACTTCTCTAAAAACGGCGGCTACCTACTCTCCCACAATCTGCAGTACCATCGGCGTGACAAGGCTTAACTTCTCTGTTCGGAATGGGAAGAGGTGGAACCCTT
>JBOFRN010000022.1:0-146438 GCA_051651025.1 Phocaeicola sp.
GAGTTCTATAATAAGGTACTACCTAAGGTGGAGCTTCCTGAAGGGGTATTGCTAGGCAGCTTGAAAGAGATGGCTCTGCAGCATCCTGAATTGGTAGCAAAGCACTATGGTAAGTTAGCCGATACTTCGAAAGATGGAGTAACTGCTTTCAATACTACCTTTGCACAAGATGGTTTGTTGCTCTATGTACCCAAAGGGGTGGTGGTTGACAAGCCTATTCAGTTGGTAAACATTCTTCGTGCCGATGTAAACTTCCTAGTAAATCGCCGCATACTTATTATTATTGAAGAGCGTGCAGAAGCTCGTTTGTTGGTGTGTGACCATGCCATGGATGAGGTGAACTTCTTAGCTACGCAAGTGATTGAGGTGTTTGTAGGCGAGAATGCACTATTCGATCTTTACGAATTGGAAGAGACGCATACTTGCACTACCCGTATAAGCAACCTCTATGTGAGTCAACAAGCAAACAGCAACGTGTTGCTAAATGGTATGACCCTACATAATGGTACTACGCGTAATACGACCGAAGTGGTCATGCACGGACCAGGTGCCGAAGTTAGCCTATGCGGAATGGCTATTGCCGATAAACAAGAACAGGTAGATAACCATACTACCATTGAACACTTGGCCAGCGATTGCAACAGCAAAGAGCTCTTTAAATATGTACTCGATGATGAATCGGTGGGTGCCTTTACCGGTAGGGTAGTGGTGCATCCGGGTGCACAGCGTACAGCTTCGCAACAGACCAATCGCAACATCTGTATGACCAAGAAGGCACACATGTACACGCAACCGCAGCTAGAGATTTACGCCGATGATGTGAAATGCTCGCACGGTGCTACGGTGGGGCAATTGGATGAGAAGGCACTCTTCTATATGCAACAACGTGGTATTGGTCGTCAAGAGGCAAAACTTTTGTTGATGTTTGCTTTTGTAAATGAAGTAATCGATACCATCCGTCTGGAACCGTTGAAAGATAGACTCCACATGTTGGTCGAAAAACGTTTCCGTGGTGAGCTAAATAAGTGTCAAGGGTGTGCAATCTGCAAATAATTTAATTGCTAGGCTTCAAGGAGCCTAGCAATCTATTTTTCATCTGAATTTAGAAGAGACTATGTACAATATAGAACAGATTCGCCAAGAGTTCCCTATCTTAAGTAGAGAGGTTCATGGCAAACCCCTTATCTATTTGGATAATGGGGCTACCACACAGAAACCACGCTGTGTAGTCGAGGCCATAGCTGAGGAATATTACTCGGTCAATGCCAATGTGCATCGTGGCGTACACTTCCTTTCACAACAAGCCACAGAGTTACACGAGGCTTCGCGCGAAACAGTACGTCGTTTCTTGAATGCGCGCTATTCGCACGAAATTATCTTTACGCGGGGTACTACCGAAAGTATCAACTTGCTAGCCTCTTCGTTTGTAGAGAGCGAAATGGAGGCGGGCGATGAGGTAATTATCTCGACCATGGAGCACCACAGCAACATTGTGCCTTGGCAGTTGCAAGCGGCAAAGCGCGGTATTGCCATTAAAGTAATCCCGATGAACGACCGGGGAGAGCTGCTACTGGAGGAGTATAAGGCGCTCTTTAGCGAACGCACCAAGTTGGTGAGTGTTATGCAGGTAAGCAATGTACTGGGTACCATCAATCCCGTAAAGGAGATGATTGATTTTGCCCATGAACAAGGGGTACCCGTATTGGTTGATGGTGCACAAAGTGTACCGCATACTCTAGTTGATGTACAAGCACTAGATGCCGATTTCTTCGCTTTTAGCGGACATAAAATATATGGCCCTACCGGTGTAGGAGTACTTTATGGAAAAGAGGAGTGGTTAAACAAACTTCCTCCCTATCAAGGAGGGGGCGAGATGATTCAGACGGTTAGTTTTGAAAAAACGACGTTTAACGAGCTACCCTATAAATTTGAAGCAGGTACACCCGATTACATTGGTACTACGGCCCTAGCCAAAGCACTCGATTATGTAACTGCACTGGGTATGGATAAGATAGCAGCCCACGAGCACGCTTTAACAGAGTATGCTACCAAGCGTATGAAAGAGATAGAGGGGATGCGTATTTTTGGCGAAGCGGAACAGAAAAGCAGTGTAATCTCTTTCTTGGTGGGCGATATTCACCACCTCGATTTAGGAACTTTGTTAGACCGTTTGGGTATTGCGGTTCGCACCGGTCACCACTGTGCACAGCCACTCATGAGTCGTTTGGGTATAGAAGGAACCGTTCGTGCTTCGTTTGGTTTGTACAATACCTTCGAAGAGATCGATGTACTCGTTGCAGGTATTGAACGCGTTCGAAAAATGTTTTAAATTGTTCGATTGCTCTTTTTAGAAGAGCAATCGATTACTTCTTTCATATTATATAACAAGTTCCCTCTCTTGAATAGAATATTTAGAGACTATTCAAGAGAGGGAACTTGCTATTTTATGGAATAGACTCTTATGCAAAGAGTCGAAAGTGGTCATTTGTTCTTAAATCTCCTCCTTTCACCGTTATTGACTGATTCGTAGTTGTTTAGGGCTGGTGAAACTAAAAAAAGAGTTTCGAAAATGAATCAATTTAGAGGATAATTACTCAATTTCAGAGTGAATCCTCTTACAGCGAGCAGAAGAGAGTAACCAAAAAAGGGACGCTAAAGTCAACCACAAAGCCGTGGAAAAGTGATACAACAACAAACTCCTCGCCCGCTGTACGTGTAATAATAGGAAGGGTTGTATCCATGGTAGTGGCTCCGCCTGCTGATATAGGTGCTAATCGTCCAAACCAACGTACCAAGAGCGGTGCAGCTAGTAGCGTTATAATCTCTCTAAGAATGTTAGATAAGAGGGCAATCGTTCCCAACTCTACTCCACGGTATTCGGTAATAAAAATGCTTGAGAGGGAGTAGTATCCAAATCCCGACCCTACGGCCAAGCAATCGGTTAATGACCGGTGACTTAAGAAAATGCTAACCACCGCACACCCTGCTAAAGTACCTAGAATTGTTAGGAGAGGGAGCAACATGAGCCGTGGATTCAACGCACGAAAATTTCGAATGGTTTGTGGATTGTTTCCTACACTCACTCCTACACAGAACATGAGGGCACAAAGTGCATAATAGCTAAGGCCACTTTGGGCTACATCAAAGGGGATAGAGTCTGTATATCCGCAGAGGCATCCAATCAAGAAGAAACCAATAATAATAAGACTTCCTTTCATTCTCTCTCCTCCTTTCTGCGATTTACTACTCGCCACAGTCCCCAAGCAGCAAGTACACTGCCTAGAACTGCCGATAGGGTAATGAGTAGGGTTTCTAAGCCAATGGTGAAAAGTCCATTAATGACTTGTTCGTTGCCACCTGCCTCTACTCCTAAGAGAAAAAGTAAGATCCATACCAATACAGTAATGGCTTTGTGGATAAAGGTTGCTTGATATCTCCGAAACAGATAGCCTAAACCCATTCCCGTGAGCATAATTCCGATAATAATAAACATAATTATTTTTTTTAGAGCTGCAAAGTTACCCTTTTAATTCTGTTTTACGATTGAGGTGTTATTTCTTTCCATGCTTATCTTACGTTTGTAGAGGCTATACCTTTCCATAGAGTGCGCTCTTTGGTAGGAGGCACTTCGCATTCTATCTACTCAGTAGGGTTGGATACAATCTTTATGGCGAGTTGATTACTCTTATTAAGAGGGCTCTTTTGCGATTCTGTAGTGATTGCCGTTTAAGCAGCATCGCGTAAACCCAGATTGGTTATTTTATTGTACCTTTGTAGCCATTATGTTACTACCCTATTTACACAAAAATATTCTAGAGGCTGGCTGTGACGAAGCAGGTCGTGGTTGCTTAGCCGGCTCTGTTTACGCAGCTGCAGTTATTCTGCCTGCTGGTTTTAAACATGAGTGGTTGAATGATTCAAAGAAATTGACTGAACGCCAGCGTTACGAGCTTCGCGAGGTGATTGAGCGTGAAGCCTTGGCATGGGCAGTAGGGGTGGTTACACCTTCTGAAATTGATGAGATTAATATCCTGAATGCCTCCTTTTTGGCCATGCATCGTGCTGTATCTGAATTGTCGATCGAACCCGAGCACCTTTTAATTGACGGAAACCGTTTTAAACCCTACGGTGAGACTCCTCACACCACAGTGATAAAGGGTGATGGAAAGTTTCTATCTATAGCCGCCGCCTCTATTTTAGCAAAGACCTATCGTGACGATTACATGAATGGATTACATGAAGAGTTTCCAATGTATGATTGGAAAGGAAATAAAGGGTATCCTACCATTAAGCATCGTGCAGCCATTGCAAAATATGGAGTTACCCCTTATCACCGCATTACTTTTAAGCTGTTGAAAGAGAATAAGCAGCTTGAAATCCCCTTTTAGTCCTCTTTCTCTATGACTTTGCAGGGAATCCAGGCCCAGAAAGTAGAGCCTTTTCCCTCTTCCGATGTAAATCCGATTTCGCCTTTGAAAGTTTCTACAATCGCTTTGCAAATAGATAATCCCAGTCCACTCCCTTGTACAAAGTCATTTACCTTCTCAAAGCGTCTGAATATGCGGTGTTGCTCGGATTGTGGTATGCCTATTCCGGTATCTTCTACATACACGCGTATTCCGTTTGTATGGTAGGTGTAGCCTATTTCAATCGTGCCTTTGTGGGTATTCTTGATTGCATTAATTGCAAAGTTTGTTACAAGCTGTACCAACCGATTGTAGTCTAAATAGATGCAATAGTTCTCTTTGGGATGATTGACTAGTAGTTGCACGGCTCTGTTCTCTTCCAAGCGAGGCAGTAGTGAAAGAGCTAAGTTATCAAAGAGGGTATTTACCTTAAACTCTTGAAAATGCAGTTCCATTGCTCCCGCCTCTATTTTGGATAGATCGAGTATGTCATTAATTAAGCGCAGGAGTAACTCATTGTTGCTATTGATAATTTTTATGTACTGCTCGCGTTCTTCGGCAGAGTCTGTATATTGTAGAAGATCGCTAAAACCAACAATGGCATTGAGAGGCGTTCGGATTTCATGACTCATATTGGCAAGAAAAGCCGATTTGAGCTTATCGGATTGTTGTGCTTTCTCTTTTTCTCGGTTTAGGGTAAACTGAATCTCTTTCAAATCAGTAATATCACGTATCATACCGGCGTACTTAACAGTTTTTAACTCCTTGTTGTAGTTGGGGCTTCCATTAACGATTAGGTATTTCACTTTACCACTCTCTGATAAATAACTCTGTTCGAATTTAAAAGGAGTATTGGTTCCTTGTTTAAGTAACTCTAGTCTCTTGAGCATTTTCTCTCGATCTTCGGGCAAGAGCTTGGTTAGATAGGCTCCTGTATCCATTTTCGCTTTTACTTCATGGCTTCCGTTGTAGATCGTAATTTGATTGGTTTTTAAGTCATATTGCCACAGGTCTATTTCACTAAATCGCAGTATCTCCTCTATTTGATGTACATAGTTTACGATCTCTTGTGTGTTCTCCTTCACTCTTCTTCGGAGTAGTATCACAAACAGATAGAGTGAAAAGGCAAGGAGGGCTAGTAGGGCAGCAATGGCATAAAAAATGGATAGTTTTTTTTGCACATCATCATTTTCTAACCATTTATTGGTAAGTTGGTTGTATATTCCTTTACTTTTGACAGTGGCGAAGCCATGACTTATTCGATCTATAATCTCTTCATCGCGTCCTGCAAAACAGGTTGCTATTTTGGGGATGTCAATATCCGAGAATACAAGGTCCTTAAATCCATATCGGTAAATAATAGATCGCGCCAATTTATCATCGCATAGGACTACACCATTTTTTATAGTGGGTAGTAGTCTAAAGGCATCACTGACTTGCTCCACATCAGTCAGTTTTACATTTACTTCATTGGCCAGGATTTCGTGATAAAGATCACTGTTTTGGGCAATGATGGTTCGCCCTATAAGATCTTTCTTCTTTCTAACAGGTGTGTTATTTTTAGAAATAATAGCATTGGGTTGTGTATAGCTATGGATAGGTCCATAGATAAACATCTTTGAACGCTTTTTAGTGTAGGCAAGGCTGGTAATTACATCGACTTTCCCATCTAAATAGTCTTGATAGACTTTGTGCCATACATCTAATTCAATTTTATAAGGCATGTTAAGTTCCTGCATAATGGCATGAATTAATTCAATGGTAAACCCATTAGGCTCCCCTTTTTCATTTAAGAATTCATAGGGAGGAAAGTCAGCATCCCCTTTAAACACAAGTGTATCCTTACTGCTTTGTGCCGACATAGGAGATAGTGCTAGCGCTAGGTTAAAAGGGCTATAAATGATGCTCAAAATAAGTAGGAGCTTAATGATGGATTGACTACTCTTCATTGATAAGCTATTTTATTATCTATATAACACGGTTCTTCTACTTTTTCCTCTAGGGTAGAGTTCTTCTCGCGGAAAATAGGAACTAAAACGCTTTAAAATTTTATTTTTTAACTTCTTGGGAGTGTAATATGAAATAAATATTCTTGTCAAGGCTACTACTCTTTACTCAATTTGGAATAAAAAGTTTTAAGCTCTTCCTCTAATTTCTCTTTTTTATTCCTACTTTTGCTACAGTTTTTTGTTTATTTTATTAAAAAACGGTCATTTTTTTTGACGGTAACGAGTATTGTTTGCCAGATTACAGTTTTATCTATTTTTGTTAAACCGTTATAAAGCCCCTTGAGTTGGGCTATTAATCTTGCTAATATATTTAATATAGAGATATTATTTATAGTTTATTATCAACACATTTAAAGAAAAAATTATGACAAAAAAATTAGCTATGCTGCTTTTAAGTAGTACGCTACTCCTATCTTGCCAAGAGAAGGAGGAGAGTGTAATGAATCCGGTGCCATCCCGTATGTTACTAAGTATCCACCACGATGGTTCCTCATTTTCGAGCGATCTAGCCCATGTAACCTCGATGCTTTACGACGGAGAAACACTAACCAAGAAATCACTCCATTTATCGCCTGACTCTGAGGGGTATTATGCCATTGCAACCGATAATGCCAAGGCAGACAGACTGCTTTTAGTTGCGGGCAATCATTCACTTGGTAGTGATGATAGTGGATTTGATTACACTGCTTTAACGAATGAATGTACACCTGCTGTTGACTTTGTAAACACCTTTCCTCAACTTTACTATACAGGTGAGCGAAAACTAAATTCTTTAGAGAGTGCTATTTTAGAGCTAGGTTTAACACGCTCTTTAGCTCGACTTGATTTCAAAAAACTAACCCAACTAGATGTGGTTATTGACTCGTGCGTAGTGACCAATTTGGTCGATCAATCGTATTGGTTACCCGGTAATGAAACTCCCATCGAAGGAGCTACTTACCGCACCCTTTCGCTACAAGGAGATGTTTTTACTCAGTTAGCTAGCGGTATTGAAGGGGCTGCTTACTTTTATGAATCGAATGGTGCTGCTCCACAAGTAACCATCTATACCCAAATTAATGGCATTAAGAATAAACTTAATGTAACCCTTCCTAGCCAAATAGAGCGAAACAAACGCTATGAAATAGGTATCAATAGCAACGGAGCTGTTCTTTTCACAAAACTCGAAATACTTCCTTGGGAAGAGGGAGGAAGTACGGAGGCAAAACCCGAAAGCTTTACTGTAAAGATTGATGTAGCAAACTCTAACTTCCCTACAGGCGTACGAGCGAGTGCTACACAAGATACCCTGTACATTCGTCCCGATTTTGATGGGACCTTTCTACTAGCACTCGATGCACCTACTGAGACTGAAGTCAAACTTGAGAACTCTCAGATGGAAGTAACACCGGTTAACTCTGCGCGTAGCAATTACACCGGTAACCTGTTTGAACTATCGGTAGCTATGAACGATATTAATCGCCCTACTGCATCCACCTATCTTTACGTGAAAGCCAAAACTGAGTCGCAATACTACGGCAAACACTTGGTGATTGTAAGAGAGGGGTATCGCAGTCGTTTTGACAAGGTAGCGATTGCTACAACGCAAAACCGAATCGTTTATCCCGATTATGTCGATGGTGAATTGGCTACCTTGCAAGCCTCTCACCCCATTGCTTCGATTACTACTGCCTCGGCCGATGGCCAATTTAACTGGGTACGTGCGCAACAAACGGAGACGGGTTACCTATTAGAAGGTGCCTTTAAACCCAATGATGTTGAAGCAAAAGGACAAATACAAACTACGCTTGTAACTGTGACCTACGAAGATGGTGTAGAAGAGGAGTTTGTAGTAGCGCGTAAGCGTCAGTCACTTCCGGTTATTACACAAGGTGGATTGTATTGGGCAAAGTACAACATGCGTGGCAATTCAAAGAACTATGCTGATCAAATTGGTTTTGATCGTGATATTCCTCGCAATGAGTTCTACGACTACCTTAAAACTTGTTCAGATGAGGAGTTTGCTTACTATGTAGGAGCAGAGTATCGCGGTATCAGTACGGAAGGTTTGTATTTGAAAAAAGACCCTTTGAGTGAAACACCCGCTTTGCTTTACGAGGGATATAGCGCTATTCCCGATGGACAGATTAGCAACGGTGCAGCTACGGCACATTGTCCGGCAGGGTATCAGATGCCTTCCTTACAGGAGTGGCAACATATCTATTACACCGGTGGGCAGATGACTATTCCCACTTCTGGAAATACCAACCCTTTCAATACATCGGCCGTATCGCCTGCTGCTAGTGACCCAACAAGTACGTCAAGTAACGACAAGAACCGCTACCAAATGTATAGACACACACGTGAATCGGTAGTGGTAGATGGTGTGGAGCTTAAAGATGTAAGCATCTTTAAATTGGTTGATATCCGTTTTTACGAAGGTGAGGAGATGGTATTCTTAGGTTTTGGTAACCAAAATTCGGCTACTACCCTTACGTGGGGGCAGGTGGTTTATCCAGTGGTTACAACAAACCCTACCCACTTTATTCTTAACTTTGGTAACAACCGTACCAGCTATGGCAACCTAAGTGGCTCGGGCGTGCATACCCGAACCATTCGTTGTGTGAAGTCTCCTACTAATTACATTATTGACTAAATTCAAGCAATCGTATGAGACTTACTATATTATTGACTCGCAACTATCTTTGTATAGTTGCTAGCATCTTGGTTGTAGCCCTAACCGGGTGTAAAACCGATTTGGCTCAGGAGTTGATGAGCGATCAGCTTCATTTTAAACTAACTGTCGAAAACAGTACGTTAAGCCGCAGTCGCAGCTTACCCTCGTTGCAGGTGCGTTACCAAATAGCCGATGGTAGTGGAACCATTCTGCAAGAAATTCAGTCTGACTACCACGCTAGCCAAACCACGATTGTTATTGAACCCCTTCCTTTAGGTAGCTATACACTCTATGTATTGGCCTATGACGAGGCGCTTCAAGCCGAAGGCCTTCGTGTGCATGAATCGATTCAAACGAGTAGTGATTCGTGGTTCGAGTTTGAAGGAGGCGAAGTACCTGTATTGCTGCAAGATCAACTCTACTACAGCCGTACTTCCTTTGATGTAACCAGCGAAACCGTACAACACCAAGTCGTAAACCTCGGTTACGTGTTGGCTGGGGTTGATATCCATCGTCAAAGCACCTCCCTCTATTTGCGTAATTCCATTCAAAAGATTGGGCTGGAGCTAGATGCAACTGCCCGTTTTTATAGCGGAATGCGTGTAGATGGTCAGTACGAAGGAACGGCAGCTGTAGCTGCTAGTGACTACTCTTTCTTAACCAATCACGGTTATTACCTTATGCCTCACCAAGGGGCAGAGGCAGTAGCTACCACCTTCTTAGTAGCTACAGAAGATCATTTCGGAGGAGCCTACCAGTTGCGTGTGGCTGCTAAAGTTCCCTATCAAGGAGGGGTAAAGGAGTCTGTTTCACTAGACTTCTCGGCCCACCCCGATGCACAATCGGGTATGCTTTACATTACGCCTAGCTACTACGATCAGCAAGATAGAGGATTAATATTTCAAGACGATGAGCACCACTCTATCTATGCCAACGCCAATGAGCGTTCGTTCCGAATCAATAAACCCTTGCAAGTAACAGGATCGGATAGCCTTTCGCTTCACACCCGTTTCTATTCGGTGCGCCCTACGAAAGGGGTCTCTATTTGGTCTTCGAATAAGAAGTATGGAGAGCGTGTTTTGTTGGCTTACTACGATAGCATTCCTGCCTGGAGTGATGCTCGCTTTGAGATTCCAACCATTGATGGAAAACAGCAATTTGTACTAGAGTCTAAAGAGCGTGTAAACTTAACTACTGCCGAAATAGCCGACCTGTTAACTTCTGAGCTCGAAATAGCGTGTGAGGATGAGTATTGGAACATGCTCCAACAAATTAAGGCTACTTGGAACATCTACTTCCACTTGTATGGTGCTGATCCTACCCAACCCAATGGCGGACCGGCAGGCAACTGGCGCGGTATTCGTCCGGTACACGTACGTGAGGGGGTAGCGCTTATGACCAACATAGCCTACATGATTTCTGCACCTGGTTATCCCGAAGAACTAGCCACCTACCAAGGTCAAATTTGGGGCAACGGTGGCGTAGAGGATATTATCGATGTAAGTACCATTATTCCCCGACTTATGTCGCATGGTAATTTCCGCATGGGCTTGTGTGGTGGCGTATACGGTCTAGGTGGTGGAGCAACCTTAGGCTTACACCAAGGTTCTTTCTTTAATCACTACCGCGCCCCCTCATCCTCTGCCAATACCATTTTTCACGAAATGGGGCACTGTATGGGCTATGGCCATGGCAGTGGTATGACTTACGGTCCGTGGGCAGCCATGTCTTCTACCTATTATGTAAATAACATCCACTTACTACCGGTTTATAGTCAAAGTATTCTAGATTCAAATTCGAATCCAAACCGTTATTAATCAGGGAGGAAATTGCTCTATGTATCTTGCATAGAGCACTGTTTCCAAATTCTAAAGAAATAAAAGTATATGAAATATTTAGTTATATTCCTATCTTGCTGCTTAGGACTCAGTGCCTGTAGTCAGCAAGAGGAGCTATTGGCTGTGGAGGGTAATTTACCCCAGCCTTTCGAATCTCCTTATCGGGTTAATGTGCAGTGGGCATCGCAACTCGATGCGCATCTTGACTCTTGTGTTATTTCCACCTTAAGTGCTCAGCCTCATAGTCTTCCTACCATTTATTCAGTTGCAGGTGCATCCCTTCAGTTTGATGATGAAAATGTGGCTATGCTACTTGAAAGTTACGAGCAGAATGAGACACTTACTTGCTCTTTTTACTTCTCTACTTCAATGGGAGAGCAAAGCTATACAGTGAGTATTGATCAGCCCATTCTTTCGCGTACGGCTTATACCTTTGTATTGAATCAAGAAGGTAGTGACCTGCTTCTCTCGCTTGCGGTTACTCCGTGGAAAGAGGGTGGAACGATTGTTACAGGACCCGAAGCATTCCAATACAGCCTGGATGTGGATGCTTCGCAACTTCCCGCTTATGTACGCGTAAGCCCTACGCAAGATACCTTGTTTGTTCCTGCCTGTCAGACCGAACTCTTGATTAGCTTAGCAGCTCAAATTGAGGCCGGTTGGTTGCTTCAGGGGCATCCTTTAACGCTGAAACGGGTTCAAGGTATGGATTATTTGGCTAATCAGTTTCAAATTTGCTTACCTGCTAAATCATTAGGTGAAACCACTACGGTAAGTAATTTATACTTTGGCGAACGTGGCAGTCAGGAGTTTTCTGACAAGCCATTGGTGATAGTGCAAGAGTCCTTGCGCTTGGAATTGCTGCAAAACCAGGTTACGGCAGCTGGTAGCTCCGTAACCTATCCTACCTATGTGGATGGAACATTGGCTTGTGTAAAGGAAGGGTATAGCGTACAATCGTATACGATAAACTCCGATTCACCCGCTAGCTACGAGTGGATTGTCATGCAGCGCCGTGGTGGTCAATTCTATGTAGAAGGTGGATTCAAACCCAATGATAGTGAGGCATATGGCCAGCTGCAAACCAGTCGTATTACCATCGAGTATAGTGATGGGGTAGAGGAGGAGTACGCTTTTACACGCCACCGCCTTGCGCTGCCAGTAGTAAAGTTTGGTGCGCATTATTGGAGCAAGTTCAACATGCGTGGTAACTCCAAAGGATACGAAGATCAAATAGGATTTGATTTAGACCGCTCCGATATGTGGAGCTACCTAAAGAATTGCGATGGGAATGCGTTCATTGCTTATGCAGGTAGCCAATATTGCGGCACTAACCCCGAAGGACTCGATATGGAAAAGAACAGCACCGGTGGATTTAGTTACCAAGGCTATCCTGAAGAGTTTGGTTCGACTACGATAAATGACATTCAGATTGATTCGCACTGCCCCGCAGGTTACCAAGTGCCTACAGAAGAGGAGATGAAAACACTTATTAGTGGTTCGGTCATTCATTTAGTTGGACTCTCTACCATGCAGGAGTATCAAAATGCCTACCTCGTAAACAAAGAGCGTTACACGGTAGATCGTCACCGCCGTGGTAACATTGTAAAGAGTGGTATTACCATCCCTAATGTATACCACTTAAAGATTACCAATCTGCAAGGCCAAGAGATGGTAATGCATGGGGTGGGTTATCAATCAGAGGCCAATGCCATTAATTACGGTTACTGGCTTTATGCAGCCGTCAGTGATGGCAAAGACCAAGCGGGATTTAATAACAACCGTAACAACTTCTACATGCAAGCCCATTCGGGTAAGAAAACGGTATCGGTTCGTTGCATAAAAAGTCCTGTTCACTACATCATCGAGTAAGAATCAACTGTCATTTATGCACACGCTGTAAAATGAGTTGATTAAGAGGTCGGTATAGATTTATTCTAGAACCGACCTCTCTTTGTAATATAGGCATCTTCTTTATCACTTTTTGGCGCATGATTCGAAATAATTCCCTGAACTTTTTTGTACCTTTGTAGCACGAATTCCACGAATTAAAACTTTAAACAAAATAAGGATATGAGCAAAAAAGCCCTTTTAATGATTCTAGATGGTTGGGGAATAGGCAGCCATGGAAAGAACGATGTTATTTTCAATACAGAAACTCCTTACTGGGATTACCTAACTGCTACTTACCCCAACTCTCAGCTACTTGCTAGTGGTGAAGATGTAGGTTTGCCTGATGGACAAATGGGTAACTCAGAAGTAGGTCACCTTAACATTGGTGCTGGACGCGTGTTGTACCAAGATTTGGTAAAAATTAACCGTGCTTGTGCCGATAACTCTATCCTTCAGAACCCAGGTATCGTAGCAGCATTTAGCTATGCCAAAGAAAATGGCAAAAAGGTACACCTTTTGGGTCTTACTTCAGACGGTGGGGTACACAGCTCACTTGATCACCTTTTCAAACTTTGTGAGATTGCTAAAGAATACGGTATCAGCAACACGTTTGTACACTGCTTTATGGATGGTCGTGATACAGACCCTAAGAGCGGAAAAGGATTCATCGAACAACTTACTGCACACTGTGCGGCTACCAATACACACATTGGTTCTATCGTAGGTCGTTATTTTGCCATGGACCGTGACAAACGTTGGGAGCGCGTAAAAGAGGCATACGATGTAATGGTAAACGGTGTAGGTACGCCTGCTACAGACATGGTAGCTGCTATGCAAGCTTCTTACGATGCGGGTGTAACCGATGAGTTCATCAAACCAATCGTAAACAGTGCAGTTGATGCTAAAATTAGCGAAGGCGATGTAGTTATCTTCTTTAACTACCGTAACGACCGTGCCAAAGAGCTTACACAAGTATTGACACAACAAGATTTCCCTGAAAATGGCATGAGCATCATTCCTGGGCTTCAGTTCTACTGCATGACTCCTTACGATTCATCATTCAAGGGTGTTCACATCTTGTTCGATAAAGACAATGTACAAAACACCTTGGGCGAATACCTAGCTGCTGCGGGCAAAACTCAACTTCACATTGCCGAGACTGAAAAGTACGCACACGTTACTTTCTTCTTTAACGGTGGTCGTGAAACACCATACGAAGGCGAAGAACGTATCTTGGTAGCTTCTCCAAAAGTAGCTACGTACGATTTGCAACCTGAAATGAGTGCTTACGAAGTAAAAGAGAAATTAGTTGAGGCTATTGCTACAGAGAAGTTTGATTTCGTAGTTGTAAACTACGCAAACGGTGACATGGTAGGTCACACAGGTGTTTACAGTGCCATTGAGAAAGCGGTAATTGCTGTTGATAACTGCGTGAAAGATACCGTTGAGGCTGCCAAAGCACACGGTTACGAAGTAATCATCATTGCCGATCATGGAAATGCAGACAATGCAATGAACCAAGATGGAAGTGTAAATACTGCACACTCATTGAACCCAGTACCTTGTGTGTATGTAACTGAAAACAAAGCTGCAACGGTAGAAAATGGTATCTTGGCCGATGTGGCTCCAACTATTCTGAAAATCATGGGTATGGAAGTACCTAGTGAGATGACGGGTAAAATCTTAATCAACTAAGAGACTGTTCACAACGAACCATAAGCAAAAGAGGATGTGTACTTGGTTCACATCCTCTTTTCTATAACCCCAAACCAATAACGAAAAGAGAAAAGAAGATATGATACAAATAGATGATGTGGTTGTTTCACTCGATGTAATCAAGGAGAAATTTATCTGCAACCTCGATGCTTGCAAAGGTATTTGTTGCATTGAAGGCGATGCAGGTGCCCCTGTCGAAGAGGAAGAGGTAGCTAAACTAGAAGAGGTGCTTCCCGTAATCTGGGACCAACTCTCGCCTGCTGCTAAAGCCGTTATCAACAAACAAGGTGTAGTTTATACCGACGAAGAGGGTGATTTGGTTACCTCCATTGTCAACAACAAAGACTGTGTCTTTACTTGTTACGATGAACGTGGCTACTGCTATTGTGCCATCGAAAAGGCCTACCGCGAGGGTAAAGTAGATTACTACAAACCCATTTCTTGCCACTTGTACCCCATTCGTGTAGGCGATTACGGTCCTTATAAAGCGGTAAACTACCACTGTTGGGATATCTGTAAGGCAGCAGTACTATTCGGACAGAAAGAGAATGTACCTGTTTATAAGTTCTTAAAAGAGCCTTTGATACGCAAGTTTGGTGCCGTATGGTACGAAGAGTTAGAGAATGTAGCTGAAGAGTTGAAGGAGCAAGGGCTGGTAGAGTAGTGCCAACCCCTTATATATAACTTTCCCTCTGCTATCCTCGCGTAGTGCGAGTATAACAGAGGGAAAAGTCCTCTCTCTATTCTAAACTATACTAACTAAAAAACCATGAACCTCTTTTATTGTCTGTAGATAATCAAGGCCGATTGAGGGGAAACCATCACTTGCGATCCCTTTACACTTCCTAGCCCTGATTCATTAATTACTCCATCTTTACAGACCACGCTATAACTACCCGTAGGTATCGTTACTTTGGCAGCAATTTTTTGTGCATTTAAAATCACGATAATATCTTTCCAACTATCTCCATTGGCATGATCTTTTAACTGGAAAGCCACCACGTTGGATTCTTCTACTGGTAAGAAAACCAATTTCTCACGTACCATCTCTGCACTTGCCATACGGAAAGCTGGGTGATTCTTGCGTAACTGAATCAATCCTTTGTAGTAGCTAAAGATATCGGCATGTTGGGCCTTGTAAGACCAATCAATTTGATTGATGCTATCGGGACTCTTGTAACTGTTGTGTACCCCTTGCTTGTTACGCATCACCTCTTCACCCGCATAGATAAAAGGAATACCTTGCGAGGTGAATACCGCTGTTTGTGCCAGTTTGTTGAGACGTTTCAGTTCTCCCTCTTTCAAATCAGGAATAGATGATTCTAAACGATCCACCAAACACATATCGTCGTGACACGATACGTAACTTATCATCTGAGTAGGTTCAGTGGCCCAAGGTGCTTTGGAGTAGTTTACCAACTCATAGTTTAGCTGTGGGTGTTGAATTGCTCCCACAATACCAAACTTAATGCTCTCTTCTTCACCAGTAATACCTGCTAAGAAGGCTCCTTTCTGATCGTCACTAAATGGACCGCGCAGCCCATCACGTAGTTCGTCTGAAAAAGCAGCAATGCCGGGTAGTTTATGGGTGTTGGCTTTCATGGCCAGTTCATCTCCCTCCATCTGAGGAGCTTCAGCGGCCCAACCTTCGCCATAAATAAGTACTTGTGGGTCGATGGCAACAGCTGCCTCACGAATCTGATTCATCGTTTCTATATCGTGTATACCCATTAAGTCGAAACGGAAGCCATCTATGTGGTACTCGTTCATCCAGTATTGAACCGACTCAATCATGTATTTACGCATCATGCCTCTGTCGCTTGCAGTCTCGTTGCCACAACCTGAACCATTGGCAAGCAATCCATCGGCTCGTTGTCTGTAAAAATATCCGGGTGCTGTGCGCTCAAAGGCACTGTCTTCTGTATTAAAGGTATGGTTGTATACCACATCGAGTACCACACGGATCCCTGCTTTGTGTAGGGCTTGTACCATCGCTTTAAACTCTTTAATGCGACTTACAGGATTGTAAGGATCGGTAGCATACGAGCCATCGGGTACGTTGTAATTGACTGGATCGTATCCCCAATTGTAGACATTATCCGCTAACTTAGTTTCATCTACCGAAGCATAATCATACGAAGGAAGAATGTGTAGGTGTGTTATACCCAACTCTACTAGGTGGTCGATACCCGTTTTAAGACTTTCAGCGCTTAAGGTACCCGACTCGGTCATCGCCATAAACTTCCCTTTGTTTGCAATGCCCGATGAGGCATGTATAGAGAAATCGCGATGATGCACTTCGTAAATAATAGCTTCCGATATGGAATTGAGTGTAGGTGCCTTGTCGTTCTCCCATCCTGTAGGATGGGTCTCGTTCCAATCAATAATGGCTGCACGCTTTCCATTTACCCCAACAGCTTTGGCATTAATACCAGGGGTATCTCCCAACCACGCATCACCTACTCTTACATTAAAGGTATAGAATTTTCCTTTTAAATCTTCTTTGATTGTGGTGTTCCAAGTTCCCTCCTTTGCTGCTTTCATAGCCACGGTTTGGGTAGCTGGACTCTCTTGCCCATCGGCATAAATCATCAGCTTCACTTCGTCTGCCGTAGGTGCCCAAAGTGTAAATTCAGTTTGTTGAGGCATATAGATCATCTCTGTTAATTCTCCCGATCGTACGGGGTAGAGTTCGTAAGCGGTATATGTTGCTTTCGAAGAGCATCCCATCAGTGCGAGGGCAGCCATGCCTAAGTAAGCAGAATTGGTCCATTTCATATTGGTTAGTTTTAAAGTTACGTCGTTTTCAAAAACTACGATAGTGTATCGAGTAGCTTCGAAAGCGAAATTACAGAAAAAAGAAATGATACTTCCTAAAGTGAGAAAAAATATAAATAGCTAACTTTCTCAATGTTTTGTATGTTAGGGTTTTATGTTTTTGAGGATGGCTAAAAATAGAAAGAGAATATATCGCTATAACCAATAAAAGGAGCTACATCAAGCTCAATTATGAGTGGTAGATGTAACTCCTTTAGTTCTATTTCAGAGTGAGCTCTTTCTTAGTAGGCCCCTTGTGAGTAAGTCATCTCGTACGAGTGTGTATAGATTTCGAATACCACACCAAATGGATCCTCCACATAACACATTCTAAAAGGTTTCTCACCGGGGTAATAAGAACGAATAGGCATGCGTTGCTTGCCACCTGCTGCCACAATACGCTCTATTAGCCCTTCAATATCGGGATCTTGCACCGAGTAGTGGAACAATCCTGCGTTGAATGGATTAAATTCAGGACGCTTTTCGGCAGCTTGTTTAAACTCAAAGAGTTCAACACCTATCTTATCACCTGTAGCTAGGTGAGCAATACGAAAGGTTCCCCATCCCTCGCCAAATACATCGATACACATCTGGCCAATGGCTGTTTCATTCTCCTCTTTTACTTCCGTAGGAGGCATAATAACGTACCAACCCATCACTTCGCTGTAAAATTTTACAGCTTCATCTAAATTAGGTACCGTAATACCGATGTGCGAAAAACTCTTGGGGTAAACTTGTTCTTTTTTCATCATCTTCATAAGTTTAAATTTCTCTTGTTGATCAATAGGATAATTAATTTGAGAAGTTGTAAAGTAGATATTCCCTTGGCTATCACTACTAAAACTATCTGCCCAACGGATTTTTTCGCTTAATGCTAAAGTTGTACCTTTACCTATACTCAAATCGTATTCAAAAATGCCCTCTTCAGGAAGATTTGCCATGTAAAGTTTATTGTTTAGCAACAACATGCCATCTGTAGCTACATTCTTCTTATTCTCAACCTCTATAAAAGTGGCTCTTTCTTGTGGGGTGAGTGATTCATCTCTAAGTACCGATGTACGTATGCGGTAGAGTATGTTTCCAGTCAAAGCCGTATAGTAAAGGGTCTCTCCATCTTTTGATAACTCAATACCATCGCTATGCACGCGGTTACTCCATTTACCTGTCGATTTAAAATCAATAGACTCCAAGTTTGCTAAAAGCTTATCGCTGCTGCTATCTAATGCTCTAACTGATTTTCCAGTCGTTAGGTCTAGCACCACAATACCTCCGAGTTCAGAATCGGTAAGGTAAGCTACTTGGCGTTTGGTATCTACCCGTAAGTCATTCAAGTAACTCTTCTCGGGAGCCACTTCATTCGAGAAGCTATACTCCTTTACAATTTTATTGCTTGTCAAATCTACTCGAAAGAGTTTAGCACCCCGCTTTACCACTCCTTGAAACTGTGGATTGCCTGTATCAAGAATCCAGAGTCTATCCAAATCATCTATCACTACACTTTGTACAGCAATAAACTTAGAATTGTCCTTAGCCGATGGATAAGCAATCTCCTTACCATCTACAATCTCTGCCACCTTAAAGGGGCTTTTCACCTGCCAAGTAGGGTAATTTACAAATACTCTATCACTGCTTGATAAGGCAATTCCCGTCCATTGATAGTCAGATTCAACCACTGTTTGTAACGTAAATTGAGTCTGAGCTATGGCTGTGTAACTGAGTACAATAGCCACCACGAATAAAATTAGTTTTCTCATATTCTTTGAATTTGATGCAAAGGTAACGGCTTTATTGTTATATTTGCAAGTACTTACAATATTGTTATATAGTTACCAAAAAGAGTAAAATATGGATAATCAATGCAATAGTGAAAAATTTATTTACAAGGAAAAGGAATATTATTGTTCTTTAGAACTTGCAATGGAGCTAATAGGGGGTAAATGGAAGACCATGATGCTCTTTCACTTAAAGGATGGGGCCATGCGCTCGGGCGATTTGCAACGCAGCCTACAAGGTATAGCCAATAAGATGTTTACCCAAACGGCTCGCGAGCTAGAGGCCGATGGTTTACTTAAGCGCACGGTGCATCCCGTTGTGCCACCTAAGGTAGAGTATGAATTATCAGAGAAGGGGAGGCGTGTCTTACCGATTGTACTTCAACTGGCAGAGTGGGGTATTCAAATGTCAAACTAGGAGGGTAGTAACGAACCTATACCCAATGTAAAAGAGCCTTATCAACGCATCTTTAAGCGGTTGATAAGGCTCTTTATTCTTCAAATCTTTTTTCTTAACTGCTAACGAACTCAACGTATAAAGTTGGTTCGGATTATTTTTGCACTGCTTGGCACTGGAATAGTCTCTTGGGTAGCTTCTCTCATTTTCAGTAACCACGCCATATTCTTCGCTAAGTTCACCAAGGTCTGAACTCCCTCGGCATCCTCTTCTATCTGCCCTGGAGTATGCCCATGTATCGCATTCCAATAGGTAGAAGAGGTTAGTGGCATCTCAGAAATGGTAAAGTAGTGGTTCAAACAGTCTAGTGTAGCTGTCCCTCCTGATCGGCGTAAAGAGGCTATAGCTGCTCCTATCTTATGCTTAAAGAGCCCACCATTCACTCCTGCCACGTAAAATGCTCTATCCAGAAAGCACTTCATGGTACCAGCTACCCCGCTGTAGTATACGGGCGAACCAATAATAATGCCATCGGCCTGCTTCATTTTTTGAACAGTCTCATTGACCAAATCGGTTGGAAAGGTTGGGCATGCCTCCGTTTGTACCTCTGCACAGCGGTTACACCCTATACAGCCTCGAACGGGCTTGTTGCCTACATGTATAATCTCCATCTCTATACCTTGTTTTTCAAACTCCTCTTTCATGATGGAAAGAGATTGGAAGGTATTACCTTTCGATTTAGGGCTTCCATTAATTGCAATAATCTTCATACACTGTTTCCTATTTTAGTTCTTTATTCACTATAACATGATTATACATGGAATGTTTAGCTAAGTAACCATTCGTTCATATACAATCCAACAGAACTCTTATTCGTTAATTTTTAAAGGATTCAATTTTCATTAATTGCTCTTCAAAGTCATCTTTGTAAAGAGAGCGTGTCTTGAATTTAGAACGATAGCTATAGATGGTGGATATAGCGCAGTTTAGGAAATCAGCGATCTTTCCACTATCTGTAATACCCAACCGTATTAGGGCGAAAATTCGTAGCTCAGTAGTCAATGTATCCATTTTTTTGGGCATAACACGCTCTTCTTCTGGTAGTAGCTGATTGAAATTCTCTACAAAATGGGGGAAAATATGGAGAAAAGAGTGGTCAAATTCAGCATGAAAATCTTTCAATTGCTCCTCTAAGAATTCAGTCGACTTGATTTTCCGATAAAGATCTTCAATCTTACCTGCTGCTGCTAACTTATTTAACATGCGTCTATATGTGTCCAATTTCTCTAGATTTACATAACCTAACTGTAGGAAGTGTCCTAGATACTCCTCTTTAATTCGATTAACCTCGGAGAGTTTACTATTGGTAACTCTCTGTTCTTCACTGAGCGTTAGTAAATCTTTATTTAACCGCTTTAACTTCAGATTTGCACAGAGCAACTCGTGACGTACTTTAGTAACTGTTCTTATTTGATACACCACATAAAAGACAACGAGTGAGAATAGTAGCAGAAGCACCCCTATTGCATAAATATAGGTTTGTAATTTCTCTCTTTCTGCCTCCTTTATACTTTGGTAGCCACTATTTATTGCAGAAAGCCTCTTTGAGGTTTGTAGATTGCGCAATCGAGCATTATAGAAACTAGCATCGTCTACACTTTTTTTCATATACTTTTGGGCATGTTCAATATCCCCCTCTTCATACAATAGTTCTGCTAAAGCACGCAACGAATTATTCTCTTTTACTACGGCTTTAATGTCTGCCATTGCACTTAGTGCAAGTCGCATTTTCTGCTGTTCGTATTTGTCTTTGCTTTGTTTATAAATATAAGCCAAGAGCGAATTAGCGATTGCAAATTCACGGGTCTCTGGATTTAAACCTTCTGCGTACTCTATCATTAACCGTTCTGCTTCTTCCAGTTTTCCCTCTTCAACCAACAAAGGTGTTTTTGTTAAATAGTAGGTATAACTCTTTTCAGGAGCAATAAGTAGTACGGAATCTCGATAGGATTGAGCTATAGCCAAATAGGCCCTGCTGTATTCGGAGTTTTGTACATACTCATGCCTATAGGAATACACCTTTTCAAAGGAGAAGTAGTACCTGATTAAGAGTTCTTTTGAGAGTTCTTCCTTATTAATTGTTTGAAGAAGTTCTACCGCTTCGTAGTATAGACCTGTTACAGCCAATATTCGAGCTTTTTTTAGCATGGATTCATTCTTCCAATTCTCATTTCTATATTTTACAGCTAATTCAATATTCTGATTAATGTAGCAGATGGCTGAGTCAGCTTGATAAGTTTCATATTCTTGAATGAGTGTTTGGCGAAGCTGAAACTCCTCCGAACTCGAGTGTGTATTTTGAGACAATCTCTGTTTGAGGTCAGTGATGTATTTTGTTTTACGCTCTTCGTACAGATTACTCTGCTCAATGGTAGTATCTAGCGTAGACAAAAGCGACTGTATGCTGTGTGCAGGTAGAAGAACAAATTGGAATAGAATTAAAAATAGAACTGTTTTTTTTTTCATGAAAGCTTAGAAGTATCAATAAGAGCCTGTTATTACAATTCAGCTATTTAAAAATATAAACCAATAGAAAGTGCTCAATTCAACTAAGTTGTATTGAGCACCTAAAAGCATATCTAAATTATAGCGTGATTGAAATCTAATTCTATCACTCATTTATGAATTATAAAGTTGCTCTCTTACATTTTTGTAAAAAATCGATTCATCTTAGAGGTGCCAATCGTTGATAGATTGGGTGACTCGCTAACTATCGAAACCCTTTAGATGAGTTAATTACAAATTTAGGTATATACTTCTCAATAAATAACGGATGGTATAAATAGTTCCCTCCGTTTAGTTATTATTAACTAATTGGATTCCACGTATATATACTCTTTTGAGATTACTGAAACTGTACAAAAGGATAAAAAATGTGCACAAGTTAATGAATCAATAGTCATTACAGGGATGCTCTTATTTATGTTCTCAAAAAAACAATCCCTATATTGAATGTTGGGATATACCTCATAGAGGCGTAATGCAGAGGCTGCATAGCTTCTCCAAGCACCATTTGTATGCCGATAGAGATGGATTTTTGTTTCATTATTTTGTTCTTGATTCAATATTTCTTTTATCATGAGGGGGGCTTGGTTAATGAGAATCTTAAGTCTTTAAAATTGGTAATTGCTTCTATGCTGGAATACTCACTCTATACATTACAAAGTTGTTACAAAAAAGGTCCTTAGCGAGGAAAAATGCAGCGTACATTCATTCCCCTAGCCTGAGAGGCACCAAAAGTAGCCATTCCCAAATGACGAAAATCAATAGCCACTGAACTATCGTCACCGTGTGCAGCACTTGTATGGTACTCTCCATACTCTCCCGCAAAAACAACTTTACCTGTTTCTTCTTTAATCCAACCTAAAGCAGGAAGTGATAGTTTATTATCAGTATAGAAAGCCCAGTAGGGTTTGTTACTTTCAACAAAACTCCAATCTTGCAACGTATTCCAAGGCACATGACCAGCAGTGGTCTCACTTAGGCTGAAAAGTGCCAATATTTCCATTGTGGTGGGCAAACGCCAACTTTTACCCAGATAGTGGGTGCAGGGATCGCCCTTGGCTGAAGCAGGTTCGTAGGTAGCTTCAGCATTTCTCCAATCCGAATTCCAAGTAGTACTACCGCTGTATTCTGCCGGTTTTACCACCACAGATGTCGTGTCCCGCCCCAATAACGAATGGTATTGAAAGAAGAGTCCATCTTCGGTGGGTTTACCAATGCGGCATTCCGACGCGCCAAGGTTCGTTAAGTTGCCCGTAGCCCATCTTCCTTTGATGCCTACATTTTCTATTAGCACGGTTTGGTCCATGTAGTCACTCGTCCAGATGGCATAGAGTATGGTGTTGCTGATCGGTTTAATGGAATCTCCTGGTTTATATTCCACTTCGTCCCAGCCCGCATTGGGATCGGTAGACCATCCATAAAAGTGAAGGTCGAAGGGAGCTAAATCTTTCTCCGTACGCACAGTGGCACTTAAGCCATCATACACTTTGTGGGTACCCACGGTGTAGAAATGGGCATCGGTAGGCCCCTCGGTTCTTCTATTCTTGTAGACAATTTTAATCAAATCTTCCTCGGTATAATCACCTACGGTTATGTCGTCAAAGAGAATGTCATCCAACGAGATGCTCAGGTTGATGGTGTGCTTTTTACCCAACTGCAAGGCATAATTAGAGGCTCCCGGAAAGATAGCCAAGGTTTTCTCGTAGTCCACTCCATCCAGCGTGTAGGCTATTTGTAGGGTCAAGTCATCTGCATGAAGGTTCTGCGGCACCAAGAAGAGAAAGCGATCGGCATCGTTTAGCGGAGTCAATTCGCTATTCATCTGAATGGAAACCGGGTTGGTCATTAGCTCGGTACTACCACTGTGATACACAGGTGTAGCAGCAGGGCTCCAATCACCTATGCTGCTCCCATCGGTGTGGTAGGTAAAGGTACCGTTCTTCAAAACCGAGTTCTCCTTGTATTTTAGCTGCATACGGGTAATGACAAACGATTTTCCGCTGTAATCATCTACCGTTCGCGCAGTAAAGCCTATTTTACTAAGCAGGTGCTTAAAAGGAAGGTTCACCTTACCACCTGTTCCCTCTCTGGTGGCATCTATCTGGCTAGCTGCAACAATGTCTACCTGTTCTAGGGCTTCGTTTGCTACCGAATAGCTAAAACTAGGCACACCCGTTTGTGTGTAGTTAGCCTCAACCAACGAGTAGGGATAGTATGCAAAAAAGGAGGTGCGCCCAGTTAAGGGCCAGAACTTAGGATTGTCGTAGTTCCAACCACTACCCGCACTGTACTTTACCGATACCCCATTCAGTAAATTGGGTGAGAGGGCATCGCCATCACTCTCCCAGCTGGTGGGAGTGTAAAAGGCAAATACCCCAAAGCCATTGCCATCGTTTTGCATCACCGATAGATCGGTTTCAACACTACGGGTGGCAAACTCATGGGTAGCAGAAGTGAACCCAATGGGATGCAGGGTGGATGCCTCTTCGTGAATAAGCTCGTTTTGGCAAGAAGAGAGCAGTAAAAGTGAAAGCAGGGTATAAATAGGAAATCTCATACATCTAGTTTATTAATAGTCCAGCAGGTAGGATGCGAGCCTTATAGTACCCACAGGGGCGATCAAACCCCTGTGGATTGGAAAGTATTGAAAAATACTAGTAATCGGTTGTGATATCGCCAGCAGATTCCCAGTCAATAACGTTCGGATTGAAAGAGATGTACAGATTGCCATCAATAACAGGGTTACCCTCTTCATCAAATCCACCGCCACCAGAACCACCAGCAGGGTCACCAAACTTAATTTGGTAGTTGTATGCTTTGTTAGGCGCAAAGTCAAAGGCTACAGGGAAATAAGCATTTATATACTCTTTCTCTCCATTTTCAGCACCTACCAACCAGTCGCCAGTTTGGTTATTCTTCATCTTGTAACGGATCTTGAAATAGGTTCCACCTGCTGTAAGTTCAACAGGGTTACCAAGCGCAGTTTCCCATGCCGTAGTTTTTTGTGGAATAACCATCGGGGCACCTTCGGTTGCTGTAATATTAATATAATCAGAAGTGTTAAAGATGTGCTGTGCAGCAGCATTTAGCGCCATCGGATAGTTAGCCAATGTTGTAGCACTACTCCAGCTACCTTTGTTGGCGGGTTCAACCACATCGTACGTGTAGGTAGCCACCGAACCTAGGTTACAAAGTTCTAAAGCGTCTATCGACACCATAATATCTTGAGTCACCGCTACCGAAGCAGAAATCTTAGAGAGTGCATGCGAGAAGTTCAGGTCTACCACTTTTTTAGTACCTGAAGCAGGTGCAGCGATAACCGCACTGGTTGCAACCACCAAGTCGTGTTGGTCAGCTACCGCAGTAGGGGCTGTAAAGACAATGTTAGGTTTTTTACCGTAGTCAAAATCGCAGTTATCGGTAACTACATTGGGTGAAAAAGCAACAAACTGCGTATTTGTACCTTCTGCTGGCCATTTGGTTAAGTTCTCCGTATACCAAGTATCATTTTTCTTCTCTACAGTAACGTCCACCATTAATCTGCCCAGTGCAGCCCCCCAGTCTAAAGCACCACCTCCGTCATTACCTTTATACCCATATACCGTAAACTTCTCAAAATTAGCGTTCGTAGTGATGGCAGCTCTCGTTGTTTTACCCGCATAGGCATCAAAAGCAATGGTTCCCTCTACAGTCGAAAGCTTTTCGAGTGTCTCGTTGTTGCTACAGCCCACCAACGCAATCGATGTAAGTGCTGCAATAAATAGTTTTTTTCTCATAAATGAATGAATTTAAATTATTTAAAAATATCTTGTTGTTCTCTTATTCTCCTTATTAGCGTATCCCGCCTAGCCGTGCAATTTCTAGGCTACCATCCAAAGCTAGAAATCGATGTCTACATTCTCCTCTTCCCACTCATCCAGCTCTACATCCATGCCCCCTTCACCCTGAAAGATGGGAAGCTCAATGGCTGGATCTCCTTCGGCACCTAAAACAATCTCTAAACTCAACACCCTCGGTACATAGTCACCGTATAGAATATGGTCCGTAATATTGAAAATAAACGGACCTGCCTCAGACTCGTCTATCAGTACAAAATCGGACTGCTTAAAGTAGTTATTCGCTGGCAGGTTCGATGCACCTAAACCACCGAATCCACTCCCGTCCGTTTGATTCGTCCATTTGGAATCATCCGCCGATGGAATCGCCCCAAAAGAGCGCACCGTAGCCTCTACCGTACCATCGGTGGTACTACCCGGATAGTACTTACGGCTGTTTAAGGTAAAAGCCTGAAGGCTCGCATTGTTGGTTGTTTGCAACGTCGAAAGGTTGCACCCATTTCCCATTCCCGCAAAGACCCCTGCCGCCATCGTTGCCGCGTTAACATTCCTCACATGCAGCAATGTCTTGATGGTATAGACCACCCGCACCGGCTGAATGTTTGTGAGCTCCCGTACCGCTAGGGCAGGTTGTTGGTGGTCTGCTTGAACCATCTCGGATGTAATCCGAACCTCCTCACACGACCAAGCTGCCAAAAGTTCAGGCTCTTGAATAAAGGGTGCAGTAGCCCCCTGTGCAATGTAATAATTGCGACTCTGCGCCGCAGCCTCCACCGAGAAGGTAGCGTATTGATCGGTTCCTCTAAATTGAATTGATGCATAATCTACCACCGTATTATTAAAAACAATGGCTGCATATTCTCCTACAGGCACTGTAATTTCGCCCCCGCGGGCATTTATTAATTTGTACTCCAAGGGTTTTCCTCCCTCTTTAGGAAAGAGCCAAAGCGAGGCACTGTACAAATGGTTCTGCGAATCGGTCTCAGGATTTAATGCCGCTTGAGACCAATCAATGGAAACAAGCACCTTTGCCCCCTCCTCACATCCGTCCAGCAGCTGCTGCCTACTGCAAGCCACTAGCTGAAGGATGACAACCAGCGCCATGACTATTCGATACATTTTTTTCATAGCTTCCCTCCTTTAGTGGTTTTGTAGTGTAACATCCATACCAGTGACACCTTGGCCTTGGTAGGGCCCAACCATTGGTGTCTCTTTCGCGCTTCGCGAATGGGGTGCCATTCACCACCCTCACCGTGGGGGTGGTAGTGCGCCTTGTATTTGTTATAATCCGATTGGAAATAACCCACTCCCAAGGCATACTCCATGCGTAAATGTCCCTTTTCATCGATTGAATGGCTATAACCAGCCGATGCACCTCCTACCATAAACTTCCCTTGGATGCCTTCTGCTTGGTACTCTACATCATAGATACCGATACCCGTATAGAGCCCCACAAACCAACCGGTCAATAGCGGTTTCTCTTTTCGATTACCCAACCAATATTTACCCTCCACATTTACATTGTGCAACTGCAAGCGGTTTCGTTTGCTATCTGCCTTTCCATTATCGGCCACCCACCAAGGAAATAGAACTTCGGCCGCCACACTCCAACGCGTAGCTAGAGGCAGCTCTAATTCGAGGCCTGGCACCAGTAAAGCATCATACAGCAGATTGGTTTTTACGGCAAAAAGTGGCTTTACCACCGTTCTCTTAGGCGGTGTTGCTGAAAGCAGCTCATTGATACTTTCCGTTGCAGCTGGAGTGAGCCCTTCCGCTGCTACCTTCAGTGAGTCAACATTCGTGAACGGTGTTATTTCTGTTACTACCGGAGTCATCTCTCTGCCATCCGTCATTGGCTGCAGGGGTTCTAGCAATGGCTGTTTTTCCCCTACAATGGCTGGGTATACCAACTCAACCGATGCACTCCGCAGTTTTTCAAACAACCTCTCTTCCAGCCAAAACCAAACACGACCACCATCTAGCGCCATTAGCTCCATCTTACGGCCCGTTACAATTTGTTTATTGGCATCAAATACGTAATTAGGAAGGGTAGTAATAATCTCTATAATTTTATGACGGTGGGGCACATGCTCCTCCTTGCGAACAAGCGCTACCAACTCCTCCCAACCAATATCGGGTAGTTGGGTGCAATGAACCCGATTAGTTAAGGAGGGAAAATGGGTATATAAAAATCTCTCTATGGATTCATATCGCTCCAAGGCTAGCTTCTTATTATCTAGAAAACGTCCTTCCGGCGAAGCCGTAGCTTGTAGCTTTACCTTGATTGCCGAGGAATCATTTGCTATCGCAACCGGTACCACTTGCCTAAGTGTATGAATAACCTCGTGGTTATTCATATAATCTAATTCAATAACCGAAGAGCCTTGTTTAAAATAGATTGTAAAGCAGGTAGACTCTTGCGCACCCAAACGGGCAGAGCTCAAGAATAGAATAAGATAAATGGTTAATTTAAATCGATGCATAGTTTGTCGGCTTGCTTTATTATACTACTACTTTAGATGCTAAATACTGCTCTTCGCTATTGATGTTCTTCATAGAACTAGATTTTAAATCAATGTGAACATATAGTAACTAGAAAGATTCATCCTGAATCGTGATTGCAAATTTCCTCTATTTTAGGAGATAAATTGGAGCAGAACAAACAGTTACAAGCTCTTTTATTTCTCAAAGGCTTAATTATAAGGTGTTTGCCTGTTTTTTTATTTGTTTAAAACAAGCATAAATCAAAAATAGGAGTTGATCGATATAAAAAGAAGTTCAACTATCCGAAAGATTTACCTATGTTGGAGTGAATTATTTACCTCCTATATTAAGAAGTAACTGGAGCGTTACCAACAGTTTAATAGAGAAGATGGAAGTCCGCTTGTTGGATAAGAAATCAATACTGATTCCTTATCCAACAAGCGGACTTCCATTTATTTGCCAAGCATAGCTATGGTAAGCATAGGTTTGCTGCTACCAAACGATTCTCTATCTAAGCTCTGCCTAATTTGTATACTATTAATCTATCAGATTTACGTCAAAAGAGTAACTTTACCCTATGCTCTACGCTGATGAAAGATACAACTATTGGGGGTAAAACTCCAGCACTTATTGCACGAAATGCATCGCGGGGTATAATCACTATTCACACTCCATTTATTAATTAAATCGGGTTCCGACAACAACGGTCTAGCCAATGAGAAAAGTTCAATATCCGTTGTATTGAGTATCTCCTCCAAGTGAGCGCTGTTTCTATTTCCACCCACCAATATAACCGGAGCTTTAATTTGGCGAGCTATCTCCTTGGCTTGGGGCAGGTAGTAGCTCTGATCTGCTAGTTTGCGAATCTTTTTGCGGGCTGGTGACTCCCCGTTATTAGCCGATTCATTGGTAGCACTAGGCTCTATAAAATCGATACCCAGTTCGTCCAACCGCTTGAATACCTCGATAGACTCCTCGAAGGTTACCCCCTCGCCCGGTGCCATAAAATCATCGAAGTTTAATTTAATCAAGATGGGAAAATCCTCCCCCACACGCGAGCGAATTTCGGTAAATACTTCGTAAATAATGCGTGCCCGGTTGTGAATGCTCCCCCCGTATTCATCGGTTCGGCGGTTGTAGTACGGAGTTAAAAACATACTAAGTAGGTATCCGTGCGCCGCATGAATCTGTACGCCGTCAAACCCAGCTTTTTTAGCACGCACAGCGGCATCGCCAAACTTATGAACCACCCTGTTAATATCTTCGTGAGTCATCTCTTTGGGCAGAATACCCGTAGCTCGGTTTAATACAGCCGAAGGTGCCAGCACCACACGTGTTTTAGAAGCCTCTAGGTGAGTTTGAGAGCCACCATATACAATTTGCAGCACCATCTTTGCCCCCTCTTGGTGAACCATCTCGGTCACCTGCTTCCATTGTGGAATAAACGAATCGTCGTAAATGGCACTCATCCCTGGGTTGGGTTGGTCATTCTTGTCAATAAAGGTATAACCACTAAAAATCATTCCAACGCCTCCTTTGGCTAAATCTTCGTATACCTTCACCAATTCAGGTGTTAAGTTTCCCTCTTCATCGGCCCTCTTCATCCAGACTGCCGATCGTACAAAGCGGTTCTTAAGCGTTAATCCCTTGTGACTAAATTCTTCAAATAACTTTTTCATCTTCTTCTTCCCTTCTGATAATTGGTTTCTTCCTGTTTTCTTCCTCTCTTCAATTGGAGTGCAAAAGTAGTTTGAGAACCAACACGGTACAATACGGGTAAAAAGAATCACCTAGTGATAAATTTGTCTCAATGGGTAATATGGCTATATTTGCAGAAAGCAAGTTTACGATGTACGAAAAGAAAATACCGATAAATGTAGAGTGCGGCATTGAAATAACGATGGATGTACTGGGAGGAAAGTGGAAACCGTGCCTGATTAACCAAATTAGAGCAGGTAGGCATCGCCCTTCGCAGATGCACAAAGAGATACCTCTAGCATCGCGTAGAGTACTTACGCAGCAACTATCGGAGTTAGAGAAGATCAATGTAGTAGCTAAAACGATCTATCCAGTGGTTCCTCCAAAAGTAGAGTATCACTTAACTGAGTTGGGCGAATCATTGCTACCCATTATCGACATGATGGAGGAGTGGGGAGAGAAGCATCGATATTTGGTAGAATAAATCAGTCCTATTCCAACTTTATCAAAAATAATCTTTCATCCTTCATGTTGATTGATAATCAGGTGAGTATGGTGAAGGATTGCTGTTTTTAGTTTTGTCAATCCTTCACCAAGTCTCTTCCAATGTATTCAATATTCAGATCATGGTGAATACTAGAATATGGATGCGATTAATTATTTTCATTATGATTGGGAGTATGTAATGACCAACCTACTTCACCAGCTCTTCCAGCACATAGACCCCACGGGCAGGAACCGCAAGCATGCTACCCGCTAGCGTAATCGCTTCGCCCGTAAGCACATCCCGATAGGCCTTCGTATGCGTCAATATTTCGGCATAATCGGCCAGCGGAAGCTGCACCTCTTTGCTCACCCCATTCATAATCACAATTACGTTCTTGCCATTCAACGAGCGCTCGTACACGTAGACCCCCTCACGCAGTTGGAAGTGTTTCATGCTGCCTTGGGCGATGATGTCGTTCCCCTTGCGCCAATTGAGCAGGCGCTTCATAAAGTCGAACATCTCTTGTTGAACAGCGGTGCGACCCGACGGTTCGAAGATGTTGGTGGTATCTCCCTCCCATCCACCAGGCATATCGGGGCGAATGTAACCGTAATCTACCTTGGAAGAGCCGGTAAAGAGAAACTCCTGTCCGTAGTAGAGTTGCGGAATGCCAGGTAGCGTAAGCAAGAGGGTAAGTGCCTGCTTCATGCTCTTGGTATCTGCTGGTTGCTCCTTGTAGAAGCGGCACATGTCGTGATTCTCTAACAAGCGCATCACGTTGTTTATATCGGGGTAGCAGAAGTCGTAACTGAGGTAGTTGTGTATCTTTTGCAAACCGGTGTCCCAACTGGTCTCCTCGGTAAAGGCAGCGTGGGCAATGGAGCTTAAGGTAAAGTCCATGACGCACTTTAGGTGGGTGTTGGTAGGGTTCAACTTGCTGTTGGCTTGCCAGAAGGCTGTGGTAACGGGATTGCCCACCATAATCTCGCCCACAATGGGGAAGTTGGGGTACTCCTCACTTACACGTCTGCACCACTCCGCCATCATCTCTGTATCGGGATAGGGGTAGGTATCTTGGCGAATACCGTTCAATCCTGCATACTCTATCCACCAGATCGAATTTTGGATAAGATACTTCGCTAGGTGCGGGTTGCGTTGGTTGAGGTCGGGCATAGAGGTAACGAACCAACCGTCGGTCATCTGTTCGTGGTCTATCTTGGCACCGTAGGGGTCGAAGAAGATATTCTTGTTGTGGTTGGTCTGCACATAGCCATCCGTACTGTTGAACCAATCCAGCGCAGGGGTATCTTTTACCCACGGATGGTTTCCCCCGCAATGGTTAAATACCATATCCTTGATGGTTTTAATCCCTTTGCTTTGCAGCTCGGCTACCATATCGGCATACTCTTGGTTGCTACCCAAACGTGGGTCTACCCGGTAGTAATCGGTAATGGAATAGCCGTGGTACGACATATCGGCCATATCGTTCTCAAACACGGGAGTCATCCAAATGGCAGTCACCCCTAAATCGGCCAGGTAATCGGCTTTGCTCTTTACCCCCGCTATATCGCCCCCATGACGGGTGCTGATGTTGCTTCTATCCAACTTATCGGGGTGCTTTACAGGAGCAAGGTCGTTCTGTGGATTGCCATTCACAAAGCGGTCGGGCATCAAGAGATAGACCACATCCGAAGAGTTGAAGCCGTTACGCTCTCTGGCTCCCTCTTTGCGTTGCTTCAGTGGGTAGGTGTGCGAGAGTTTGTGATTGCCTCGTTGGAAGTCGATGGTAAACGAACCTGCTGCCGCCTCTTTTACATCGAGGTAGAGCACCAAGTAGTTGGGGCTATCCAGCGCTACCGCCTCTTTCAGCGTTACACCATTGCCTTTCACAGTAGCCTCGTAGTAACCGATACCGCTACCCGTTACCATGATTTGCAGTTCATTTGTTACCATACCACTCCACCAAAACTCAGGTTCTACCTTCTCTATGCGTGCCTGCTTTTGGCTAGCTAGCAAGTACTGAATGGGGGTGCCGAGTCTCTTCGCCCAATCGCTCTCGGTATGTGCCGTACCGGGAAAGAACTTGGTTACCCAGGCGCTGCTGTTCCACCCTTTGGTGCGTAGCAGTGCATCTATCTGGTCTTGGTAGGGTTTATAGAAAGCATCCAGCGTTTGGTCACCGTAGTCAATGTATATCTTGCGGCTGTTTGCTTTGGGAAGGCTTGCATCGAGGTACTTTCTGAAAGTAGCTGCCCAACGTAGACTATTTTCATCGTTGCGATTGCCTCCATTCACCATGGGCGAGTGCATCGAAATGGCAGCACATCCACCAAACACGTTGGGGTATTCGCACAAGGCATAGAGCGATATCAGTCCACCCATACTAGAGCCTGCCACGTAGGTATGCTCGCGGTCGCTACGGGTAGCATATTTCTTGTCGATAAAAGGTTTTAGCTCTTTGACGATAAACTGTAGGTAGCTATCGGCATTGAAACGCGCCTCAACGAGTGGGGCCTCTTTATCGCCCTCCTTTTCAAAGAGAGGTTCGTTGGGGGCTAGGTAGTTTAAACTCTTTTGGGGGAAGTAGTTGTAGAAACGCTCTTCGGGCAGGTTGGCTATGCCCACTACAATGTACTCTTTGGTTAGATCCGCTCCAATTAGGTTGCCGCTTACTTCGTCTACCTTCCACTCTTGTTTGTTCCAGGTGGTTTGGGCATCGAATAGCATCTGTCCATCGTGCATATAGAGCACCGCATATTTTTTAGTTGGGGTATAACCATCGGGCAACCACACCCACACGTCACGGCTGTTTACAAAGTTAGAGGAGTAGGCAGGGTGGTGTTCCAACGTGCCGGTGGAGACTTTTTGTGCGATTGCATGAGCACTACTCAATAGGAGTAGCAGCAAAGTTAGGAGTAGATTCTTTCTCATATATGGGTTGTTACATGTTGGCAACTAAGGTTGTTTTATGTTGATTGTTAGAATTATTTGATATTGGTAGGTAGGGTTATTTAAGGGGGATAGAGGTCATTAAAAAGATGCAAGAGCTCCTATTCTTCAACACCTACCGCTCTATTCTTTCCTTTTACCTAAACTGTTCTTTAATTTTTGACGAAGTTTAGCTAATTTCTGACAGAAATCAGCTAAACTCTGACAGAAATTAGACAATTTACGTCAGAAATTAAAGAATAGATCTAGTAGTTTAAATGAATAGGAGCCGTAGAGTCACGTTTTAGAGCCTTTCGTTACTCTTTTTCTTCTCCATTAAAGATTTCACCCTCACTACACATCGCTGTAATGAGGGTGAAACGATGTAATCTGAACGCTACTATTTATTCTTCTTTACATAGGGGTTTAATGACTTTACCAGTTGGTATAAATTACAAAGCTATGAGCAGGAAGCTGTACCGTAGCCTCTACTGCTTCTGAGCATTGATTCAAGTAGTTATGCCAGTTGCCTGTAGCTGCAGGGAAATCAACTACGGCTGTTGTATTGGTAAAGTTACCTACTACGACTAACTCTTTACCTGTAGTAGAAGAGCTGTGTAGCGAGCGACCAGCATCCCAATCACTTACACCGACTTTCCAGGTAAAGGCTGTGCTGCTGCAGAACAGTTCGGGGTGCGCATTGCGTAACTCCATTAGCTTCGCATAGATCTCGTACACCGCCTTGCGATCGCTGTTTTCGAGATAGTCCCAGCGAAGAGGTTTGCGCGAGGTACGATACTGATCATTTACCTCAGTGCCTGATTGGTTGCTGTTGATGCTAAAATCATATCCCAACTCACCAAATTGCCAAATCATCTTGGGCCCCGGAGTGGTTAAGAAGAAGGCGGTATTCATTTGCAACTGTTTCATGCTGGTAGCCAGATTGCCTTTAATACCCGTATCGCCCCACTGTGTTTGCTTGTAAGCCATGCGCTCTTCGTCGTGGCTCTCCATATAGCCTACCCAATTAGGAGTAGCACTGTAAAGATAGCTAAAGTCGCTCGCTTCGTACCAGCCCATGGCCGATTGACAGTAGGCATGGTTTAGGTTGCGCCACAAGTACATACCCGCTGTAGCCAATTCGGTCTCCTCTTGGGTATCACAGAAGTGTTCTAGAATAACAAATGCATCGCGATTTACCGCTTCAATGGCACTGTAGTAATCTTTTAAGATAGCCACGCGGCTAGCATCGTAATTGGAAGCCGTAGCCTCAGTCGATTTTTTTTGTGTAAAACCTTTGGTTAAATCAAAACGGAACCCATCTAACTTATACTCCTCCAAAAGGAAAGCGAGGTTGCGTTTTACAAAGGTACGCACCAAGGGGCTTTCGTGGTTAAAGTCATGGAATACACTGTAAGGATGGGGAGCCGTTACATTGAAGTAAGGGTTGTAGGCAGTGGTTTCATTCTTGGCACTGTCCCAGTAGAGTTTTGCAAATGGCATGGCACCTGTAGCATGGTTGTAGACTACATCAAGTATCACAGCAATCCCTTTTTGGTGACAGGCATCAATAAATTGCTTGTAGAGCTGCTTGGTTCCATAGGCTTTATCCATGGCGAAGAAGTAGCAAGGGTTATACCCCCAACTATCATTTCCATCAAACTCCTGTGTAGGCATAAGCTCGATGGCATTTACACCCATATCGACTAGGTAATCTAGTTTGGCCATTACGCCGTTTAAATCGCTAGTAGCGCTAAAATCTCTGATTAAAAGCTCGTATATAACCAGTTGATTGGGTTGAGCGATTTTAAAATCAGTAACCTGCCAAGTATAGTTATCGGATACTGTTTGAAAAACTGAAGCAATTCCAATGGCTCCTTCTGGATAGGTTTTGTTATCGCCATAGGTAGATGTAGGAATGTACGAATCATTATCAGGGTCAAGTATTTTTTCGGCATACGCATCGCCCAAACGAATGGCCTCGCCACCTTTCGTCCCTACGTAGTATTGGAAGGCATACTCTTTGGTGTAATCCAGGTTGTTCACTGTTATCCACCAGCAATTGGCCGTTTGGTCGCGTTTCATCTGACTCGCTTCGTCATTGCTTAGGGTCCAGTTGTTGAAATCACCTACTAGGTGTGCATAATCTTTGTGATTGCCCTGGGTATCTAAATCGTATAGTACCAAGGTTACAGTGGATGGATCTATGATATTGATACCTTCCATCAATCCACTAGGCATCGTAGCATAAACTATATCGGCCGGCTGGAACCCTTGGTATTGATGATCGGTTACAGCTATAAAGAGGTCGTCCTCTTCGCCTTTTCGCTTACCATCTGCACTGCGTACCACCAATCCAATTTGTTCAATAGGAGTAGTGCCCGATGCAAACCATTCACGAATGCTAGGCGATAGGGTTAGGCTCCACGTGTTGTCGGCTATTTTCGCCATGTTGCATTTTTCCGTATTTTCATCCCATGCGGCAGGTACATACTTCCAAGTGCCTTCGGTTACTACACCGATGTGTGCATAAACCTGCCCCGTGTAGTTGTAAAGAGCCGAAGTAGTAGATGCTTTAAAAATCAGGGTAAGTGGTGAATCGGCTTGAGGTTCGGTTGGTAAAAGGGTTAAGCCCTCGTCATACCCCTCTTCGGCAAGTTGCGTAATTTTTACGCTCTTTTTAATATTGCCCGATACCAGAGTAAGGGTCGTTTCTCTGGCCTCATTCTGGCTGTTTGCTTGTACGGTGACAACAACAGTAGCATGGCCCCCTTCTCCCCGTTCAGGGGTAAGGGTACACCAGCTACAACTTGATGCAAGTGTAGCTTGCCAAGCTTGTCCACTGCTAAAAGAGAGATTGGCTGATGCGCTCTTCTCATCAAAGCTTAAACCTTGTGTAAAATAGAGCTCACTCTCGGAAGTAGGAGTGAGGTAATAGGTTAATTCGTCGTCTTTGGTAGAGCAGGCGGTAGCTAGTATCACTAGCAGGAGGCTCCAATATAGAGGAAATAATCGTTTCATAACTCTTTTGTGTTTAAATAGAATGTGATAAAGGTTCCCCATACATTTTGAATTAAAATCGTATAGGGAACCTTTTAGGTGTATAACTAAACAGCAATGGATCGTTGTTTAGTATTCATTCATGTAGTACTAATTTTTAGTAATCGTTGCAGACATGGCATTCGAAGCATGGCGAGTAATGTTAAGTTTGATGGTGTAGTTGCCTGCAGATACAGGAATGTTATCGCCACCAAAGCTTAAGTTTGCCGTATCACCTCCTAAATTGATTCCCCAATCGTTGTTGGCACGGAACTTCATCTCGCCATCTTCTAGGTCGGTGGTAATGTTCCAGCTTTCATCTTCAGCATTGTATTCCATTACCGTATCGGTATCCCAACTGCCTGCGGTAGCCGAACCTACAATTCCCCATTCGGTAAGTGTAGCAGTAAATGTTGCCGTTGGTATGTTTGCTGTAATCATGTAGAAACCAGCTGTAGCCATATTTAGGTTACTACCACCACCTTGAGTCACTCCACCTTCATAGGTCGTGAATGAATCATAATTGTATTCAGCACTCCAATCACGCAATTTGGTAAACTTAAAGTCACCATCTAGGTAAGAGAAGCCGGTATAGATACCATCGAACGCTGGAGAATGTAAGGCAGGTGCACTCTCTGGTGACCATCCTTGGTGATTGCCGGGTACATAGATGTACTCTTCGAATGAAAGCGGTGTAATGGTCATTTTGTAATCCATCATGTTCAAGGTGATTACATAGAATTTGGCACCATCACTAGCGGGTTGCATAAATGCATAGTTACTCACTTTTAGGCCTGTTTCAAAGCGGTTGTCGCCATCACCAAGATCAGAGCCTAAAACTCCATCCCAGAAGTCTTCAGTTGTATAGCATGATCCAGGGGCAATTTTAAACCATTGATCTACGCGATTGCCATCTTCGTCAACGGGTGCAGCTACAGTCAGTTTAAATACGGGATCATCGTATACATCGGCTCCACTGTGGTTAAACTTCAAATCCATATTTTCGGAATCCCATAAATTACTGGTCCCAATTAAGTAATAAGAGTCTTCAATAATAGGTGCCACAGGAATGGCCTTGATTAAGAAAGGAGCAGAGAATCCTGTAATGGATTGATCGGCAATGGTAACATTGGCCGAGACTACCGCACTGATGTCTCTCTGAACCGGTCTTTTCCCATAAAGCATAACCACCACTTTTTCAAGTTCAGCCGTATCAAACATTCCATCTGGCTCAATGTCATAGCTAAATTTATCGGCTATAATCACTTGATAAGTGGGTGCTGAGGCGGGTTCGGTCGAAGCAAATGTAGCGTTAAAAAGGCTCACCTGTTCGGTAGTGACTTCGGCAAAGTTAATGACAGGTTGTTCAGAAACAGTAACCGATACATTTTGTGCCGCTTCGGGCTCGGTAGCTTGTGGTGCTGCCCAATCCGTATAGTCATCGGTGCAGGCTACCATTGCGGTAGCCAGCGTCCATATATAGAATAATGCTTTTTTCATGTTGTAATCTTTTTATACGTTATTATAATGCGATAAAATTGTAGAATTTATCGATATCGTTGAATATAACCATATACTTGCCTGCCGCTACTGGAATGTTACTACCACCTCCGGCTCCAAAGCCACGAGGCCAAGTAATATCTCCCCAGTTGAAATCCCAAGCACCATCGGCACGGAACTTACCATCTGTATCGGCAGCTACCTCGATGGTTGTATACCATACATGGTTATTTGCTGCACTGGCTGGTGTCATTACAATATCGTTGTCCCAATCTCCATTTAATCCGATAAAGCCCATTGTACCAAATGTTGCAGGTGTAATATCGGCTTCTGTAATGGTTAGTTTATCCTCTTTAGTATCCAACTCAACCGTATAGTATCCCGCTACAGGTACGCAGATATTCGATGATCCACCATCATTTTTCACGCCGGTAGTGCCGCCATCACTTGATCCCCATTGTTCATTCCAATCGCCAGGAGTTTTAACTAACTTAAATCCATCCGGAGTTAACCAGCCGGTATAGCTAATTTTGCCTTGGCCTGTCTTTTTATCGTAGTCGAACTCTTTTACGTGCGACATTGGAATCATAGATGCACCAAGACCACCTACTGTATTGTTCCAGCCACCATCGGCAATGCAGCTACCAATTAGGTACCATAACTCGGGCAAGGCATCGGTAAGCACTACATAGTAAGGAACCACTTTCAAATCGAGTACATTCGATGTGATATCGTAGTTACCGTAGTCGGCCATTAACCGTGTATATACGATTAAGTTTTTAGGCATATCTGCTTCTTCCCATTGTCCCAACTGCATGACGGCGCGAGCAATTTCTGCCGACTCAATTTCAATATTGCATGTAGTGTATGAATTATCGAGTATCGCATAGTCGGGAGTCTCTTCCTCGCCTGCCTCTTGGATGGATTTGGTAAATGTATTAGTTAGCGAAATCTCCACCTTATAAGTGACTGCTGCGGGAAATCCGTAGTCGGGTTGTGAACAAGAAATTCGCAAAACTTCCGTATTACTTAAATCCACATACGAGTTGTAATAAGCGGGTTCATTCAAGACAAACGTAGTCGGTTCTTTGATCGTGGGGTTAGAGTCACGATCATCATCACACGAGGTGAAGAGTGCCAAACTGCCTATAAACAGCATAGCGAATAGATATATATTTTTCATATTACGATCTTTCATTAGAGTAGATTAATAACCTGGATTCTGTTTTAAATTAGGATTCGCATTCAAATCGGTATCAGGAATGGCAAAAATATTTAGGTTTGCATTGAATGTAGTACCATTTTGTGTGCCACCTTTCCACTGCCATCTGTATGATGAGTTACCACCATAGTATCCAAAACGAATTAAATCGGAACGGCGTCTACCTTCAAAATAGAACTCGCGTGACCACTCATCTAGCACATCATCAAGGGTGTAAGTACTTCTTACTGCTGCATTAGCACGGGTGCGAATCTCATTGATCGCTGCAATACCGTCACTTGTTATTACATTTCCATTGGCACGCATAGAGGCTTCCGCATAGGTTAGCCATGCCTCTGCTGCACGCATTAAAAAGTAATCAGTGTCTGGAAACTTTGAGTCGTTTGCACTGCTATTAGTCGAATAGAAGTTGGTAAACTTTGCACAAGAAAAACCATTCGCAAAATCGGCTGGATCGTCTACGCTAAGCGTACGATCTTTTCCCCAGAAGAGTGCACGGTCATCGTTAGCTTGTGCTACCATTTCCCAAAGATCTGCGTTGGGTGCTGTATTATTGGGGAAGAACTTAGCAAGCAAGTCAGGACGACAACGGTTACCCGCCCAAGTTTCAGTCGTATTGTTTGCCGATTCACCTACCAATGTCATATCAGCTCTAAAAGTAGAAGCCATCAAGAAAAGAGTAGTACCCCAGCTTGTTGTACCTGCATTATCTACGGTAGGGCCATTTTGAATCAGTGGAAGAATTGCTTCACTCTGTGCACCATTTTCTCCATTATCACCCATGAAAAGCATTTGGTAAGCACTCCATTGGTTGCGACCTGATTTGTGCAGGCTGTAGTTAGAGTCCATTACTTTTTTCGCATACTCGGCAGCTTTACTCCACTGTTGAGTGCCTGTATAGACCTCGGCATTCAAATACAAGCGAGACAATAGTAACCACGCTGCTGCTTGGTCTACTCTACCATAGTTGTTGTTCTTTGGCGTTTTTAATAAACTCTCGCACTCAAGCAATTCACTCTCTACAAATTGATAGACTTCGGCGCGTGTGGCTTGAGGTGCTGGATCTGAAGATACGCTAGTAAGGAAAGGAACGTTACCAAAAGCATCCATCAAGTAATAGTAGTACATAGCACGCAAGAAGCGTACCTCGGCAGTCATGGTAGCATCGTGTTCCGCAGCTTCAGTTAGGTAAAAGTTACACATAGTCACCCCAAAATAGAGGCGGTAGTAGTACCCTTTCAACATAGGATGGCTAGCTCCCCATTGGTTGTAATTGAAAGCAGGAATACCTTCATCTCCCCAGCTACACATCGCCTCATCGGTTGTTAGTTCATTGGCATTGAATAGTTGGCGTACAAATCCGGTTGTACCTCCATCAAGTCCATCAATATCACAGTCACCATCTGCTCCACCATTACCAGCTACGGCCATGTTGGCATAGCATTTAATAAATAGTGCATTGTAATCGGGAGTCATGTTGGTGCTGGGATCAATAGGAGTTACATCTAAATCACCCACGCAAGAACCCAGTCCTAGAGACAATGCCATCACGGTCATGGGAACAATTTGTTTGAAATATTTAAAGTTCATAGATTCTTCATTTAAAGATTAAAAATTAAGTGTTACGCCCAAAAGTGCTGAGAAGGGGCGTGGGTAAAGGCTATTGTCAATACCTCCATATACTTCTGGATCAATGCCTTTGTAGTTGGTAATTGTAAATACATTACTTACAGTACCATATATACGACCGCCAATAGGAGCGCCAAATAGTTTGTTGAATGAGTAGCCCAAGGTGATGTTATCACATTTCAAGAAAGAGGCATTTTGAACAAAATAATCGGACAATACATTGTCACCTGTTTGGAATCCCTTAGGAATGGACATTGTAGGAACATTGCTTAAGAAGCCAAGACGGTAAATGCTACCTGAGCTTACGTTACTTGAACCAGCTTCTAAGTCGTTAAATACGTAGTTATTAAAGCTTGCACGAAGGCTGAAGCCCATGTCCCAGTTTTTATAGGTAAAGTTTGATGCTAAACCAGCTGTCCAAGGTGCATTGGGGCTTTTGTAGAAATATTTGTCGTCTTGGTTGATAATTCCATCGGCGTTACGGTCTACATACATACCTTCGATAGGCATGCCTGCTTCATCGTAAACTTGTTGGAATACATAGAATGAACTAGCTGGTTGGCCTACAGCGTGTGCTTGACAAGTAACCCCTGTACCTGCCGAGATACCACCTGTTGGAACATAGTAGTTTTCATCACCAATAAGTTCGGTAATTTCACTTTTGTTGTAAGTAGCATTAGCAGTAAGTGACCAGCTAAAATCTTTGGTTTGGATAGGACGATAGGTTAAAGCCATCTCAACCCCCGAGTTCTTAAGTGAACCTACATTCGACGTTACTTGGTTACGGAAGTTTGAACCAGCTGCTACATAAACGGTATTTAAAAGATCGGTGGTTTTGCGTTGATAATAATCTACACTACCTGATAATTTACCTCTCCAAAGTTCGAAGTCAAGACCTGCATTGTAAGTTGTAGTTGTTTCCCAAGTAAGATTTGAGTTGTAAGCATCAGGGCGGTACATAACACCGTCTGAACCATCAATAATTGGATATAAACTACCTACACCCATGCTTTCATTATAAGAAGCGAAGTAGTTGTAATCACCAATACCCTCTTGTTGACCAGTTTGTCCATAGCCTAAACGAAGTTTTAAGTCCGAAACAAAATCAACGTTTTTCATGAAAGCTTCTTCGTTAATTTTCCAGCCAAACGCAAAAGAAGGGAAGGTAGCCCAATGCTCTTTAAAGCGTGAAGAACCATCGTAACGAACTGTAGCTGTAAGCATATATCGATTCAATAGTGAATAGTTAGCACGTCCGAAGAAAGATACCAAATAGTTTTCAGTCTTCCATACTTTTCCATTTTGTTGGTATTTCTCGCCGGGGTTTACTTTGTGCGTATCTTGATACAAGCCCCAACCATCATACTCACCTTTGCGATAGAAGTGTTGCCATTCGTATCCTCCCATTACATCGAAATGTTGCTCGGCTTTATCAAAGTCTTTTGAATATTGTGCGTAGGTATTAAATGACTTATTTGATTTTGTGGTTTTATCCCAACCGTCCCAGCCGTAGTAGTTATTCGACATAGAGTAAGGTGAAATGACGGTTGTTTGTTTACCTGTAGAGAAGTCACCACCCATGTTCATGTGTAGACGAAGATCTTCTAAACCATGTACTTTATACATAAACTCGGCGTTACCAATAAATGATTTTGAAGTCGCTTTGTCATCTTTTTGATTCAATGTAGCAACTGGATTGGCAGTAGCGTTGCGGTTTGAAGTATATCTCCAAGAGTCATCTTCGAGTGCAGAACCACTTTGAGACCATTGGTAGTAACCACCAAAATAGTCAGTATACATACTCTCAGAGCGATGAACCGATTGAGTAGGGTCCATATAGACTGCTGCATTTACTGCACCTGTATCGGCATATCTATTTTTAGCAATCATACCTTTGGCAACCAAGTTTACAGTTAAGTGGTCATCAAAGAAAGAGGGAGAAAGATTTACAGAGGCCGTATATCTTTCAAAATTAGATGTTTTAATAATACCTTGTTGGTTAGTGTATCCCAATGAAACACGATAAGGCATATTTTTATATCCACCCGATAAGGTTACATTTTGATCGGTACTGATTGCCGTGCGATAGATTTGGTCTTGCCAATCTGTATGGTTATACAAAGGAGTACCATCTTCACTGTAGAGTACATTTCCACTTGCGTCTGTTTTTTTACCTAGTAAGTTCCAGGCTTCACTACCAATACCATAAAGGTTTTCAATAAATTCACCATATTCTTGACCAGTCAATACATCAACGGTATTTCTTTTCATACTAGTAGAAACATTTCCACTATAACTAACCGATGGTTTAGCACCTTTACGTCCTTTTTTAGTTGTAATGATAATTACCCCATTTGACCCACGCGAACCATAGATTGCAGTAGCTGATGCATCTTTTAGTACAGTAAAGCTTTCAATGTCGTTAGGATTTACCATCGAAAGGGGATTAGATAAACCCTTTACACCTTGGTTATCCATGGCAAAACCATCAATTACAATAAGTGGATCATTAGAGGCATTCAAAGAAGAACCTCCACGAATGCGAATGGTTGCACCCGAACCTGGAGCACCACCACTACCTGTCACATTTACCCCAGCAATTTTACCTTGCATTAAATCTTGGGCATTGGTAGCTAATGGACGGTTTTTCTCATCGGGTTTGATTGCCGTAACCGAACCTGTAAGGTCATTTTTACGAGCTGTACCATAACCAATAACAACTACATCCTGCAACACTTCGGTGTCATCTTTCAGAATAACATTCATCGAAGCAGTGGCAGGAAGTTCTTGTGGTTCATAGCCAATAAATGAGATCGAGATAATAGCCCCTTGGGGAGTTGTTAGTTCGAATACTCCATCAAAATCACTGATGGTACCATTGGTTGTTCCTTTTTGTACTACATTGGCACCAATCACGGGTTCGCCAGCAGCATCCTTTACCATCCCTCTTACTACTATTTGCTGAGCAAATGCACTTTGGGATAGAAACAATCCTACCGTAAGTAACAGTAGAACATTAAATAGCATGTTTCTTTTCATATATTAGTAATTAAAGTTAAGTGAAAATACTTTTTTTTCTCTGAATAGCTCTTTTGTTAGATCGTTTTCTGCATTTTTTTCTCTTTTTCCTTTAATTCCTGTTTGGAAGCCCCTTTTAAAGGGCTTCCAAACAGTTCATAAAGAGTTTGTTGAATCTGTTGTAAGTCGAGGACGTTTATGAATGATACCTATTGAAAACCTAACTCCTCTTTTCTGATTACAACTTTCTAACTCCTTTTGTTTCCTTTTTATCTTTTACCTCTTTGATACTGATTGCAAATCCACCACCAATAGCTGCATCAATGGTTAGTTTGCTTTTGGCTGTAACTACTCCTTTGCGGATGGTATATGCTTGTGGATTGGTTTGCCAATGTGCATCTTTTGCATCGGCATAAACGGTTGCTATATACTCTTTCGTTGGATCTAGGAACTTGAAATTTAGTTTGGCAGTGTGACCGTTGTTACCAGCTGTACAGCCTACATACCAATTGTCTCCACCTTTCTCTTTACGAGCAATGGTAATGTATTCACCGGGTTCAGCTTCTAGATACTCTGTTTGCTCCCAATCAATTGCTACATCCTTAATGAACTGGAAAGCATCCATAAACATTTCGTAGTGCTCAGGTATATCAGCAGCCATTTGAAGCGGGCTGTACATGGTTACATAAAGAGCCAATTGACGAGCCAATGTAGTACGGACTTGTGAATTATTGCTTGGATTCAATTTGTTAATGTGTGGCTCAAAGATACCGGGTGTATAATCCATCGGTCCACCAATTTGACGGGTAAATGGTAGAATGGTAGTATGATTCACATTATTTCCTCCGAATGCTTCATATTCAGTACCACGAGCAGATTCATTACCGATTAAATTAGGATAGGTACGACACAAACCGGTTGGACGTGTAGCTTCGTGTGCATTCACCATGATTTTGTATTCTGCAGCTTTCGTTACAGCATATAGATAGTGATTGTTCATCCATTGACCATAGTGGTGTTCACCACGTGGAATAATATCGCCTACATAACCACTCTTCACTGAGTTGTATCCATTATCTACCATAAATTGGTATGCTTTATCCATATGACGTTCGTAGTTTCTAACTGAGCTAGACGTTTCGTGATGCATCATAATTTTAACACCTTTGCTGGCTGCATAGCTATTTACCTCTTTTACATCAAAGTCAGGATAAGGAGTTACAAAGTCGAATACATAATCTTTGCTACGTCCAAACCAATCCTCCCAACCTTCGTTCCAACCTTCGATTAAGATTTGATCAAAACCATGTTCAGAAGCAAAATCAATGTAGCGTTTCGCATTTGCTGTGTTAGCCGAGTGTTTGTTGTTACGTTTAGTTTTGCTGTAGTCTGTTTCACCCAGTTTTACACTTGCTACCTCGTCTGTGTATGCCCATGAACCTTTACCTGTAATCATGTCCCACCAAATACCTATGTATTTAACCGGTTTAATCCACGAGGTGTCTTCAATTTTACAGGGCTCATTTAAGTTTAATGTAATGCGTGAGGCTAGGATGTCGCGCGCATCATCACTAACAATAACTGTACGCCAAGGTGTACTACAAGGTGTTTGCATAAATGCCTTGTCACCACGTGCATCAGGAGTTAGCCACGATTTAAATACCATGTTTTTATCATCTAATTCGAGATGCATGCATGAGTAATCAATCAAAGCAGCTTCGTGTAAATTGATATACAATCCATCGGCTGTTTTCATCATTAATGAGGTTTGAACACCAGTTTCCGAAAATGGAGTTTGTGAAGAATTCTCAGTAATGGCTGTACTCATAAGTCCTCTAATCTCAGATAGCTTAGAGGTAGTGTAGTCATACTCTTGTGTATCATAGTCGCCAGGTAACCAGAATGCCGTGTGATCACCTGCCATAGCAAAGTGCGAATGCTCTTCTTTTACTATAAAATAGGTCAGATTATGTTGTTCGGGAAATTCATAGCGGAATCCCAACCCATCGTTGAAAAGGCGGAAGCGAATTAACATCGAACGATCGTTTACAGCTTGATCCAATGTTACGGCTAGTTCATTATAGTGGTTCTGGATCTCTTTCTCTTCTCCCCAGACTGGTTGCCAAGATTCGTTAGAAGTACTGGTTTTACTATCTTTAATAATAAAGCCATTGTATAAGTTTGTTTTTGCTTCGACCAAGTGTGCATCTTCACGATCTGTCCATTCGAAATTCCACTTTACATCGGGATCTTCTTTTTTTAGTTCCAAGCCTAATTTACTAGGCTTAACCACAGCTCTGTTCTTGTAAGTAAGTTGATAAACGGGCGATCCTTTTGAATCTAGTTCAAATGTCATTTCAAGATTTCCGTTGGGAGATGTGATGGATTGCTGTGCATAGGCTGCTAGTGCCAAACAAGCTAAGGATAGGAAAGAAAGTCTCTTTTTAATATTCATGGTTTAATGGTATTAAATTGATAAGTTAACATTGGTAAGCAATAGTCTATGTCCTGCTATCTTGATTGTTCTATTGCAAATTTACACGTCACTTTCACTAATTATCTTAGTAAGAGAAAAAATAGAACTCTTTATAGAGGTGACTTTTGCTTAATAAATTGTTTTATAGTTACTTATCTTTTTTTGTTTTTCTTATTTATATAAATGATTTAGAAATTATTATTCAAAGTTTAAGATTAAAATCGCTCTTTTATTTAATGTTAGACTCTTATTGAGTTCAACACTTTCTCCCGATATGAGGTCAATAGCTGATTTCTTAGGAAGCACCTCTTTATAGCTTGTTAAATCAATTGTTTGCTCCTTATCGCTTCCATTTAGGAAGACAACAACTGACTTCTCTTTATAAGCTCTTTCGTATATATAAACACACTTTTCTGGCACGAAATGTTTTAAGCTTCCCCTTGAGATAGCTTCGTTCCCTTTGCGCCATTTCAATAGTTTTTGCAAGAAATAGAATGCCTCATTTTGTCGTTCAGTACGGTTAACTGCCAAGAATTCATTGTTTGAATCACCACTCCAGCCACCCGGGAAATCACATCTTAAAAGCCCATCGCCATTAGCTTTATCAGCGGTCATCAAGATTTCTCCTCCATAGTAAAGCTGTGGAATACCGCGCGTTGTAAGTAGAAAGGCTACGGCCTGTTTAAATCGATCCATATTTTGAGCCTCCTCTTGATTCTTGCAGAAGCGAGATACATCGTGATTGTCTAGAAAGGTTAGTAAACTCATTGGGTTGGCATAAATATAATCTTGTGATAAATAGTCATATAGTCTGTATACACCGCCGCCCCAGTCGCCAGTCTCTTCTTCAAAAGCTTTGTTCATATGTTCCATTAATGGGAAGTCCATTACCGTGCGTAAGTTCGAATTACGTGGTGCTGCTAGTTTGCTATCTTTTTGCCAAAAAGCAATTTGTACATTGCTATTCAACCAAGTTTCGCCTACAATATTAAAGTTTGGATATTCTGCTTCTACCTCTTTGCACCAACGAGCCATCATGTCGAAATCGGCATATGGATGTGTATCTTGACGAATACCATTTATACCACTATACTCGATCCACCAAATGCTGCTTTGAATTAAATAGTCGGCTACATATTTGTTGCGCTGGTTTAAATCGGGCATCTGTTCCGTAAACCACCCATCGACTGCTACTTTAAAAGCCTCTTTAGCGGTATATGGATCCATTTGAACCGCTGTTCGATAGGTTGTTTGTGTAAACTCTCCTCGGTAATTGAACCACTCTTTTGAGGGCATATCTTGGAAGAAATAGTGCTCTTTGCCACAATGATTAAAAATCATATCCATAACTACCTTGAGGCCTCTTTTATTGGCTTCCTCTACCAATGTGCGGAACTCTTCGTTACTTCCTAAGCGGCGATCTACTCCATAGAAATCGGTAATGGCATAGCCGTGATAAGAGCCTTCGTACATATCGTTCTCCTGTATAGGGTTTAGCCAAATAGCAGTTACACCTAAATCGCTTAAATAGTCTAGATGATTTTGGATACCCTTCAAATCGCCTCCATGGCGTGCAAAGGGTTCATTCCGATCAATCTTTTGCTCTTTCATCCCTGGAATAATATCGTTAGAAGGATTGCCATTTGCGAAGCGATCGGGCATAATTAGATACAATACATCACTTGCATCGAATCCTTCAATGGCCGATGCATCCTCTTTTCGTTTCTTAATTTCGTAGGGAATTATCTCTTCCTTCTTTCCTCTCTTTAATTTAATGTCAAAGGTTTGGGGCGCCGCTTCGGTTAAGTCAACATATAGAAGAAGATAATTGGGGTTTTCTAGTCTTACACTCTCTTTTAAGTAAATATCGGGTGAAGCAATCGATACTTCGTACGTAGCAAGTTGCTCACCATAGAGTAGGATTTGTAAGGTGGGATTCTTCATTTCTGCCCACCAGTTAACAGGTTCTACCTTCTTAACAATCGCTGTTGCATGTAGGCTTGTTACTCCAAGTAAGGTAATTAGCAGAAGGTTCAAAATGTGTCTTTTCATGGTTCGTTCGATTTAAGTGTGAATGCACTCACGGTTAGCAATGGCAAATATAGAGTCTTAATGATACCAGCTGTAGGATTAGAATAAAAATAGAAGTCCTTTTTAGTGTAATCAATTTGTAAATCAGTTGTTTATATTTTTAATAGTGCTTTAAAATATAACTGTTTATTGAAAAGATTTTTAGACTTAATCCTTTCTTTTTGATAAATATCTCTATATTTGTGGCAACTCCAAACTTAAATCAATATGAAAACATCTGTTTTGAATCTCTTTTTTTCTTTTCTTTTAATTACGACTTCGACTTTTGCACACACTCCCGGGAATGAGAATTTACTCAAGGAACTCGATCAAGCCATCGAAGAAAAGCAGCGTTTTCACCTAGAAAAAGAGGAAAAAATAGCTGAGGTAAAGCAGCGATTAACCACATCGAAAAAGGCAAATGAACGTTATGACTTTTGTGGTGAACTCTTCACGCTCTATTTACACTATCAAGCCGACTCAGCGCTCCACTATATTAACCAAAAACTAGCCCTTTTGCCTCTACTTAATGAGCCTCAATTGGAAAATGAGATTGTGATAAATAGGGCCGAGGTTATGGGAATGATGGGCATGTATGCAGAATCGATCGAGCAGTTAGAGCGTTTGGATGCGGGTGATTTGGATGAAAATACACGGAACTACTACTATCGAACCTTTAGAGCATGTTATGGTTGGTTATCAGATTACACCACCCACAATGAGGAAAAATTAAAATACATAGAGAAGACCAATCACTATCGCGATTCAGTCATTGCAACCACCACCAATAAGATTGATAAAGAGATTAGCAAAGCAGAGCGACTTATCACTCAAGGAGAAGCTGGGAAAGCACTCGAAATGCTTCAAGCTTTGATGAATGATATCCCCGATTTACGCCAAACGGTTTATATTAATTATACCCTTTTTGAGGTTTATAGTGCTTTGAATGAGTTTGATAATCAAACCTATCACCTTACTAAAACTGCCATATTAGATGTGAAATCAGCTACTAGAGAGTATGCATCTCTTCAAAAATTGGCACAACTGATGTATGAGCAGGGTGATTTGACGAGAGCATATCGTTATTTGAGCTGTTCAATGGAAGATGCGGTTTCGTGTAATGCTCGTTTACGCTTTATTGAAGTTACCCAATTCTTTCCTATTATAGATAAAGCTTATAAAGCACAAGAGGAGCGTGAAAGAGAGACCGTTCGCCTTCTTCTACTCTCTGTATCATTTCTCTCTCTCTTCCTATTAGCTGCAGTCTTCTATTTGTATCGTTGGATGAGAAAGCTATCAGTAATGCGTCGTACTTTAAGTGTTGCAAATAAAAAAATGCACCGTGTGAACAGTGAGCTGGAGCAGACTGGTAAGATTAAAGAGGTGTATATTGCTCACTACTTAGACCGTTGTGTATCTTATTTAGATAAACTAGAAGCCTATCGAAGATCACTTGCGAAGCTGGCTAAGTCTTCTCGTTTAGAAGAGCTTTATGCGGCGATTAAATCGGAGCAATTCATGAAAGATGAACGAAAAGCCTTTTATACAGAGTTCGATAGCTCCTTCTTAAAACTCTTTCCTCACTACATCTCCTCTTTCAATGAACTTTTAATTGAAGAAGCGCGAATTTATCCCAAACAAGGTGAGCTACTTACGACAGAACTTCGTATATTTGCATTAATCCGTTTAGGAGTAACCGACAGCACTCGAATTGCTCACTTCTTAGGTTACTCATTAGCCACTATTTATAATTATCGTAGCAAGATGCGAAACAAAGCGCTTGGCAGTAAGGATACCTTTGAAGAGGAGATTATGAATTTGTAACCCTATATTTAATATCATGAAAAAGATTCCAGATTTGAGTTTTATGAAGCTTTGGAACATTAGTTTCGGCTTCTTTGGCGTACAGATTGCTTACGCCCTACAGAGTGCCAACATTAGTCGCATCTTCTCTACACTGGGTGCAGATCCTCATGATTTAAGTTATTTCTGGATTCTTCCTCCTTTAGCTGGTATTTTGGTTCAACCCATTGTAGGCTCTTTAAGCGATCGTACTTGGACTCGGTTTGGGCGACGTATTCCCTATCTTTTTGTCGGTGCACTATGTGCAGTACTTGTTATGTGTCTTCTTCCCAATGCAGGTAGCTTTGGTATGACCGTATCTGCTGCTATGCTTTTTGGGCTGTGTTCACTCATGTTTCTGGATACCTCTATCAATATGGCCATGCAACCCTTTAAAATGATGGTGGGCGATATGGTGAATGAAAAACAAAAAGGATTAGCTTACTCTATTCAGAGTTTTCTCTGTAATGCTGGTAGCTTGGCTGGTTACCTTTTTCCCTTTTTCTTTGCCTTCATTGGCATTAGTAATATTGCTCCTAAAGGCGTAGTTCCTGATTCCGTAATTTACTCTTTCTATGTAGGTGCGCTGATCTTGATTCTTTGCGTAATTTACACCTCTATTAAGGTCAAAGAGATGCCTCCTAAAGAGTATGCCGAATACCATGGTATTGTGATAGATGAGACAACAAAACGCGAAAATATGTTTAGCCTTTTGTGTAAAGCACCCAAAGTGTTTTGGACAGTAGGATTGGTTCAGTTTTTTTCTTGGGCTGCCTTTATGTTTATGTGGACCTATACCAATGGTACAGTGGCGCTTCATAGTTTTGGAGCTCCCGTTATAGAGAGCGTAGTTTCGGGTAGTGTGCGCATGGTGCTCGATACCCAATCGGTATCTTACCAAGCTGCTGGCGACTGGGTGGGAATCTTGTTTGCTGTTCAAGCTATGGGTTCTGTAGTTTGGGCCATGCTTATTCCTCTGTTTAAGAATAAGAAGCAGATTTACTCTTTAAGCCTTCTTTTGGGAGGAGTAGGATTTATATCTATTTTCTTTATTCAAGATAAATACCTTCTTTTCCTCTCATTTGCACTTGTTGGCTGTGCATGGGCAGCAATACTAGCTCTTCCTTTTACGCTCTTAACTAATGCACTGAAAGGGGGAAATATGGGTACCTACTTGGGTCTTTTTAATGGTACTATCTGTATACCACAAATTATAGCAGCCTCTTTGGGCGGTGTTATTTTGAAGCTTTTTACACCTGTAGGTAGTGTGGCTCCGGAGATGAATATGCTTCTGCTTGCTGGCGTGCTCCTCTTTGCTGCGGCAGCTTGTGTTACCTTTATCAAAGAGAACGAATAGCTCGTTCTTGCTGACTTGTTTGATTCAAGTGCCCCAATATAAACGATCCCCTCTTCTCATTTTCAGAGAAGAGGGGATCGTTTTTATTGGGCTGCCTATTACCTTCCAGCAGCTGTTATAAGCTTTTTAACTTGTTGATTGAAGGCTTCTTTTTTCATCAACTCTTCCAAGGTAAGGTGCATGCGATATCTCCAGTAATGTCTAGGGTTAGCTGGCACATTAATACGCTCCATCTCTACTTGCGGTTCACGTATAGACTCGTCTATCGATAGCCAATCTTGGAAAGCCAAGATAGTAAGTAGGGAGGGCGATGTAAGATGTTTATTTATCACCTCCTCGCAAATCTTTCCTGAAGCAACCTTAGGTACTTCGCCACCATATCCTAATACATGGTAATAATAGTGGGCCGTTACTTGCGCATCTTCTTCCCACCAGCCGCGTAAGTTATTCATATCGTGAGTAGATATGGTGCAAACCGATAGGTACGGATAGTTCCACACCTTACCAAATGTATCGGTTGGATCTTTGGGCATTCGCTCAATCTCCAGACTAATTACTTGCAGTTGGTCCATAACCCAAGGTACACAATCGGGCACCATGCCTAAATCTTCACCGCACACCAACATGTGGGTCGATTGGGTAAGAGTAGGTAGCTTTTGCATAGCCTGTTCGTACCAAAATTGATTGTGACGCTTGTAGTAATAATCGTTGTAGAGTCGATTAAAGGCCTCTTTCTCGGCCCATGTCAAACGGCTATAGGTGTAATCTTGCTGTGCACTGATACGCGGGTGATAGCATGAGTTATCTTTACGATCGGGTACAAAGAGTACGTTGCTTATTAAGGCATAGATACCCTCACGCAAATTAATACTCTCTTGGTCGGTTTTTCCTTCAAAATAGTGCTCTACTTGGCGTTGAGTTTCAAATCCTGGGCGCATTCTATATACATCGTAGTGCGAGTTTTCTACAAAGGTCTCTTTAACGAAGTTCACTTTCTCGCCAAAGTATCTATGCAACAACTCTTCGGTAATGAAAGGGAGGGTCATAAAATCTTTCTGGAAGTGAAAGCCATAGCCCTGAATCTCCTCTACACTCATAGGAAGGGCAGGTACAAACTGTCCCAATAGCCCATGTACGGAGTGAGTCGGTATTTCCCAAATGCGGAAGAAGCCTAGAATGTGATCAATCCGGTAGGCTGTAAAGTACTCAGCCATCTTGGCAAAGCGTTTTTTCCACCACTGGTAGTTATCCTCTTCCATGATCTCCCAATTATAGGTTGGAAAGCCCCAGTTTTGCCCATTGGCCGAGAAGGCATCGGGTGGGGCACCTGCTTGGCCATTCATGTTGAAGTAGTAGGGCTCTACCCATGCCTCAACACTGTTTCTGCTTATTCCAATAGGGATGTCACCTTTAAATATTACCCCACGTTCACGTGCATAGTTAGCTGTTTCTAATAGCTGTATGTGCAGTAGATACTGTATGTAGTAGTTGAATGCTATTTTTTCGTAACTTGGGCTACCTGGTTCACAAAGACTGGCTATGCATTCGGGTTTGTATACTTTATGGGCTGGCCAAAGCGAGAAGTCGGGTGTGCCATATAGGTCTCGTAGGTAGCAAAAAGCACCATAAGGAAGAAGCCAATGTTTGTTTTCCTCAAAAAAGTATTTGAAGGCAGCTGTGCCCAATACAGTCTCTCCTTCTTGCTGATAGAGTTGCTCTAAATAGCTTCTTTTTAGGGCATTTACCTCCTCGTAATCTATTTGAGCAAGTGCGTTTAGTTTTATTCGCTCTGCCTCGAAGGTAGTCATTTTCTTACTATCCTTTAGTTTGTCTACCGCTCTAAGATCGATATACATGGGGTGGAAGGCATAGATTGAGATGCTATTGTAGGGGTAAGAGTCGCTCCAAGTATGAGTAATCGTAGTGTCATTAATGGGCAGAATCTGTACCGCTTGTTGACCTGTCTGCACGGCCCAATCGACCATCTTCTTTAAGTCGCCAAAGTCGCCAACACCTGCACTTCCTTCGCTACGAAGTGCAAATACGGGAATGGCTGTACCAGCTACTTTGCGCACCTCCTGATGCAACTTTATGGTTTCAAGTGGTAGTATATAGGCCTCCTTATTTCCATGGTAAAGGCTTCGAATCTCTCTGTTTTTGCCCTCTTCCCAGCGAACAGTTTGTCCACTCTCGGGACAGATGGCTACGAATTTATACTCAATGGGCGATATCAATCCTTTTCGAGGAATGGTAACCATCCACTCGTTGGGAGATACCTCCTGCATAGGAAGTGCCCCTTGGTCTTTCCAGTTTCCAAAGGCATTTTGGTTTCCAGCAATTCCTAAAATGAGTTTTTGGCTATGCAGTGCCGGACAGGCTGCCCGGAAGGTAATGGTTTCATTATGCTTAGTCGTAGGTAATATGCGAGTTGCTTCCACTCCTTTGTAGAAGGCTGAGCTGAAGAGGTAGGCATCTTGTGGTAACTCTCTCCACGAGTCCTCTATCGAAACAACGGCTCCTTTCGGATGATTCAAGCAGATAGCATGGGGAGTACAGCCACTTTCTGTGCGTATACACTTGCCACTCTTTATAACACTGTATCGGTAGGTTAATATGGTTTCTGTTTGAGTTTCGGGTAACTCTACTTCTCCTTCCCAGATAAAACCATCGTGCGTGCAAAGCTCAATGGGCACCTCTTTGTGGGCATCTATCGTAAGCAGCAATGATTCCCCCCACGAGGCATGGTAGTGAATGTGGAATGTGAGTTTCATAATCAATTAGTTTAATAGGTTTGTTTTTCCAAATGTACTTTTTTTTCGTGAATAAAGTTCTTCCTTCATTTCAAAATATAACCCATATTATCCTCCTAATCCTCTAATAGCCTTGTTTGAATGCTTTTTTTTGCCCAATCCATCGTAATTTAGCCTCTATTGTATGATGTGAAAATATAAACGAAAAAGAGTTCTGGAATTTTCTTCCAGAACTCTTTTTGTCTATTTTTTTGTGCCAGTATGTTTGGCCTATGCATCAATATTTGCATAAGTGGCATTCTTCTCAATAAAGTCACGACGAGGTGCTACTTCATCACCCATCAACATCGAGAAAATATAATCAGCTTCAGCTGCATTCTCAATGGTTACTTGTTTCAAGATACGTCCCTCTGGGTTCATAGTAGTTTCCCACAACTGCTCTGGGTTCATCTCACCAAGACCTTTGTAGCGTTGTGTGTGTACACCTGATTCTGATCCATCGGCATATTTTTGAATAAAGAGTTGACGTGCCTCTTCGCTGTAACAATACTCCTTAATCTTTCCTTTTGAACAAAGGTAGAGTGGGGGATTGGCAATGTAAAGGTGACCATTCTCAATAATTTCTGGCATGTAACGGAAGAAAAGCGTCATAATAAGGGTGTCGATGTGTGAACCATCGACGTCGGCATCGGTCATGATTACTACTTTGTGGTAACGTAGTTTGTCAAGGTTGGCCTTCTTGCTATCTTCTGCATCCACTCCAAAACGAATACCTAAAGCTTGGATGATGTTATTTACTTCATCACTTTCAAAGGCTTTGTGCCACATGGCTTTCTCTACATTCAAGATTTTACCGCGAAGAGGAAGAATGGCTTGTGTAGCACGGCTTCTACCTTGCTTAGCCGATCCACCCGCCGAGTCACCCTCGACTAGGAACAATTCGCACTCAAATGGGTCTTTGCTTGAGCAGTCTGCTAGTTTGCCAGGAAGTCCACCGCCGCCCATAGGGCTCTTGCGTTGTACCGACTCACGTGCCTTGCGTGCTGCAATACGTGCTGTAGCTGCTAGAATAACCTTCTCTACAATTGTTTTCGCCTCTTTGGGGTGTTCCTCTAGGTAGTTGCTTAGTGCCTCGCCTACGGCTTGATTTACGGCACCGCTTACCTCACTATTACCCAATTTGGTTTTCGTTTGGCCTTCAAATTGAGGTTCGGCTACTTTTACTGAAATTACCGCAATAAGTCCTTCGCGGAAGTCCTCACCAGAGATTTCAACTTTTGCTTTTTCTAGCATTTTGCTCTCCTCGGCATACTTTTTTAGTACACGAGTTAGTGCCGAACGGAATCCTCCTTCATGAGTACCCCCTTCGTGTGTGTTAATGTTATTTACGTACGAGTGTAAGCTTTCGCGATAACCTGTGTTGTACATAATAGCACATTCAATAGGTACCCCTTGCTTTTCTGTATTCAGATAAATAACATCCTCAATAAGCGATACATTGTTGCGGTTTAAGAAGCGTACAAACTCCTTCACACCATCTTCTGAGTGGAACTCCTCCGAACGTACATTACCCTCTTCATCTTTTTCGCGAAGGTCGGTAAGTGTAATGGTGATTCCGCTATTTAAGTAGGCTAGCTCGCGCAAACGTGCTTGCAAAATATCATATTTATATTCTGTGACCGTAAAGATAGATGCATCTGGCCAGAAAGTTTGTTTCGTACCGTTTAGCGTAGTTTCGCCTACCTCCTTTACAGGGTAAAGTGGCTTACCACAGCTATATTCTTGTTGGTACACTTTGCCATTGCGGTATACATTCGTTGTAAGGTGTGTAGAAAGCGCATTCACACACGATACACCTACCCCGTGTAAACCACCCGATACCTTATACGATCCTTTGTCAAATTTTCCCCCAGCATGTAGTACAGTCATAACGACTTCGAGTGCCGACTTTTGTTCTTTCTCGTGAAAATCTACTGGAATACCACGACCGTTGTCCATTACGGTAATGGAGTTGTCTTCATTGATTGTTACCTCAATGCGATTGCAATAACCTGCCAGTGCCTCGTCGATAGAGTTATCTACCACCTCGTACACCAAATGGTGCAATCCCTTTTCGCTGATGTCTCCAATATACATTGCGGGGCGTTTGCGCACAGCCTCCAACCCTTCTAGAACTTGGATGTTACTGGCCGAGTAGTTCTCACCACCGCTCATTATTTCTTCTTCAGTCATGTTTGATTAATTATCTTAATATTAGCTTTCAAAGGTAGCAAAAAAGGATGAATTGAAATGCAATTTTGTGTGAAAAGTTGGGGGAGTGCGCACAAAAAATCAGGTGGTTTTTAAAGCGCTTTGTTTGCTTTCTAAAGTTTGTATTAGCGCATTGCTAATTAGGCAATAAAGAGTCCTAAAATGGTTTTAGAGCTATTAAAATCAGATGTCATTTCGATCTAGCCGGATTGCTTGTATGGTCCTATAGCTCTCTTTTATGAATGGTGTATGAGCCAGTATGTGGTATTGTATAATCTCTTGCATCTCGTGCTATTTTGAGTATTCTGATTAATGCCTTTGATTATAGAAAATATTAAATGACAAAAGGCCGAATCATAAGATTCAGCCTGTTTTATCTTTAAATTGTTTAAGACGATGCTTAAGCTAACTTGCTAATGCGAGCAGATAACTTAGACTTCAAGTTAGAAGCCTTGTTCTTGTGAATGATGTTACGTTTAGCTAGTTTATCTAACATTTTTTGAACACCTGGGAAAAGTGCAATAGCTTCAGCTTTGTCAGTAGTTGCACGAAGTTTTTTAACTGCGTTACGCATTGTTTTAGCGTAGTAGCGGTTGTGAAGTCTTCTCTTCTCTTCCTGTCTGATTCTCTTGATTGATGATTTGTGATTTGCCATCTCGACTAATCTTTAAATGGTTCTTTATTGTTTTTATTTGTAGTCCATGGGGGAGTCGAACCCCCCTTGCAAGAATGAAAATCTTGAGTACTAACCGATATACGAATGGACCGTCTTTGTGATTGCTTTTAAAGAGTCTCTCTCTTGTTAGCGGATGCAAAGGTAAGAACAATTTCTTAACTGACAAATAAAACGAGCTTTTTTTTGAATGTAGAGTCGAAAAAATGTGGGATTTGTTACTTTTGTAACCTCTTGAAATACTATCTATTAAAATAAAAGCGAACTCTATGTGGCATAAAACCCTTGGTATAGTCCTTTATTCCCTGAAATATAGTGACACTTCGAACATTGTAACTATTTACACGCGTCATAGCGGACGAGCCTCTTTTTTAGTTCCATTGCCTCGCTCTCGCAGGTCACCTCTTAAAAATGTGCTCTTCCAGCCGCTTTCTATAATTGAGTTTGAAGCCGATTTTAAGCCCGCTGCATCATTGCATCGGATTAAAGAGGCAAAATCTTCTTATCCCTTTCAATCTATCCCTTACGATCCTTTTAAGTCGGCTATTAGTTTGTTCTTGGCAGAGTTCTTATATAAAGCCTTGCGAGAGGAGGAAGAAAATGAATTGTTGTTTAGTTATTTGGAACACTCTATACATTGGCTTGATCGCTGTACGAGTAAATATGCCAATTTTCATTTAGTTTTTCTAATGCGCTTCTCTCGCTTTTTAGGTCTTTATCCAAATGTCGAGAATTATTTACCGGGTGCCTATTTTGATCTGCAAGGTGCTACTTTTACCCTCGAAAAGCCTCTGCACTTAGCCTATATAAATCCCGAAGAGTCTTCACGTATTAGTACATTAATGCGTATGAATTACGATACGATGCATCTTTTTGAGATGAATAGGGTAGAGAGAAGTCGCTGTTTGGCCATTCTTAATCAATACTATTCTTTGCATTTACCCGATTTTCCTCGTTTAAAGTCATTAGATATTCTCCAAGAACTTTTCTCTTGAACGGATTCTAAATTCCCTTATTAAAGGAGAAATCGGTTATTTAAAAGTTGAATAGAAACTTTTAAATAACCGATTAGATTTTGGTATCAGTGGTGAGAAATGGATTCATACACGTTCTGTTTACCAAACTGTATGGTCAGTGCTAAGAAAGAGTTCTCTTCTTATTTTGTAAGCAGCTCTTTTACTTTTGCTGAGATTGCTCTTCCTTCCGCTTTTCCAGCTAACTCTTGTGTAGCTGCACCCATCACTTTGCCCATATCTTGTGGTCCTGTTGCACCCACTTTTTCTAGAATAGCTTGCAGAGCCACTGTTAGCTCCTCCTCGCTCATTTGTTGCGGAAGGTATGCTTCTAATACCTTCACTTGTGCTATCTCAGCCTCTGCCAAATCAGGACGCCCTTGTCCTTCGTAGAGAGCAGCTGAGTCTTTTCCCTGTTTAACCAACTTTTGAATGATTTTGCTAGCCGCTTCATCTGTCAAAGTATCGTTAGCACCAGGAGCTGTTTTAGCCTCGATAAAGAACTTTTTAGCATTACGCAATGCTTCAAGTTTTACTTTATCTTTTGCTTTCATAGCTTCTTTAATATCGTTGCTTATTTGATCAAATAGTTTCATTTGAATGTTTAAATTATTGGTTTTTTAAAATGTAATTTTAGTTATCTCATCGCTCTCTTGATTTTCGACCTGAACCTCTTTGCTCTCTTTCAGCTTGGATTGTATTTGTTCTAGCTGACCTCTTGTTCTAGCATAGGTTGGAGCTTCTTCTAGAGCGTAAATAAGGGTATCGTTATCTAAATCTTCTGTACTAAACGTATGTGTGTGATATCGCTTTCTGCGCGGTGTGTTTTTAGTGCTTTCTTTTCCGTAGTAATCTTTTCTACGCGTTTCATTCTTATCGTCAATTTCCTCCTTTGCTGCAGCTATTTGCTCCTCTTCGAGCGTCATTTTATGCTCCATTCCTGGAATGTTTTTGATGCCAAATCCTGTAGCAAGGATTGTAAATTTGACTTTTTGTCCCAAGGTTTCGTCCACATATACTCCCCACTTGGTTTCAACATCGTTGTCAAATTTACTCATAAAGTCATGAATCTCGTTCATCTCTTCCATCATAATCTCTTTCTCAGAGCAGTATGAAATATTGAAAAGCACCTTTTTTGAGTTAAAAACATCATTGTTATTAAGTAAAGGAGAATTCAGCGCACTTTCAATAGATTTGCTAACCCGGTTGTCACCTTCTCCATATCCTGTACTCATAATGGCTACGCCTCCATCTTTTAATACAGTTTTCACATCATTGAAGTCGAGATTTATCTTTCCTTCTATGGTGATAATCTCTGCAATGCTTTTTGCTGCAACGGAAAGTGTATCATCAGCTTCTCCAAATCCACCCATCAAACTCATATTTGAATAGATTTCGCGTAGGCGTTCGTTGTTAATAACAAGCAGTGCATCTACGTACTTGCTAATTTCTTCGACCCCATCGAGTGCTTGGTCAATCTTCTTTGGCCCCTCAAATAAGAAAGGAATGGTTACGATTCCTACGGTTAGTATATCGAGTTCTCTGGCCGATTTTGCAATGATAGGAGCAGCACCAGTTCCTGTACCTCCTCCCATACCAGCTGTTATGAATGCCATTTTGCATCCGTCATTAAGCATTCTACGTACATCTTCAATACTTTCTTCGGCAGCTTCTTTCGCTCGAGTGGGTCTATTCCCAGCTCCTAAACCTTCCGATCCGAGTTGTATTTTAATAGGAACAGGCGATCCTTTGAGTGCTTGGTAATCTGTATTACATACTACAAACGTAACATCGTGTATTCCCTCTCTGTACATGTGATTTACGGCATTGCTACCGCCGCCTCCTACGCCAATCACTTTAATTATACTAGGTGTGGTAGGAAAATCGAATGGCATTATGGTTTCATCAGACATATCTATTGCTTATCTATAAGGTGATGTAATTATTTAGTATTCTTCGGTCATGGAATCAGACCAATTTGAGATGTATTTTTTGACTTTGCCAAAGAACCCATCTTTCTTCATAAGTTGTTTAACTTCTGTTATTTGTTGCTCAATAACAGCACTCTTTTCTGAGATCTCTAGAGCTAAAGCTTCCTCGAATTCCTTCAAGGCCTCTTTTAATTGCCCATTTTGTTTTCTCATCGTTGCATTTTTGATAAGCAACTCACAACGGTGTGTTTTAAGCCTTAAGTCTTCTGCAGCTGCTTGCTGTGCTACTGAGGTTGCAGCAAATACGGTAGGTTCACTTTTTACTTCAGTGACCTTTGCCTCCTCATCATTGAATAATCTAGGCTGTTTAGGTTCTTCTACGATGATTTCAGGCACTTTCTCGACCTTAATTTCTGGTTTTACGATTTTTACCTCGGGTTTGCAGCAGTTCTCTTTTCCATAGTTAAGAATGGCCAATGAAAGATTGCTTAGTTGCTCTTTGTCAATCTCTACACTCGTTTCTATTGATAATCTACATCCCTTTTCGATTCGTACTCTTTCTATTTTGCTTAATTGTTGGAAAGCAAGTACTAGGTTTTTGAGTGCAGACCCACCTCCGGTAAATACCACACCCTCTAGTAATTTCTCGCGATATCCTGAAAGTTCTATTTGCTTTAATACATTTACTAGAATCTCATTGGTACGCCCCTCAACGATTTCATTGAAGGTTTGTAGCGGAATGGTTCTTTGGCCATCCAGTGTGTATCCTGAGAATTCACCATTCTCACTACTCATTGGATTGGTATAAGCATCGGCATATAAAAGTTTCATTTTCTCAGCATCTTCCTCCTCCAGTTTTTGTGAACAAAGGTCTTTGGTTATATTCTTTCCGCCCAAAGGTATCACAGCAATGTGTCGAAGAATGTCGTTCTTGTAGACACAAACCGTCGTTGTATCAGCTCCAAAATCAACCATGGCACAGCCTGAACGTTTCTCATTGACTGTTAGAACAATATTGGCTAGTGCCAAAGGCGAAATGACATAATCTGCAATTGGAATGCGTGCTTGTCTGAAGCAACTATCAATATTTTGTTTTAAGCTATTGCGTGCTACGATATTTAAGAAGTTGCCCTCTAGTCTAGTACAAGGTACTCCTACAGGGTCCGTTAAATGGTTAATCCCCAGTTTGTACTCCTGCGGAATAATCTCTAAAATCTCTTTTCCAGCAATTGGAGTAGCCATATTTCGATCCATAAGTACATTGATCAGATCTTGCGAGACTTTTGTTTCCTCTTCGAAAATGGTAACTTCCGAATTGAAAAGAGTCTGCAGTGATTGGCCACCTATACCTACATAGACCTTAGATATGCTTGCTTTCAACTCTTTTTCTAACTCTTTGATGACTAAAGAGAGGTTCTGAGCTGTTTTGTCTAAGTTGTAAATTACTCCTTTACGAATAAAGCTAGAAGAGTCTCGGCTTGCTAGTGCTAAGACTTCAATGGTTCCATCAGAAAGCTTTTTTCCTGCTACCCCTGTTAATTTGGACGAACCCAGTTCTATTGCTACGATAAACTCTGTTGCTACCATATCTTACTTTTCTTTTTTTGTACAAATAATCTGATTGCTAAACTCTAAGCTGATACGGCTGTACTTATCCCATCCTACCTCGTTTAGTGCTTTTGTATAAAATGTCTTCAGTCGGTTAAACTTCTCTTCGTATTCTTTCGGTTTGCCTAAGAAAACAATATGCTCCCCAACTTGCGGAACCAGTTCCAGCTCTTTATTTGCTGTTACATGTATCTGTTCAATCTGCGCTTTCCATAAAGGGTTGTTTTGAAGGAATGTAGCCAGTTCAAACAACTCTTTTGTAGCAAATTCTCTTGTAATATTTCCTGTAGCTACCACTAGGTGTGCAGGTGTATTTGCAAGAGGCATTATTTCTCCTTTCCCATCTACATAATAGCTATTGCCACTATTTGATATAACTCGTAAGATAGGGGTTCGCTGCGTAATACGCAGACCTATTTGTTGAGCCGGTGTTCGGTAGCACTCTACTTTTTCAATAAGCGGGTGCTCTTTTAGGATGTTTTCAATTGTTCGAGTGTTTATGTCGCCAATCTTATGACCGATGGGAGAAACTTTTTTCGTCTCTAATATACGAATTATTTCTTTAGATGAAATAAAATGTTGCGAAACAGAATCTTTTACTACAAGATTTAGCTCATTGCAGACTGCATCAACAGGCTCCGCATTGAATAAGGTCATTGCCACTAGAAGATAGGTGGTAATGAAAATTAAACCAAACAGTGTACAGATTCGTTTTATCATCTATTAATTAGTGCCTGTTTAATGGCAAGTGTATATTCTTCAATATCACCTGCTCCTAAAGTGATTAATACCTCAATCTCTTTGCTCATTATTGTCTCCAATAAAGATTCTTTGCTGCAATAGCTTTTTTTAATATTATTGCAAATATAATCATAAATTAGTTTATTGCTCACTCCTGGGATCGGTAATTCTCTTGCTGGATATATGTCTAAGAGCATAACTTCGTCAGCCAACGAGAGACTTTCGGCAAATTCTTTGTGAAAATCGTTGGTTCGGCTGTATAAGTGTGGTTGGAATACAACCGTAATTTTCTTATCCTTATAGAGTGCTTTAATGGAGGATATAGATGCTCTAATCTCTGCAGGATGGTGTGCATAATCACTTAAATAGACAATCTTATCCGTCTTTAATTGAAAGTCGAAGCGTCTGTCTATACCCTTAAAGCTGGCCATGCCCTTTTTAATCTCATCCTGACTTGCTCCACACAACTGCGCCATGGCCATGGCAGCAATTCCATTCTCTATGTTAATTTGAATAGGTACTCCCAATTGAATATCCTCAATATTTCCTAGTGGTGATACATAGTCAAAATAGATTTCCCCATTACAGATTCGGATGTTTTTGGCATGAAAATCTCCCTCTTCAGCCGAGTAGCTATACATTGTAACTCCCTCCTTAACTCTGGGGGAGAGCTCAATTCCTTTTCGTATTAGCAAATAGCCTCCCTCTTGGATCAGTGAGGTGTAGGTACTGAAGCTCTCTAAATAGGCTTCCTTAGTGCCATAAATATCTAGATGGTCTGGATCAGTAGAAGTGATAACACTCATAAAAGGAGATAACTGATGATAGGAGCGGTCGTATTCGTCTGCTTCTATAACGATGTAGTCGCTTGTAGTCGAAAGTAACAAGTTGGTTTCATAGTTCTTCGAGATACCTCCTAAGAAAGCGTTACACCCTACATGTGATTCATGCAGAAGGTGTGCTACCATTGTAGAAGTGGTTGTTTTTCCATGTGTTCCTGCTACGCATACACCTTTGCCCGATCTGGTTAGCAATCCAAGAACCTGTGAACGTTTTTGGGTATTAAATCCATGCTCGCGGAAGTATTGAAGTTCTAAATGAGTGGCAGGAATAGCTGGAGTATAGACAATAAGTGTACTCTCTTTCTGTAAAAACTCGGTAGGTAAGCTCTCTATAGATTCCTCGTAATGAATCCATGCCCCTTCATTCACTAATTTATCAGTCAGGGTACTTGCGGTTCGGTCATAACCTCCCACACGCATTCCCTTCGATAAAAAATAACGTACCAGAGCGCTCATGCCAATTCCACCAGCGCCAATAAAATATAGTGATTTAATTTGATTAATATCCATTCTGTTGTTTGTGACGATTTGCCAGTTGAATGACCTCTCGGGCAATTGTATAAGCTGAATTAGGGTGAGCTAATTTAGCGATTTGATTACTTAATTTCTCTAATACTAGGGTGTCCTTAACCGTTTCGATTGCTTTTTCAACCAATCCTGTTAAAGCTTCCGAATCTTTGATATGCAATGCAGCTCCCTTTCTTACCAGAGCCATTGCATTTTGGGTTTGATGATCTTCTGCTACATTCGGAGAAGGCACCAGAATGACAGGTTTCTTTAAGATTGAGAATTCAGAGATTGAACCAGCACCAGCACGGCTAACGACCAAATCGGCAGCTTGGTAGGCCGTATTCATGTCATTAATGAAGTCGGTAGCATAAATCATTGGTAAAGGAGAATTCATTGCAATTAATTCGCGTACCTCTTCAATGTAGAACTTACCAGTTTGCCAAATCAGTTGAATATCTGCCGCTTTGATCTTCTCTAAGTGGTTCATTACGCTTTGATTTAAGGTTCGTGCTCCTAGGCTCCCTCCTAATAAGAGGATTGTTTTTTTAGTTGGGTTTAATCCCCAACTCTTTAAAGCCTCTTCTTTCGTCATTTTCTGACTTAAGAGAGACTGTCTGATTGGGTTGCCAGTTAGGACAATTTTCTTCTTATCGAAGAATCTTTCCATACCTTCGTAGGCAACACAAATCGTATTTGCTTTTTTGGCTAGTAGCTTATTAGTAACACCTGCATATGAGTTTTGTTCTTGTATCAGGGTTGGTATGTTCATCATACCTGCCATTTTAAGAGTTGGTCCGCTTGCATAGCCACCAACTCCCACTGCCACATGTGGCTTAAACTCCTTTATAAGTTTACGCGCTATCCATTGGCTTTTTGCAAGCTTATATAGCACACCAATATTCTTTAATAAGTTCTTTCTGTTGAATCCTACAACAGGAAGCCCTTTAATTTCATATCCAGCAGCAGGAACTCGTTGCATTTCCATTCTTCCCTCTGCTCCAACAAATAGAATCTGAGCATTCGGATGTTCCTCCTTAATGGCGTTGGCTATGGCAATGGCTGGAAAAATATGTCCTCCAGTCCCTCCTCCGCTGATTATAATTCTTAATTGTTCTTCCATATTCTTTTGTTTCCCCACTAGATTGCTTTGTCATTTATTTGCCTAGCACTCTTCTTCCTTTTTTATGCGTTCGCTAGCCGCTACCCACTCTTTAGCATGAGTAAGCAGATTCTCTGTTGCTTCTTCCATTTTCTTTTCAGCCTCTAAGGCCTCTTCCTTCTCTTTGTTTTCTTCCACTTCGGTTACGTATCTACTAACGCTCAGAATCATACCAATGTATGCACAATTAACAAGAATGGATGTTCCACCTCGACTTATGAGAGGAAGTGGCTGTCCAGTAACAGGGAAAAGTCCAACGGATACCATCATATTAATCATAGCTTGTGAAACAAAGAGTAGACCGATACCCATGACCAGATAGGCCGGGAATAGCTTTTCACTCCGTTTGGCAATCCTTGCTATACGTGTGAGTAGCCATATATAAAGTAAAACTACAAAAAGTCCTCCAGCTAACCCCAATTCTTCAATAATAATTGCAAAGATAAAGTCAGAATAGGCTTGTGGTAAGAAGTCACGTTGTACGCTATTACCTGGCATTTTCCCAATAATGTGACTTGTTGCAATTGCGATATTAGCATGTGCAACTTGCGAGTTCTTTTGAGTGTCATATTTTGAAGCCGGTACTGCTTTTTTATCCTCCGAAAAGTTTTTTATTCTTCCCTGCCACGTCTCTATACGGTGCGTTAGGGGTGTTATTGGAAGTTTTTCAACAGGGATCACGGAGATGGTTGCAATCGCAATAAGAACCATCAGCATACATGCTCCCGCAAGTTTTGCCAATAGTTTCCAATGTACCTGACCAATCACCATCATCATGAATACCACTGCCGAAAGAATCATTGCCGTTGATAGATTCTCTGGGAAAATCAGCGCAATAATAGGGACATTAAAATACAAGGTGTATTTAAAAGCAGTGGTTGTGGCTCCATTTTCATCACGATAGCGAGAGAGAATAAGGGCCGTGGTTAAGACAATCGCCATCTTTCCCAGCTCAGATGGTTGAAAACGAACACCGAATAGATCTAACCATCGCGAGGCTCCATTGATTTTTCCCATGACCAGTACCAAGCATAGTAAAACGAGCGAAATCGGATAAAGGCCCAGTGGAATCCTACGAAAGTACTTACAGGGTACATTGTGCATTAGGATAACCACCACAGCGCCCACCATTAAAAAAATACTGTGACTGCGGATGGGCTGCCAGTGATTGCCTGTATTGTAGACAAGCGTACTTGCCGCACTAAAAACCTCTGTAATTGAAATTAAACAGAGAAAGAGGAAGATAATCCAAATCACTTTATCTCCTTTAAATAGATCTTTTATTATTCCCATGTTCCTCTTTTATAATTGTCTTACATACTCCTTGAATTGTGCACCTCGATCTTCGTAACTGCTAAATAAGTCAAAGCTTGCACAGCAAGGGCTAAGTAGAACGGTTTCTCCTTTTTGAGCCATACGGTACGCAGCCTCTACGGCCTCTTGCATACTTTGTACATCGGCAGTAGGTAGATTAAATTCTTTAAAGAATTGTTTCAGTTTTGAGTTGTCTGCCCCTAAGAAGATGAGTCCACTGCACTTTTCTTTTACCAATGCAGCAATCTGTTCGTAATCATTTCCTTTGTCTTTGCCCCCTAAAATAAGAATCGTTTTCGTTTTCATACTTTGTAGTGCATACCAGCAGGAGTTTACATTGGTTGCTTTCGAATCATTAATGTAATCAACTCCTTTTACGCGGCACACCTTTTCCAGTCGATGCTCCACTCCTTCAAAGTCACTGAGAGATTCACGAATGCATTCGTTTCGTATACCTGCTATATTAGCAGATATGCCTGCAGCCATGGAGTTGAACAGGTTGTGAGTTCCTGTTAATGCCAATTCTTCTTGTTCCATATTGAAAGCTGTTGGTTTAGTAAAGCAAAGTTTCTCCCCCTCAAGATATGCGGCTGCTCCATTCTCTTTTCCCTCTGAAAAAGGGAAGAATTGTGCCGAGATGCCATGTTTGCTAAGCTCTGCATGGATGATTGGATCGTCATTCCAAAAGATAAAAGCATCCTCTACGGTCTGATTCTGTAGAATACGGAACTTAGCATCTACATAGTTTTGCATATTGTAATCATAACGATCTAGATGATCGGGGGTAATATTCATAAGTACCGCTATATTTGCACGGAACTTATACATATCGTCTAGTTGAAAGCTACTTAGCTCAACGATGTAATAATCGTAATTATACTCAGCAACTTGGTAGGCTAAGCTTTGCCCAATATTGCCAGCCAATCCTACATTTAATCCTGCCTTTTTAAAGATATGATATATTAAAGAGGTTGTGGTGGTTTTTCCATTGCTACCAGTAATGCAAATCATCTTCGCCTCCGTATAGCGTCCCGCAAATTCTATTTCCGAAACAATCGAAGTTCCCTTCGCTCTTAATTTCTGAATAATAGGTGCTTCATTCGGAATCCCAGGGCTTTTAATAATCTCGTCGGCATTTAGAATAAGCTCCTCTGTATGCGTGCTCTCTTCCCATGCAATTCCTCTTTCATTGAGAACCTTTTTGTAGTACTCTTTGATGGGTGAACGGTCCGAAAGAAATGTTTCGAACCCCTTTTTTTGAGCCAGAATTGCAGCACCTGTACCGCTTTCACCACCTCCTAATATAACGATTCTTTTAGGCTTATCCATACTTCTTTATCGTATCTTTAGAGTAATAATAGTTATTGCCGCTAGGACAATGGTAACGATCCAAAAGCGAACTGTTAGTTTTGATTCATGAAAAACAGTTGCAGGGTTGGTAAATATATAGCTACAGTTTGGATCAAGCTGTGCCATAGTTGTGCGAAAATGGTCGTGTATAGGAGCCCGCTTAAATACGCGTTGCTTAATCCCTTTTTTCTTACCTTTCTTAAAGTAGCGCACTTGCAAAATTACCGATAGGTTTTCTACCAAGAATATGCCACACAAGATGGGGATAAGTAGCTCCTTGTGAATAATAATAGCAAAAACAGCTATAATTCCTCCAATGGTTAGACTGCCTGTATCGCCCATAAACACCTGTGCTGGAAAAGCATTGTACCACAAGAAACCAATCAATGCACCTATAAATGCACAGATAAAAACCACGAGCTCTTCACTACCGGGTATGTACATAATATTAAGGTACTGTGCATACTCTATGTGGCTTGATACATAGGCCAGGATACCGAGTGTAACCCCAATAATGGCCGAGTTGCCTGCTGCCATTCCATCCATGCCATCGTTCAGGTTGGCCCCATTCGATACAGATGCTACGACCAGTATGGTTACTAAAACAAACAGAATCCATCCTCCAGTCTGGGCATGTTTTCCTAGAAAAGGAAGGAAGTCGGCATAATCCAAGTTGTTGTTTTTAAAGAAAGGAATGGTGGTTTTTGTCGACTTCTGATGCATCTCTTTGTGTACAACTTCCGTGGCATGCCCCTCTGTCTTCTGTATCTCTATGTTCTCTCTGACTACTACGTTGGGACTTAAATAGAGTGTTAATCCCACAATTAATCCCAATCCTACTTGTCCAATGATTTTGAACTTTCCATGTAGCCCCTCCTTGTCCTTGCGAAATACCTTAATGTAGTCATCCAAGAATCCTATTGTGCCTAGCCACACTGTGGTAATAAGCATCAGTAATAGGTATATATTGTCTAACTTTCCGAGTAAAAGTGATGGTATTAAGATGGCTACAATAATGATAATTCCACCCATTGTTGGAACTCCCACCTTTTTCACGTTAAACGGATCAATCGAGGCCTCTCTCTGCACCTCTGTAATCTGTTTTCTTTTTAGCAACTTTATAAAATACTCTCCAAAGATAGCCGATATCAGTAATGATAAAATAACAGCCATAAGTGCGCGGAAAGAGATGTAATTAAATACTCCTGCCCCTGGAAAATTATGCTTCGCTAAAAATTGAAATAGATAATATAGCATTCTGTCTTCTTTTAATTCCTATGTTATTCATTTTCGAAGAGGTTCAATACAATCTCTTTGTCGTCGAAATGATGTTTTACTCCTTTAATATCTTGGTAGTTTTCGTGTCCTTTCCCTGCAATAAGTACTACATCGCCTGCTTGAGCAAACATGCAAGCTGTGCGGATAGCTTCTTTTCTATCTGCAATGCTAATAACGTGCTTGCGGCTCTCGTTATCTAAGCCAGCCAGCATATCATTAATAATGTCTTGTGGCTCTTCAAAACGGGGGTTATCTGAGGTGATAATCACTCGTTGACTCTTCTTAGCCGACTCTTGTGCCATAAGCGGACGTTTTCCTTTGTCTCTATTTCCCCCTGCTCCTACAACGGTAATGACATTTCCTTTTCCATGAAGCACCTCCTGAATGGCATCCAGTACATTCTCTAGCGCATCGGGTGTGTGTGCATAGTCTACAATAACTGTGTATCCACGTGGCGAACGTAGTGAATCAAAACGACCTGCTACGGGTCTAAGTGTGCTTAATACTACCAATACCTCTTCGGGTTTCTCGCCCAATAGACAAGCGGCACCATACACAGCCAGTAGGTTGTATGCATTAAAACGACCTATAAATTGCAGGTGCACCTCTGTATGGTTCATCTCCAACAGCATTCCTTCGAAGCTATCTTCCAGCACTTTTCCTTTATAGTCACTCAATGAACGTAGCGAGTATGTAGCCACCTTAGCTTGGCTATTTTGTGTCATCACCAACCCGTTTCTATCGTCTAGATTGGTGAGTGCAAAAGAACCTTTAGGCAGCTCGTCAAAGAACTTCTTTTTCGCCTTTAGGTAGTTTTCTACCGTTAAGTGGTAGTCCAGATGGTCGCGTGTGAGATTGCTAAATACTCCCCCCGCATAGGTGAGCCCCCCGATTCTGTTTTGGGCAATGGCATGCGAGCTAACCTCCATAAACGCATAATCGCATCCTTTCTCTACCATTTTAGCCAAAAGCTGATTTAGGGTAATTGGATCTGGCGTAGTGTGCTCCGTTGGAATAATTTCTCCATCTATAATGTTGCAAACAGTTGAAATCAATCCAACTTTATGTCCTAATTTTCTAAAAGTCTTATAGAGCAGCGTGGCAATGGTCGTTTTTCCGTTTGTTCCTGTAACCCCTACGAGTTTTAATTTTTTGGATGGGTTGCCATAAAACTGAGTAGCTACCTCTCCAATAATCTTTTCACTATTGGCTACCGCTATGTAGGTTACCTCGGGGTGTAACTCTGTAGGAATTTCTTCACAAAGAATGGTCAAAGCTCCCTTCTCGATCGCTTTTTCTATATAGTTGTGGCCATCTGCTTGCGTACCCTTTATTGCCACAAACATATCGCCTTCTTTAATTAACCGCGAATCTATTTGAATGCCATGAACCTCTGGATTGGCATTTCCCACCACCTTGTTTGTGCTGATGGACTGAATAATAAGTTCAAGTTTCATCTCTTCTTTTGTTTTACAAAGTTAATTTCAAGTGTATGTTCTGTCCTTTTTTAAACGCCTTGCCTGGTGAAATGTTTTGCGATTGAACCCTCCCTACACCGCTGATTGTAGGTTTAAGCCCCACACTCTCCAGTAAGAAAATGGCATCTCTCGCACCCATTCCAATCACGCTTGGGACCAGTGCTTTGTTAATATCACGCTCTTTTAAAGCGATGTTTTCACTCTCCTTCAAGGCATCTCCCCAAAGTACTTTCCCTTTTTCAAGCCGTCTGTAGGGCTTTGAATAGTCCACGTCCAACTCTTTTAAGACGTAGGCAGCATTGGCTATGTTTCCATGCTTTACATGAGGGACAAGGCTCGCTACTGAATCTTTTGCCTCTGCTAAGTTGGTAACTTGGTGTTTTGCAAATACACGCTCCGCAATCTTTTTAAACACGCCTCCAGCCATCAATCCTCCCGATGCACCAGGTCCTGATTTTCGGATAGCTACGATGCAACTGTATTTGGGCGCTTCGGCAGGGAAGTAGCCGCAAAAGCTTACTAAGTAGTGCATGGTACCATTTTTATACCCCTCTCTACCTTGTGAAACTTGTGCTGTACCCGTTTTTCCTGCTACACGGAATTGAGTTGATCCTGCCTGTTTACCCAAGCCATCGCTTACCACCTTTTCGAGCATCATTTGAATTTGATCAATGGTTTTCGATGAGGCAATCGAGTTTTTAAGTACCACAGTAGGCAGATCCTCCACCACTTGTCCATTCTTTACGACCGATTTTACAAATCGGGGTTTTACCATCTTTCCATCATTGGCAATTGCATTGTAAAAGGCCAGTGTCTGAATGGGTGGAATCTGTGTCTCGTATCCAATGGACATCCAGGCAAGAGCCGTTCGCGACCAATTGCTTTGTGATGGCATACGGATAATGGAATTTCCCGCTCCTGGAATGTCCAAATTTAAGGGTGTGGTTAGTCCCAGCCTATAGAGCCCTTTTACAAAATCTTCTGGATTCTTATAGTAGTTCTCATCAATTGCTCTCGATATACCGATGTTCGATGAGTACATTAAGCTCTCTGTAATCGTCAGGTCGCCATAGCCCCCTCTGTGCCAGTTGTGATCTCTCATTTGGCTACCATGCATGTTGTATATACCGCCACCTGTCGATATTACCTGATCGGGTGTAATTTTTCCATCCTCCAAAGCAACCATTAACGAGGCTGTTTTAAAGGTCGATCCGGGTTCCATCATGTCTGATACTGCATTGTTTCGTACCTCGCGGTAAACCCCATCGCCCCCTTTGGTCATATTAACGATTGCCTTTATGTCGCCCGTTTTTACCTCCATCAACACAGCTACACCCGATAGCCCATTAATCTCGTGTAGCATATCTACGAGTGCTTTTTCGGCTATATCTTGCATGCCCACATCGATTGTTGTAACAATGTCGAATCCATCTACGGGAGGGATATCTATGATGGGAAGAAACTTATTCATCACCTTCTGGATGTGCATCACTCCACTTTTGCCCCTTAAGAGCGAGTCGTAATAGAGCTCAAGTCCATTCTTGGGACCCAATTCCAAATCGGGGTACATGTCTCCCAGCGTACGCATGGCTAGTGATCCAAACGGTTTCTTGCGTTGATTAAAAAGTTGCTCATGAAATCCCCCTTTAAACTTGTTCCAGCTAAATACGGGCAATCTTTTCACCTCTTTATACTGTATGTATGAAATGCGGTTGGGGTAGAGTAGGTAGTTCTTTTTACCCTCTTTTCTACCTTTTAGAATGTGGCGTTTGAATTCGGCTTTGCTTTTATCCGGGAAGATTTGATTCAGCCCTTCACAAATCGAGTCTAGATGCTCCATAAGTGCTGCATCTTTTTTAGGACCACCCGCCTGAAAGTCCATATAGATGCGATATTCAGGTAAGCTACTTGCCATCAACTGTCCATCGGATGAGAGAATATTCCCTCGGGCTGCTCGTACCACCACATTCTCTTTTACAAAGCGATCGGCCACCTCTTTCCAGTAGTTTCGCTCTTTGAACATAATGATCGAGGCCTTAACAACAATAGCAAAGCCAACCAGTATCATCAAAAAGACAATAACGGTAAAGCGGGTAACGTAGTTTTTGCTGTTAGGACTCATGGTGGTTAGTTTGAAATTAAAAAAGGTCGGCTAGTAGCTGTTTGTAAATTGGAGCTTCTTTTAGAGACATACTCTTCAATACGTGACTGACGGCTTCGCTCCATCAATTCAGAAGAGCGAGTCAGTGCATCATACTTCACATCGATTAACTCCTTTTTGAGTTTGTCTATTTGTATAATCTCCTGTTGGCAACTGTACCGGTTGTCAATATAAAAAACGATAAGCACCATCAAGAGTATAAGCATGCGCGTTTGTCTTACTAAGAAGTCATGCGCTAAAATATCTCCACCCAGAATGTGCCAAATGGCTGCTCCCTTCTTGAGTGATTTTTTGGCATAGCTTGCCTCTTCTTCTCTTGTTGTGTGTTCGTTCGTATTCATACTCTTTATCTCTTTTCAGCAATTCGTAATTTAGCACTTCTCGCACGTGGGTTCTCATTAACCTCCTCTTCGCTTGCAATGATTACGCGATTGTTTATCGCTTTAAATGGCGAAGTGGTATTTCCAAAGAAGTCCTGTTCTACCTTTCCCTCTATGTTTCCACTCTTTATAAAGTTTTTCACCATTCTATCTTCCAGTGAGTGATAGGTTATCACCACCAATCGTCCTCCTGGTTTTAGGCAGCGAGCGGTTGCCTCTAGCATCTCTTTGAGTGCTTCCATCTCTTGGTTTACCTCGATACGTAGTGCTTGAAACACTTTAGCAAGCTCTTTTTTCTCTCTTTCGCGGCCAAAAAGCGGCTTTATAATCTCTAGAAATTCGCCAATGGTTTCTATCTTTTTTTCGCTTCTAGCTCTTACTAGGTACGAAGCGATTCTTCGGCTATTTTTAAGCTCTCCATAGAGGTAGAAAAGATTGGCTAATGCCTCTTCTTCATATTCATTTACAATATCGGCAGCCGTTTTTCCTCCTTGCTTGTTCATGCGCATATCAAGCTTTCCTTCAAAACGAAATGAGAAACCTCGTTCAGAGTCGTCAAAGTGATGCGAAGATACACCCAGGTCAGCTAGAATAGCATCGACCTCTTCCAAGTCGTGATAGCGCAAGAAGTTCTCAAGAAAGCGGAAGTTACTGCGTACAAATGTGAAACGATCATCCTCCATTCGATTCTTTTCAGCATCCTCGTCTTGATCAAAACTGACCAATCGGCAGCTGCTATCCATTTGTCGGAGAATCTCTCTGGAGTGTCCGCCACCACCAAAGGTTACATCTACATAAACACCATTGGGTGCTATGTTCATTCCCTCTACACTCTCTCTTAGTAATACAGGTACGTGGTAGGTCGTTTCTTTATCCATAGTTCTTCTTTTATCTCTCAATTTGAATGTTTTCTCCCCGAAAAATAGGATTCATTAATGGAGAGTTACCTTATTATATAGTTTAAAATGTAAAAGTAGATATTTCTGAATAAATATTTATGTAATTTCAGTAAAGAAAATGCGAAAAGTTTTCAACAGCCTGTTCGCAATTTGTCTGCTGGAATGGACGAACGGTTGCACATTCTCTTTTGTTATGCGCAAGATAGGCAGCTTCTTGTAGTAAAAGTGTGTAAAAAGGATATTATTTTTATAACCAAACTCTCTTTTTTTAAAAAGTGATGGCTTTCTTCCCAAAAGAAAAATTAAATTTGCAGGGTTAAAGCAAGTAATTAAATGGTTGATAACTCTCTTTTTTTAATTGATATTGATAGAATTCTGAGCGAAAAGGCGGGAAAAAAGGCAAAATATGTCCCTAAATTTCTACGCTCGTACTTAAAGCGCATTATTCATCAAGACGAATTGAATGTTTTTCTGACCGAGTCAAGAGGTAAAGAAGGGGTGGCTTTCTTAGAGGCATGTATGGCCTTTTTAGATGTTAAACTCGAAATCAATGGACTTGAGAATCTACCCAAAGAGGGGAGATGTACCTTTGTTAGTAACCATCCACTAGGTGGCCAAGATGGTATCTCCTTAGGCTATGTACTTGGTACGCATTACCAAGGAAATGTACGTTATCTAGTCAACGATTTATTGATGAACCTAAAGGGGTTAGCTCCTTTGTGTATCCCGATTAATAAAACAGGTTCGCAGTCGAAAGATTTCCCTCGAATGGTAGAGGCCGGATTTAATTCCGATCACCACATTATCATGTTTCCAGCCGGTCTCTGTTCGCGAAGACAAGATGGCGAAATTAAAGATTTAGAGTGGAGAAAAACCTTTATTACTAAGAGTGTGCAAACTCAACGCGATGTGGTGCCTATTCATTTTGGCGGAAGAAACTCCAATTTCTTCTACAATTTGTCTAACCTCTGTAAAGTGTTGGGTTTGAAGGTGAATATTGCGATGCTTTATTTGGCCGATGAGATGTTGAGAAACCGCCATAAAACCTTTACATTAACCATTGGAAAGCCTATTTCGTGGGAAACTTTCGATAAAAGTAAAACACCCACCCAATGGGCGCAATATGTAAAAGAGGTGGTCTATAAGCTTTAACCAATTGAACGAGTGAATTAAGAGTGTATGAAAGATATAATTGAACCCATTAGTAAAGAGATACTAAAATCTGAACTAACCGAGGATAGACGGTTACGCTTTACCAACAAAAGCCACAATGAAATTTACATTGTGACACACCACAATGCTCCCAATGTGATGTTAGAACTCGGGAGATTACGTGAAATCGCTTTTCGTGCTGCTGGAGGTGGTACAGGAGAATCGGTTGATATAGACGAATACGATACTATGGAGAATCCCTACCAACAACTGCTGGTTTGGAACCCTGAAGCCGAAGAAATCTTAGGTGGCTATCGCTATCTTCTAGGCGAAGATGTGAAGTTCGATGAGCACGGAAAACCTCTCTTGGCTACTGCGCACATGTTTCATTTTTCGGATAATTTTATCAAGAACTACTTGCCTTATACCGTCGAATTGGGACGCTCTTTTGTTACCTTAGAGTATCAATCTTCGGGAGCTGGAGCCAAAGGTTTATTTGCTCTCGATAATTTGTGGGATGGACTGGGTGCATTGACGGTTATTAAACCCAACCTGAAATACTATTTTGGTAAAATGACGATGTACCCTAGTTATCACCGTCAAGGGCGCGATATGATTCTTTACTTCTTAAACAAACACTTCCCCGACGAGAAGCATTTGATTACCCCCATTCATCCGTTGCAAATTGAAGCCAATCCCGATGAGTTGAAAGAGCTTTTTTGTCACGAATGTTTCAAAGACGACTATCGTATTTTGAATAGAGAGGTACGTAAACTAGGCTATAATATCCCCCCTCTTGTAAATGCCTACATGAGCCTTTCACCTACCATGCGTATGTTTGGTACTGCAGTGAATTATGGATTTGGCGATGTAGAAGAGACGGGTATCTTGATTGCTGTCAATGAAATATTAGAAGAGAAGCGTGTGCGTCACATCGAATCTTTTGTGAAGCAACACCCCGAGGCACTAGCATTCACTTCGGGTGCTAACTCTGTTCTAAACTAATACACGGGTTTAAACCCCTAAGCGTGCGGCTATTTCCCCTAGTAGGGAGATAGCCGCACGCTTGTCATAGTAAGGCCCGATGCTTTGTATCTTCTCATTGCTCTGCATGGAGTGCCAGCAACCTACTTCCGTACCGAAGATATAAAGGGATATGATTTTAATTATGGCGAGATTTGGCACACCGAACGCAATCTCTTTACCAAGAGTCTTTTTTTTGTTGAGATATTTCTCAGCGCCTATTCTCTTAATAGAGATGTAGGTGCTCTTTTTGTTTTTTTTAATCTGTTGATTTTTAGAGACTTGATTTTCTTCTTGTTGACGGGCGTTTGTTTCATCTTGCACAAACGCTTTTGCAGCTTGGTATAACCGCTTGCGCAACGTGGTACAAGCGTATGTGCAACCCTGCACAAGCGGTTGTGTAAAAAGGGTATTCCTCTGTAAGGATAAATAACTAAAGAGGAGGGCCTCTTAAACAGCTGGTAAGCTATTCCCATTTATCTTTCTGTAGAGGTCGAGTGCATATACATCGGTCATACCCGATACATAGTCTAGTACGGCCTGTATGCGTCCGTATAGGGTAGATGCCTTCATGTTGTATTGACTCGATACCCGGTTCATAAGGAGTTGTGAATAGGTCTTTTCGGGTGAGCATACTGCCTCGGTCATTAATCCCATGAGGGTGGTGATAATGCGATAGCCCGCCAACTCGATATCGACTACATAGCTGGAGCGGTAAATGCGCTTAAATGCAGTCTCCGAGCAGGCATCGTAAGCCTCCTTTAGTTGACTATTCATTCCCTTAATGAGTGTCCCCTCGAAGGTGCCTGCCAATATTTGAGGCTCATTGGCTACAAATACGCGGCTACACTCTCTAATCAGATTGCCTATCACCGACGAGCGCAGGTAAGCTATCTGTTCGTGCTCGTCGCTCACCATCTCACGCACTTCGTTGTAGCGCAGCAGCTGTTTTGGAGTCAGGAATAGTTTGTAGAGCTCTACTACCTCATCGGTAGCCAGTATCTTGAGTTTGTTTGCATCCTCTATGTCCATCACTTGGTAACAAATATCGTCGGCTGCCTCTACCAAGTATACCAATGGGTGGCGTGCATAGCGAAGCGGTTCGCCCGGCTTGCTCTGGCAAATAAGCCCCAATTCGTCGGCTATGGTTTGGAACACCTCCGCCTCGCTTGTAAAGAAACCAAACTTCGACTTATCACCTGCTAATTGCGATGAAAAGGGATATTTTACAATCGATGCCAGCGTAGCATAGGTTAAAACAAAGCCTCCTTCTCTTCTTCCCTCAAATTGATGAGTAAGCAGTCGGAATGCGTTGGCATTTCCCTCAAAGTGGGTTAAGTCCTCCCAATCGGCTTTGGATAGCTCCTCCTGTAGGTGGGCACCTTTCCCCTCCGAGAAAAAGGTGGAGATGGCTTTTTCGCCTGAATGGCCAAAGGGGGGATTCCCTAAATCGTGTGCCAAGCAGGCTGCCGAAACAATGGAACCAATTTCGCGAATAGCCGTTTCGCTCAGTTCCGGGCTCCGTTCAATGAGTGCTTGCGCAATGTCGTTGCCTAGTGAACGTCCTACACACGATACCTCGAGACTGTGGGTGAGTCGGTTGTGCACAAAGACGCTTCCGGGTAGGGGAAAAACCTGTGTTTTATTTTGCAAACGGCGAAAGGGAGCCGAGAATATAAGTCGGTCATAATCGCGCTGAAACTCCGAACGTTCGTCCTTTTTGCCACTGTGTAGTGCTTCCATACCCAACCGTTTGGTCGATAGAAGCTGTTTCCAATTCATCCCTTTGTTTTCCATATAACTGTGCTGTTTAGATACAAAAGTAGCAAACTCCCGTTTAAAAAAAGGTAAACTGTTCCATTAATCCATCTAATTGTGTAAATTCGCATGCATATAGAATCTAAAAACTAAGAACGGTGAACGTACAAATAATCAATCAATCGAAGCACTCGCTTCCCCAGTACGAAACTAGCCAATCGGCTGGAATGGACATTCGTGCCAATCTTACAGAACCTATTCTTTTAAAACCTTTGCAACGCTGTTTGGTTCCTACCGGACTTTTTATCTCGTTGCCGAAAGGGTACGAGGCACAAATTCGCCCACGAAGCGGATTGGCTATCAAGAAAGGAATTGGTGTATTGAACTCTCCAGGTACCATCGATGCTGATTATCGCGGTGAAATCTGCATTATTTTAATTAATCTTTCGGATCAAGAGTTCTTGGTAGAAGATGGCGAACGCATTGCCCAAATGGTTATTGCTCGTCACGAGCAAGCCGAATGGATGGAGGTAGAGGTGCTTGATGAAACCGAACGTGGTGCGGGTGGATTTGGTCATACAGGTAAGAAATAGGAGAAGCGATGATGAATAGAGTGAAAAAGCTAACCCTCTTGGTGGGGTGTGTAGTAGCCTTGAGCTGCTTGGTTTCGTGTGGAACAACGCGTAAAAGTACCTCTTCGAGCAAACATAAGAAAGGAGAGGTGACCCGTGTAGAGTCTCTTTCGCCCGAAATGCAGCGTAAGTACGACTACTTTTTTTTAGAGGCGCTTCGCCAAAAACAGAAAGGGAACTACGACTCAGCTTTCGATCTCTATAGTCACTGTTTAACCATTAACCCACAAGGGGCGGTTACCCTTTATGAGATAGCTAAGTTCTACCTCTTTTTGAATCAACCCGAGAAGGGAGAGATCGCCTTGGAACAAGCGGCGGCCGCCGATCCAACCAACTTCTGGTACAACCAAACCTTGGCCGGATTCTACCAGGGTAGAGGGCAACTTGAGAAGGCCATTACCGTACTCGAGGAGATGTCTACCCGTTTTACGAGCCGTCTTGAACCTCTAATGGCACTTATCGAACTCTATACCCGTTCGCAAGATTACCCCCAAGTGATTCGTACCCTAAACCGTTTGGAGGCCATTGATGGCAAGTCGGAACAGATTAGTATGGAGAAGTTTCGCATGTACCTATCCATGAATGATATGGAGCAGGCCTTTCAAGAGATTGAAGCTTTGGCGCAGGAGTACCCTTACGATTTGCGTTACAAAACCATCTTAGGCGATGTCTATTTGAACAATGGCAAAGAGGAGGAGGCATATGCTACCTACCAAACCATTTTAGCAGAGGAGCCTACCTATGCTCCGGCTATGCTCTCTGTGGCCAACTACTACGAAAAAACGGGTCAGGATAGTTTGTATCAGAACCAAATAGATACTTTATTGCTAAGCGATGGACTCGATAGTGAGGTGAAGCTAAACATGATGCGCCAAATCATTATGCAGTCCGAACAGGGCGATAAAGATAGTGTGAAAATAACCAGCTTGTTTACCAAGATGCTACAACGTGAGCAGAGTGATGCCAATATGGCAATGCTGGCTGCACAATATTTTTTGACCAAAGAGATGAAGCCCGAGGCGACTCAAACCTTGCATTTGGTGTTGAAGCTTGATCCGGAGAATACCCCTGCCCGTTTGCAACTGCTTAGTTTTGCATTGGCAGAGCAAAATATGGAGGAGGTGGTGAAGCTCTGTTTGCCTGCCATGGACTATACTCCCGAGGTGTTAGAGTTCTACTATTACGGTGGACTGGGCTATTATCAGTTAGACAAGAAGGATGAAGCGCTCGAAATATTTAAGAAAGGGGTGAATCAAGTCAGTGACAAGGCCGATAAGCATATGGTTTCGGACTTCTACTCGATCATGGGCGATCTGTACCACATGAAGAAGATGACTGCCGAGGCATACCAAGCATACGATGCTGCATTGAGCTATCGCAAAGACAATATTGGTGCCCTTAACAACTATGCTTACTACCTTTCGTTGGAGAAAAAAGAGCTCGACAAAGCCGAAGAGATGAGCTACCAAACCGTCAAAGCAGAACCTAAAAACGCCACCTATCTAGATACCTATGCATGGATTCTTTTTGAGAAAGGAAAGTACACGGAAGCCAAAATTTACATTGACCAGGCCCTGTTGCATGGTGGACGTGAAAGCTCGGTGGTAATTGAGCACTGTGGCGATATCTACTTCTTGAATGGAGAGAAAGAGAAAGCCCTCTCTTACTGGATGGAAGCCGAGAAAAAAGCACTCGAGGAGGGAAGTAGTGATGCACGTGACGAAAAGGAGATGAAACTACTGCGAAAAAAAATAGCCTATAAAAAGTATTTTGCCGAATGAGAAAATCTGTAATTCCTTCTATTCTAACGCTCTTATTAGTTGTGCTTTTAACGGCTTGCTCTTCCAAAAGAAGTAGCAAAATGACTCAACTCATCGGCGATTTACCCGAAGAGGCCTATTTGAGTGAGGTGATTGGCCGTATCGGTCATATAGAAGAACTGAGTGCAAAAATGGCGCTTACCGTAAACCTAGAGGGTAAAAGTGCTACCAAGGTTTCGGGAACCCTCCGAATGCGAAAGGACGAAGCGATTCAAATTTCCGTTGCTCCGTTGTTAGGCATTGAAGTAGGAAGAATTGAAATGACTCCCGATCGACTATTGGCCATCGACCGACTAAACAAGCGCTACGTAGAGGTTTCATTCGGTGAACTGAAAGAGATGACACATGCCGATTTAGACTTTTATACGCTGCAGGCACTCTTCTTTAATGAGCTCTTCTTGCCTAGCAAAAAAGAGGTGACTAGTCGTGATGTAGCCCGTTTTGAACTCTCTTTGGAGAACCATGACCGTGCGCAGATAGTGGTTAAACAGAGTCGAATGTTTACCTATGATTTTTTCACTTCAGTAGCCGATGGAAAACTTCTAGAGACTCGTATCGGATTAAAAAATACACCGTACCGTTTGCTCTGGGGCTACGATCAATTTGTTTCTCTAGAAAATCAGCCCTATCCAAGCCATATGCGTATTGCTTTTGAAGGGGGTAAGAAACCGGTTGTTGCCGAATTTGCTTTCTCTCGTTTCTCGACAGAGGGGGGCTGGAAAGGAGTTACAGAGATTCCGAAACGCTATGAAAAGGTAGAGCTCAAAGTGCTACTAAAATCTCTTTTTGACTAACATACAAACAGAATAAACCGAACTGAATGAAACGAATTCTTCTACTTCTCTCTTGTGTAGGTTGCCTCCTATTGCCTCTCTCTGCCCAAACCACTCGTGAAATACGGGCTTTGGAGGCTAAGCGTACGGAACTTCAACAGCAGATTGCCGAATCGGAAACTTTACTCCAATCGACAAAAAGTGATGTAAAGAGTCAGTTAGAGAATTTAGCACTTATTACTGGCCAGTTAAACGAACGAAAAAGTTACATTCAGGCTATCGATAAAGAGGTGAAGCTGCTGAATCAAGAACTCAATGGATTGCAGCGACAACTTACTGCATTGGAGCGTGACTTGAATGAGAAGAAACAAAAGTACGACAGCTCTTTGCAATACATTCGTCGCAACAAGACCATTCAAGAGCGGCTTATGTTCATCTTATCGGCCGATAATTTAAACCAAGCCTATAGACGCTTGCGTTATGTGCACGAATATGCCAACTACCAACGTTTGCAAGCTACTGAAATAGGTCGCAAGCAGAAGCAGGTATCCGACAAACGGCAAGAGTTAGAAAAAACCAAGGGCCAGAAGGAGTCGCTTCTTAAGCAGGAGCAAAGTGAACGTGAAAAAATAGAGGCCCAAGAAAATGAACGTAAAACCTTGGTGGCTTCCTTACAGAAAAAACAGAAAGGTATTCAAAGCGAATTAACAAAGCAACGCCGCTCAGCCGATCAGTTGAATGCTAAAATAGACCAATTAATTGAGATTGAAATTGAGAAGGCACGCAAACGTGCGGAGGAAGAAGCGCGCCGTAAAGCGGCTGCTAAAGCCGAAGCTGAACGCAAAGCTAAAGAGGAGGCACGCAAGAGAGAGGCAGCAGCTAAAGAGAAAAGTGCTACGGCTAAAACAACCACCGAAACGGCCAAGAAGGAGCCGGTAGAAGCCGTTGAAAAGCCCAAAAAAGCGGAGCCTATTGAGGGCTATAAGCTCGATACGGAGGATACCGCCCTATCGAGTAATTTTGAAAGTAACCGAGGTTCACTTCCTATTCCGATAACAGGACCTTACGTGATTGTAAGCCGCTACGGTCAGTATGCAGTCGATGGACTGCGCAATGTGCAGTTAGATAATAAAGGAATCGATTTTAAAGGAAAAGCTGGAGCAGAGGCGCGTGCAATCTTTGCTGGCGAGGTATCGGCTATCTTCCAATACAATGGAATGAACAATGTGTTGATTCGTCATGGCAATTATATATCAGTCTACTGCAATCTAGCTAAGGTAACGGTAACGAAAGGAAGTAAGGTAAATACGCGACAACCTATCGGTACCATTCATACCGATGGATCGGGCAATACGGTTCTGCACTTTCAGTTGCGGAAGGAGACTGTAAAACTCAACCCAGAGAGTTGGTTGAAACGATAAAAAGGGGAGAAATTAATAGTTTTAGAGTATAAACAATATAAAATAAGCAAATATGAGTCAGGGAATTGTACATTCGGCAACGAGCTATTTTAATCAAGCTACTGCCAATAAACTAACGTTGGTGGCTACCATTGTTGCCAAAGAGGGAAAAACAGAAGAGCTAAAAAGTTTCTTATTGACACTCATGGAGCCTACTCGTGCAGAGAAAGGGTGTGAGTCGTATTATCTCTACCAAGATACCGATGCGCCTTCTAATTTCATCTTTCACGAGACTTGGAGCAGTGTTGAAGATTGGAATACCCACATGCAAAGCGCACATTTGGCTCGCTTCGATGCTGTAAAAGAGGGCTTAGTTGAAGAGGTAACTATTGAGAAATATGAGCGTAGCGATGCCACTCATGTTAAAAGCAGCGACAATGGATTGGTGCTATTTGCTCGCATTAAGGCTTTAGAAGGTAAAGAGGAGGCTTTACAAGCTCGTTTGGAGAGTTTGATTGCGCCTACTATGGCCGAAGAGGGAGCGGAGCATTACGAGCTCCATAAGAACCGCGAAGCAGCGGGGCTTTTCTTGTTTCATGAAACATGGACTACCGTTCCCAACTGGGATATGCACATGGTAACTCCCCATCTTGTGGCTTTCTTGGCGGAGATTGATACATGGGTAGATGGGGGTATTGCTGTAACAAAAGCGGTTATAGTAGCGTAGTCTTTCTAACGTCTAATAAATAAAAAAGTCCCTTTTCATCGATAGAATGATGAAAAGGGACTTTTTTGCATCTTATCTGGACGTTAGTGAAGCATTGGTGAACCATTACAACTCTGTGTTTTGCCTTATTGCACTGATAAACAGTTAGTATGAAGGATTGAAGGATGAAATGAATCTAAGTAGTAATCGTTCGGTTTAGCTGCTTTTAACCCATTGAGCCACCTCTTTAAACAAATTCTCCCCCGATACATCCTTATGTATCGGGGGAGAATGGAAGAGAGCTCTTTGGGAACTCTTTAGGGTGTAAGATTACTGTGCTTTTTCAACCACGTTGAATCCTGAAAGTTTTACTTTGGGTTTTTCACCTCTCGTATCTTCATTCTTCCAGTGGAAAGTCACCTCTTTTTTCTCGCCCGGAAGCAGAGAGAAGTAGTTGTCAGAGTAGAATACAGGTAAGAACTGCAAACCATCGTTTTGACCCACTACATTGAGGCGAATCATCAAAGCAGGAGTTGAAGAGGTGTTCTCAAGAACCACTTTTGCACTCCATTTTTCGCTAGACTCTTGTTGAGTTGTGATAGTCGATTTCAAATCAACTTTAGCTAGTGTGCGCAAATCTTGGTAGTTGTTTTCCTCTTTGCTCTTGTGATAGAAGTTTTCAGAAACCACTTTATCGCCTTCGATCAATACCATCTTAATAAAGTGTACTTTAGAGAGTGATTCAGGGAACTCTAGCTTGATGCATTTGTTCGTAGTATCTTCTTCGCTATCGATTTGTACCTCTTTCTCCCAAGCTACCGAAGTATCCATGTTCATTACTTGAACTTTCGCAGTTAAACCTTTGCGGCTACCTGCATGGTAGTTCACAACCTCAACCTCGTCTGTTGCAGGATTCCATTGAATGTGCAAAGGTTCTGAAGCTTTCTTGATTGCAAAGTAAGCAGCAGTAGGCTCAAAGAAGTAGTCATACGTTTGCCAAACCATTGAAGGCCAGCAAGAGTGACTCATCCACATAAGCAAACCTTTACGGTTTTGGCTTCTTGATTCAAATAGACTGCGGTGGCCATCAAAGTTTACGAATTGAGCCAATTCAGAGAACTCTTTCGCGCTTTGTGGTTGTCCATATCCAAGGGCAATGATTTCATTGAATGATGTACATCCTTGTGCTCCTTCGCGTGTGTAATCATGTGTTCCCCATTCGTCGCCTTGTGGCCAAATACCTTCAGGAGAGAATGTGCGAAGCATACTTTCATAAGTCAATACGTTGGGCATACCACGCTCACTATGGAACTTGTCGTTACCTGTTTCGAGTGTAAAGTAAACTTTGGCAGGAAGCATACGGTAAGGACCGTGCCCACTTACTACATCATCGGCAGAACTAGAGATGTAATGGATGCCTGAGTGGCTATCTTTTACAATTTGACGCAATGCTTTGTCGATCTTCTCAGGAGGGAAGCCTTCGTTACGTCCACAGTAGATGGCAATTGAAGCGTGACTACGAATACGTTTTACGTAATCTTGCGCATTGTCAATAAACATCTCAGGATAGTAAGGGTCGGGTCCGTCTGCAGGATTTGCCAACCAGAAGTCTTGCCATACCATGATACCGTGGCGGTCACAAGCTTCGTACAACTCTTCGTCGCCAATCATACCTACCCAGTTACGCATAATGGTAAAGTTCATATCGGCGTGGTAAGCTACGGCAATGTCGTATTCACGAGCACGGTAGTTTAGGTTTGATTCGCTGAATCCCCAGTTACCACCACGACCAATGTAACGGCGTCCGTTTACAAATAGGCTCAAGATATCATTGTCTTCGTTGAAGGTCATTTGGCGGATACCCGCTTTGAAATCTCTTGAATCTGAAACCTGACCATCAATTTTGAAGGTGAAGTTTGCGTCGTATAGGTTAGGTGCTCCATATCCTTTAGGCCACCACAAGCGAGGGTTTTGGATGTGAAGTTGCTCAAAATCTTTCGCGCTAAATACCACTGCACGCTCTTCGCCGCTTGCAAGTTCTATCTCTTGTTGGAAAGTAACCTCTCCAATTTTACCCTCTACAATACCTTTTACAGCATTTGCATCGTGGTTTTTGACAATGATTTCGGCAGTCAATTTAACCGAAGTTGTATCGGGCAATGGAAGTACTGATTCGATTAAAGGATCGGCTACGGTTACTTTACCAGTTGTGCTTAAGAATACATCGTTCCAAATACCGATGTTACGACCGCGCATGGTTGGAATCCAGTCCCACCCAATCGTAGCGTGGAAGGTTGGATTGTCTGCTCCTAAGATACCTCCATTAAAGTCTGTACTTAGTGCATTTTTCTCCTTGATGGCACCGATGTGGCTGTTCTTGATAATTTCGACGGCAATTGCATTTTTACCCGCAACGATAGCGTCGGTAACATCGAACTTACCACGTTTGAAAGCACCCTCAATACGACCTACTGGTTTACCATTGACAAATATGTTTGCTTTCCAGTTTACACCGTCAAAGTTTAAGAAGATGCGCTCTTGTTTGAAGTTAGCAGGAACCTCGAATTCATCTCGATACCAGAAGTTAGAGTTGAAGAATGATTCCGAAATAAAGTGTTGGTTGTCGGCATAATTCGGATCGGCTAGGGCACCTACATTTTTGTAGCTACTCAAGACAGTTCCTGGCACGGTAGCAACTACCCAATTTTCGGGGTTGAATGTAGCTGTAGAGATTTCGCTACCCGCTGCAGCTACTTCCGAAGCGCGTTGAACTTTCCAGTTGCCACCCGACAAGTACATTTTGTTGCCCGATGCAGCAGGCATTGCTGCAGGCTGAGGAAGCAATCCTCCTTTACCTAATACTTCAAGCTCACTTAAGATATAGTGTTTGTTGTTAGCAGACTCTTGCATTAAAACACGTACATAGCGCGCTTTTTGTTTGCTGCTTAAGGTAATCTCCTCCTTTAAGCTATCGCCACCAGGAAGTTCGGCTGCATCTTTCCATGTTTTTGCATCGTTCGATAGTTGTATTTTACCTTTCACTGCTTTGTTAATCCAGTTTAGAGCCACTTTCTCAACCTCCGATTGTATACCTAGGTCTACATAGATCCACTCTTCACCTGCTGTGGCACTCATCCAAGCGCTTGTAAAGAACTGAGAAGGCTTCATTTCGACCATACCCTCTTTGTTGAAGAAGTCAGAAGCGTGTAAAACCCAGTCATGTGCCCCCTTCATTTTAAGAAGAACACGGTAGTTAGAGTAGGCACCCTCTTTCGTGAAAGTAATGGTTTCGTCTAGTTTACGAACCGGCATATCACCTTCAATATCGGTTTGTTTGTTAGGGTCTGTACTAACCGCACGTTGATTCAAGGCTTTTCCAGGAAGTCCTGATCCAGCCAATCTACCCAACTCTTCCCAGTTCGTTCCATCGTTCGAACCTTCGCAAATAATAGCAAATCCCGATTTTGCTGCTTTGTCATCGTAGGTTAGTGTTCCTACCAATGTTAGCTTTGAGGCCGTTTTTGTGTAATTGTTCAGTGAGAATTGGAAAAAAGTATCTTCACCAAAAAAGAAGTTTCTTGAGTAAGGACCTTCATCTACCATCCACTCTCTCTCTCTTCTGGGTAGCGCACCCCCAGTAGAAGAGAGCTCCAAGTATTGAGGTTGGTTTTGCGATACAATACCATCGGTTGCTAGCTGTGCAGTTAGGTTATAGTCATGACTGGATGAGCTAAATGCAGCACGTAGGCGAGCTAGGTTTCTGTAGCTTTGTTCAGTTACTAACTCGGGCGAAAAGTCTTCGCTGGGGTTACCCGGGTATTGCCCAATACCACGCGAGTAGTAGCTCGAGCGCTCCGTCGTTTCAGAGGTGGCACTTCTCGTACCACAACCTCCTAAAAGAGTCAAGGCCGTCGCCACGCCACATAGTGTAAGTGTACGGAATACTCCTTGTTGTTGTTTCTTCGTTTTCATAATATATACTCAATAAAATTATAATCGTGCTCTATAGTTTAAAACCGTCCAAGAGTTGGATGTAGATTGTGATTGCCTCTTCAATTTCGCTCGCAAAAATAAATTCATCGGCTGTATGTGAACGTGATGATTTTCCAGGTCCCATTTTAAGAGAGGGGAAATTCATTAAAGATTGATCAGATAGAGTAGGCGAACCAAATGGAACGCGTCCTAATTGGATGCTACGTTTTACAAAGGGGTGCTCAACCGAAATAGACGATGAGTTTAGTCTAAATGAACGCGCCTTTACTTCACTCTTTACATGTTGACAAATCTCTTCGTAGAGTGCCTCATTCGAATAGCATTCATTGGAACGTACATCGACCACGCAACTACAAAGGTCCGGGATTACATTGTGTTGTGTACCTGCATTGACCTGTGTTACACTCATCTTTACGCTTCCCAATAGAGGAGAAACCTTCTCAAATTGGTGATTGCGAAACCACTGAATATCATCCCATATTTTATAAATGGCATTCTCTCCCTCTTCTCTAGCTGCGTGCCCGGCTTTTCCTCTGGCTACCACATCCAGAACCATTAGTCCTTTCTCGGCAATTGCTGGTTGCATCTGGGTAGGTTCGCCAACGATTGCAAAAGTAATGGGGGGAAGGAGGGGAAGGATGCTTTCAATTCCCTCTTTGCCCGATACCTCCTCTTCGCACGAGGCTAAGAAGATGAGGTTGTAGCTCTGTTGGATAGCCGAGAGATAGCGGTAGGCTTGAAAAAGTGCTACGAGGCTTGCACCAGCATCATTGCTACCTAAGCCAAAAATCTTCCCATTCTCACTCTTTGGAGTAAAAGGGTGTTTTCGCCATCCATTGACCGGCTTTACCGTATCAATGTGTGAGTTTAAAAGAATCGTAGGCTTTTTTAAGTCGAACATGGGACTCATGCACCAAACGTTGTTTCCCGAACGACCTGTCATAATGCCGCACTCCTCCATATAGTTTTGTAGGAAATCGGCAGCTACCTCCTCTTCACGGCTGATAGAAGGGATTCGTATCAGAGCATTTAATAGGGTAATTGCTTCTGAGGTATAAGAAGATAAATCAATCATCTGTTTTACTTGTTTTTGGAGTACAAACTTACATAAAAAAACTTGATTTTTATGCTACTAGGGTACAAAAACGAACCTCTCTATTTGTAAAGGAAAATGAATAGAGTTACTTGGCAGGAAATGAATAGAGGGCAGACAATGAAGGTTGAATAGGCAACTATTTCTTTTTTAAATAAAGAGCTAACTCTTTGACTGGTTGGTGAAATTAATGAAGTCAGAGTGTGGTTAATTCCAAATTAAACCATACCTTTGTTGATGTAATCAAATTTAAGAATAATGAGTAAGACACTATTGTCAGACCTGATTCACAGACAAGCGGCCAAATATGGAGAGCGAGTTGTGTTAAAGTATAGAGACTACGAAACTGAAACCTGGAAGCCGATTCATTGGACTCAATTTTCAGAAATCGTATCGATTGTTGCCAATGCCTTTGTAGAGATGGGATTAGATGCGCAGCAAAATATAGGGATTTTCTCACAAAATAAGCCGGAATGTCTTTATGTCGATTTTGGGGCTTTTGCTTGCCGTTTGGTCACTGTTCCTTTTTATGCAACCAGTTCTGAAAGTCAAGTTCACTACATCGTTCAGGATGCCGAAATAGAGTATATGTTTGTAGGTGAACAGTATCAGTATGATGTGGCTTATCGTGTTTTAGGACTAGGTGGAGCACTGAAAAAACTGATTGTGTTTGATAAGTCTGTAAAATTGGCTGATGCCGATACAAATTCAATCTATTTTGAGGATTTCTTGAAATTAGGGGCAGGCAAGAAGCACCAAGTAGAGGTTGAAAAACGTACAGCTGAATCTTCAGCCGATGATTTAGCTAATATCTTGTATACTTCTGGAACTACAGGTGAGTCCAAAGGGGTTATGTTGCACCATTCTAATTATGAGGCCACTTTTCCTGCACACGATGTACTTCTTCCAAGTATGACGGATCAAGATGTAGTGATGGGATTCTTACCGTTAACGCACGTTTTTGAACGTACTTGGGAATACTACTGCCTCCATAAAGGTTGTCAAATCTGTATCAATCTTCGACCGATTGATATTCAGAAAACAATCAAAGAGATACGCCCTACCTTAATGTGTAGTGTACCCCGTTTCTGGGAAAAAATCTACTCAGGGGTTAATGAAAAAATAAATGAAGCAACAGGCATCAAGAAGAAAATGATGCTCGATGCGATTCGTATCGGTAAAATTCACAACGTAGACTATCTTCGTGCAGGTAAAACTCCCCCTTTGATGTTGCAGTTGAAGTACAAGTTCTATGACAAGACGATTTATAGCCTATTGAAAAAGACGTTAGGACTAGAGAATGGTAACTTTTTCCCAACCGCAGGGGCTGCTATTCCTCCAAAGGTAGAGGAGTTTGTACATGCAGTGGGTATTAATATGGTTTGTGGTTATGGACTGACCGAATCGACTGCTACTGCTTCATGCCAATGGGTCGATGATTATCAAATAGGTTCTACAGGACGTGTAATGCCTATGGTAGAAGTGAAGTTTGGTGAGGATAATGAAATCTTACTGCGTGGTGCAACCATTGTTAAAGGTTATTATAAAAAAGAGGCCGTAACTAAGGCTGCATTCACCGAAGATGGCTGGTTCCGTACGGGCGATGCGGGTTATATGAAAGATGGTGCACTTTACTTAACAGAGCGTATTAAGGATCTATTCAAAACTTCGAATGGCAAATACATTGCGCCACAAGCTATTGAAGCGGTACTTGTGGTAGATCGTTACATTGACCAAATGTCTGTAATAGCCGATCAGCGTAAGTTCGTTTCTGCACTGATTGTTCCTGAGTATACTTTGGTGAAGCAATATGCTGCTCAAAATAGTATTGAGTACACAACTATGCAAGAGCTGTTGTCTAATCCCAAAATCATTGAACTATTTAAACAACGCATAGATACCTTGCAACAACAATTTGCCAGCTATGAACAGGTGAAACGTTTTGTCTTATTGCCTGAGCCCTTTAGTATGGAACGCGGCGAGCTTACAAACACGTTGAAAATCAAGCGCAATGTATTGAGTAAGAATTATGCAGAGCAAATTGAAAAAATGTATAAAGAGTAATCCTTCTACTCTTTAAACTTTTGTAAATGAATCTTCGAGCAGTGATCTGCTCGAAGATTTTTTCTTTATATGAATAGAATTGAATTATCTTTGCACTCTAAAATAGAGTAGATTATGATAACAATAGAGCAATTGAAAGAGGTGAAAGAGCGTACAGCTGCGCTTGAACGTTATTTGGATATTGAAGCTAAACTCGTTCAGGTAGAAGAAGAACAGCTTCGTACCCAAGCACCCGGTTTCTGGGAAGATGCCAAGAAGGCCGAAATTCAGATGAGAAAAGTAAAAGATCTTCAGAAATGGATTGAAGGGTATAAAGAGGTGAAAACTTTGGCAGACGAATTGGAGCTCTCTTTCGATTTCTTTAAAGACGAATTAGTGACCGAAGAGGAGGTTGATCAAACCTATCAGCAGGCGTTTGCTGCAGTTGAGGCTTTAGAACTAAAGAATATGTTGCGTCAAGAGGCTGATCAAATGGACTGTGTACTTAAAATCAATTCGGGTGCTGGCGGAACAGAGAGCCAAGACTGGGCATCTATGTTGATGCGTATGTATATGCGCTGGGGAGAAACCAATGGTTATAAGGTTAGCATAGCCAATATACAAGAAGGCGATGAGGCTGGAATTAAAACGGTAACAATTAATATTGAGGGTAGCTTCTCGTATGGCTATTTAAAAGGAGAGAATGGAGTACATCGTTTAGTGCGTGTATCGCCCTTTAATGCCCAGGGAAAGCGAATGACCTCTTTTGCTTCGGTTTTTGTTACACCATTGGTTGATGATAGTATTGAAGTGAATATTGAAACTGCACGCATCTCTTGGGATACATTTCGTTCGGGTGGAGCCGGTGGTCAGAATGTAAATAAGGTAGAGTCAGGAGTGCGTCTTCGTTATCAATATAAGGACCCCTACAATGGTGCGGAGGAGGAAATCTTAATTGAGAATACAGAAACCCGTGATCAACCTAAGAACAAAGAGAATGCCATGCGTCAATTACGTTCTATCCTTTACGAAAAAGAGCTTCAACACCGCATGGAGGAGCAAGCTAAAGTAGAAGCAGGAAAGAAAAAAATAGAATGGGGCTCACAAATACGTAGTTATGTTTTTGACGATCGACGTGTAAAAGATCATCGTACTAACTTTCAAACATCCGATGTGGGTGGTGTTATGGATGGGAAAATTGATGGCTTTATTAAAGCTTATCTGATGGAATTTTCGGGTACAGAGGATTGATATTTTTACCCTTTTATTTGCTTTTTTACTCGCTGAATAGTATATTTGAGAAGTTCTATTCTATAAATAGAAGATTAACTTTAATAATAGATATACTATGAAGAAGAACCAAAGAAACTCACACGTAAGTAGGCGTGAAGAGGCTAAAGCAGAAAAAGTTATTAAAGGGGTTTTTATCGGTTTTATGGTATTAGCACTAATTTTATTAGTCTTTTATGCCATTAATGCATAAAATCAGAGTCTCGTCACGATTGACGAGACTCTGATTTTTTTAAATACTAGCAAAGATATATTAAATAATGGGACAAGAAATTGAACGAAAATTTTTGGTGCTTAACAGCAGTTACAAAGAAAAAGCACATGCTTGCAGTAGAATTATGCAAGGATACATCAGCCACACTAATGGAAATACAGTTCGAGTAAGAGTGCGTGGTGAGAAAGCTTACCTAACGATTAAAGGAAAATCGAATGAATCGGGTCTTTCTCGTTACGAGTGGGAGAAAGAAATTGCAATATCCGAAGCTTATGAACTTCTAAAATTATGTGGAGAAGGAATAATTGATAAGAAACGCTATTTGGTACATAGTGGCAAACATCTCTTTGAAATTGATGAATTTTATGGTAATAACGAAGGTCTTGTAGTAGCTGAAATAGAATTGACACATGAAGAGGAATATTACGAAAAACCCGATTTCATCGGAGAAGAAGTCACTGGAGAAGCTCGATATTACAATGTAAATCTAATGACTAGACCCTATTGTTGTTGGGATAAGTAATACCTATCAAACGACCATAGGTATGTGAAGGGTTCTAAAAGAAACTATTATGAAATACCCCTTATAAGGGGGGCTTTCGTTTTTTTTAGGGGGTAAAAACTGATAAGAGTAGTTTTTACCCCTTTTTTTAGCTGTTTTACACCGGATGGGTATTCGAATAACTGTTAATATTGCAACGTCAAACAAACCCTATCAAATATTAACAAAAACAAATCAGAATTAGATGAAAACAGTTGATTTTACCCAGCATCTATTAGGTATTCAAACCGAATTATTTCGATTTGCATTTAAATTAACTGCGAATCGTGAGGATGCCAATGATTTATTACAAGAGACCTCTTTAAAGGCGTTGGACAATGAAGATAAGTACATGCCTGAAACGAACTTTAAAGGATGGATGTACACCATCATGCGCAATACCTTTATTAATAATTACCGGAAGGGGTTGCGTGAGCAAACATTCGTAGATCATACTGATAATCTTTTTCATTTGAATCTTCCTCAAGATACAGGCCTTGACTCGGCAGAGGGAAAATATGATCTAAAAGAGATGCATAAAATCGTAAATGCTCTTCCCAAAGAGTACCGTATACCCTTTGCTATGTATGTTTCAGGATTTAAATATCGTGAAATAGCTGAGAAATTAAATCTCCCATTGGGGACTGTTAAAAGTCGTATTTATTTTACACGCCAACAGCTCAAACAAGATTTGAAGGACTTTAGATAGTTTTATACCAATTCTCCTAACACATATAGAGTTTTAGTCACTTAGTAATTAGTGTCTAGAACTCTTTTTTTTGTGCAAGAAGGGGCGTAAAATGAACTCTCCAACCATACCAGCTAATAGAATGCCTAAACTATTTGCACCTAAATCGAACCACTCTCCACTTCGGTTCTCTGTACAATAGGCCTGAAGTAACTCAATTATTCCACTTAATAGAAATGGTAAAAGATAGGTACTTATTATTAATCTACCTCGATTTACTGTTTTATGGCTTCGTAAATATTCCATCCATAACACAAAGCTTAATCCACCATACATGGCTATGTGAGCAAATTTGTCAAAATGGTTAATTTCACTTAACTCTGTTTGTGGAGGTGTGAAAAATGAGAGATACCCGATGACAATGACAAGAGCAATTGAAAGCGGGTAATTCTTTAAATAATTATAGATTTGCATAAAACATGATGATTTTCGGCTAAACTACAAAATTCTTTATACTTTTGCTTTTTTATTGTAAGCGATTTAAATTTAATTGACAGATTAATGAGTGCAAGAGCAGGTTTTGGAAGTAAGATAGGAGCGATACTAGCAGCAGCGGGATCGGCAGTAGGTTTAGGTAATATTTGGAGGTTTCCTTATGAAGTTGGGAACTATGGGGGAGCAATTTTTATTCTAATCTACCTCTTCTTTATTTTTCTTCTCGGTTTGCCTATTATGCTTGCTGAGTTTACGGTAGGTCGTGAGTCGCGTGCCAGTACGGGTGCTGCTTTTAAGGCACTTTCTCCCAATACAGCTTGGAAATGGTTAGGTTACTCGACAGTCTGGGTAGGTTTCTTTATCTTGAGTTACTATTCGGTGGTAGCAGGTTGGACACTTAAATATACATTGAAGGCAGGCGTAAACGGTTTTGCCAATCAAACGCCCAACGATTTTGTAACAGCCTTCTCTACTTTCTCAAAGGATCCTTACGAGCCCTTGATCTATTTAATTGCTTTCTTGATACTTACCCACCTAATTATTGTTAGAGGGGTCAAAGAGGGAATTGAGCGCTACTCGAAAGTGATGATGCCTGTACTTTTTATTATCATACTTGTATTGGCAGGTTGTTCTATTACACTGCCTAATGCGATGGAAGGTATTCAGTTTTTGTTGCAACCTGATTTTAGCAAAGTAAATGGTACTGTATTTCTGAGCGCTATGGGACAGGCCTTCTTTTCTCTAAGTTTAGGTATGGGCTGTCTGACGACTTATGCCTCTTACTTCCGCAATGATACCAATTTGCCTAGAACGGCTTTAAGCGTTGCTGGAGTGGATACTTTTGTGGCAGTTATGTCGAGTTTAATTATTTTTCCAGCAGCCTTTTCGGTAGGAATTAACCCCGATGCAGGTCCTTCATTAATATTTATTACCTTGCCTAATGTTTTCCAGCAAGCATTTAGTGGCCTACCTATTTTATCTTATATTTTTTCTATCTCTTTCTACTTCCTCTTGGCTGTAGCTGCATTGACTTCTACGATATCCTTGCATGAGGTGGTTACTGCCTTTCTACATGAACGATTTAAAGTTAGTCGTAAACGTGCAGCTATCTACGTAACAGCTGGTTGCATTGCATTAGGCGTACTCTGTTCACTCTCTTTAGGGGTGTTGAACCATGTAAAGATGTTCAATCTAGGTTTTTTTGACTTCTTCGATTTTCTGACTGCTAAGATTATGCTTCCATTAGGTGGTATGCTTATTTCTATCTATGTGGGGTGGCATTTAGATCGATCGATCTCTTATATGCAGATATCGAATCAGGGGAAGCTTAAAATTCGCTTCTTTACTATCTACGTATTTATTTTAAAATATGTAGCTCCTTTGGCAATTGGTACAATTTTCCTTTCGGAGTTAGGAATTATAAAATTATAGATCATGTGGAAGGACTATTTTTACTATACAAAAGGAGAGCGCAGAGTTCTCCTTTTTTTGATGATGATTGTCCTTATTCTAGTAGGTATGCATACTTACTCGTTTCTTTCCGCAGGCCATGAAGAGGTGATAACGCAAGAAGAATTTAATGCTTCCTCCGATGAAATGACTTCTTTTCTAGCTTCAATTACCGAAAAGAAGGAGGAACAGCTAAAAGGAAGAGAACGTGTTAGAGAAACAAAACGTAAGATTATTCCCACACGCTTCGATCCGAATCAAGTCGATTCGTTGGAGCTTGACCAAATGGGATTGCCCACTTGGCTCATTCATCGAATCCTGAATTATAGACGAGCTGGTAAGGTTTTCTCCACTCCCGAATCTGTTGTTAGTGTGTATGGCATGACCGATGAGCTCTTTGCCTTGCTAAAGCCTTATGTGGTTATATCCGAATCTTATCTTCCGCGTAGTAGGAAAGCTACAGTGACTGATTCTTTGTTTAACATTCGTGATTCGATCCTGAGGGAAAAGCCTATTAAATATGCTGAAGGTACTTTGGTCGATTTAAACAGAGCCGATACAACCGAACTTAAGAAGATACCTGGCATAGGCTCTACTACGGCTCGTAGACTTCTATCTTACCGTGAAGCATTGGGAGGATTCTATGCAGTTAGTCAGCTTGAGGAGTTGTCCTTTATCGCACCCGATTTGTGGGTGTGGTTTGAAGTGAGTGAATTACCCGCCCCTTATCTCGATGGGAACAAGGCTAGTTTAGATAGACTTCGTAACCATCCTTACCTTAACTTTTATCAGGCCAAAGTAATCTTAGAGCATCGCAGAAAACGGGGGAAAATTAAAAGTCTTTCTCAGTTATCTCTTTACGAAGAGTTTACCGAGAAAGACCTTCAAAGATTGTCTTACTATTTAAAATTCGATTAGTCGATATATCCGGCTGCTTTTCCTATGCGAACCGGAATTTCGATGTTGTCCATTCTTCCTTGGAAGTTTTCTGCACCCACACCAATTGCATATACAGGTACATATCCTGCTGAGTGATTACCACTTGCCCAGCTTAATTGTGCAATTTCACTTAGGATCACTTGCACTTCGGCAGCTAGAAGTTCAGCATCTTGATATTCGCTCTTGTGAGTTTCGCTTGATTGCTTCTCAAAACTCTTTGCATATACTGCTTTCAGCCTTGCTTCTTGTTTTTCGTTTAGTTCAATAGAATCCCAAAAGCCAAATGAACCTTTGATAGCTTGTTTAACAACTTCCCAAGGCACCGTTTGACCTTCGTGTTTCTTTCTGATCTCTTTGAGTTGTGACGTAAATGCATTCTCACTCATCTTTTGAGACTTCAATGCTTGTAAGTTAAGATTCATGCTACCTCTACCAATGGCAAGCCCACCCGTTTCGTGATCGGCTGTAACGACAATCAGAGTTTCGTCAGGGTGTTGTTGATAGAACTCGTAAGCAATTCGGATCGAGTTGTCAAAATCAATAACCTCGTGAATGGTGGTTGCTGCATCGTTAGCGTGGCAAGACCAGTCAATTTTTCCCCCCTCTACCATAAAGAAGAAGCCTTTCGATTTATCCTTTGAAAGGAAGTGGATACCTGCTCTGGTAATCTCCTCCAAAGTCAAATCACCTTTTTTGCGATCGATTGCATAAGGAATAGCCGTTACATCGGTAGCATTTTCAGGCTGGAAGAGAATCATTTTGCCTGCCTTCTTGGCCTGTTTTTGGTACTCTTTGTAGCTGCGTGTTAGCGTGTATCCCGCCTTTTTAGACAAATCGTATAATGATTCACTGTTACTCTCTTTTGCTTTCTTGTTGGTTGGATCCAAAAAATCAGAACCTGCATAGAAATCGTAGTCAGCAGCAATAAGGTCTAGCCCTACCTGGTAATAGCTACTTCTGCTACCTTGGTGTGCATAGAATGCAGCTGGTGTAGCGTGGTCTACACTCACACTGCTACTGATACCCACGCGTGCACCTTTTGCTTGTGCCCATGCAGCTACACTGCTAACTGGTGTAGTAAGGTCTTTTTTAACACCTAGTGCACCATTCTTTGTTTTGTTTCCTGTAGCCAATGCAGTACCTGCAGCTGCCGAGTCGGTAACTCCATTGGTTGCCGAAAAAGTGGTTGCTGTTGTAGCATATGGGAATTGTGTAAAGCACAAAGGCACAATGCCTATTTCGCCTTTTAACTCGGCATTATACATTTCGGTGGCCATAACTTGGTTCACCCCCATTCCGTCTCCAATAAAATAGAAAACGTATTTAGGTACCTGCCCTTGTACAAAGAGGGTAGAGAGCAATACAAATGAAATTAGAAACGAGATTTTTCTCATAATAATATAGTTTATAAGTAGTATTTTAAAGTGGCACAAATGTAAATAAAAAAAAGGACTTGCATGCTCCTCTCATTGAAAACTGTTGGATTGCTTTACGCGATTCAACCAAATATTTCATTCCATTTACACGGTTTCATAAATCATTAATAGTAGGTAACAAACTGCTTGTTCGCCTTAATTGGGCCCGATTAAAGCAATCTATATAACTACTCACTATTCGAAAGAGTTCAATATTTTGATGCTGAATAGCCCTGAAAGAGCTACCACCTATCTGTTTCTTTCGCTTTCTGTTTACTTTTCTTGTGGGCTCTTTCTTGAGCAATCTATTGGTAAGTTTCCTCCCTTGCGCTTGTCATAAATTACCATCCAAACGGTAGATATTGTACTTGCTTGGTAGCAGCGATAGTGCATACGTTCTTCTGCCGGATAACCCAATTCTTCCAAATAACTTTGCATGGGAAGTAGGGTTTCAATGGTAGGTAAACTTTTCAGCGGAAGTCCATTTCTTATCCATGACTCTTCGAAGAGTGAAAGATAGGCTGTTCCCTTTTCTTGAATGAATCCATACAGTAATCTTCCCTGCATTTCTAACGAAGCCGAGAATAGTCGCTCTTTCAGTGGTGTGAAGTAATTAAGTATTCGCTCCAGCTGTTGCGCATCGTGCAGCACAACCGTTTGGAAGAGTTTGCGCCAAGGAGCCTGATTAAAATAGATATCGAGTAGTCTAGATAAGAGCATCGCTCGGCGTAACTCAGTATACCCAATGTGTGGTGTAGCCAAAATCTCATAGGGTGGGGTAGGTGCATATTGCAGACCCAACTCCACTGCACGTTTACGCATCGTAGTTCCTGGTAGTACTTTCAATGTCTCCAACTGAATTTCTCCAGCACCCATTTCGAGGAGTTTTTTTACATCTTCTACCAAAGCGGGATAGGTATAGAGTGGAATTCCAGCTATTAAATCGGTGTGCGTTTCCATCTGTTGTTCTAGTCCGAATAGAAAGGTTAGCCCATCCAGAGCTGTATCTACACGGCCGTAGCGATTGCAAGCATCGAGAACCTCTTGTTGCAACGACTGAATACCCGCTTCTAAGTGAAGAATCCCTGCAGGCATCTGCTGCAGTGCCTCACGCAGTTCAGGGCGAAGCAACGAGGGGTGTACTTCAAGGTGAAAGGCCAGCTTTCCTTCATAGCTACGCATTAAATCGAGTAACTCGATAGAGCGTTTGGAGTTGCCATTGAAGGTACGGTCTAAAAGTCGTACGCTTTGAATACCTTGTCCCAAGAAGAAGTCGAGTCGTCCTTTTATCTGTTCCAAAGTGAGCGAGCGAATCGGTTTATCACCCCCACTTACGCAAAACTCACACGAGTTAAAACAGCCACGCGTGGTTTCGAGTTGCACGAACGAGCGATCGGTTACAAAGAATGGGCTCTCCTCGGGAAAATGGAGGCCCGTAAAGTTGCTTACTACAGCTCGATTGAGGATCTTTCTCGTTAAGTGGTGAGTCGAAGAATCAAGTTGTAGAATCTCTGTCTCGCCTTGGTTATTCGTTTGTTTATATTTTGTGACAGTTTCTACTCCCGTACAATTTTCACCATCATGATACCCTTTCTCCGTGAGAAAACAGAGACCTCTTACCTCTTGCCAGCGGTTAGGTTCTTTCAAGAGAGGTAGCCACTGAGGAAGGAACTCCTCGCCTTCACCTCTGAGTACCGCATTTACAAATGGATTTCTTTCTAGGAATAGCCGGTTATTTCCCAAGAATTCGGGCCCTCCCAACACAATGTAGCTATTGGGAAGTAAGGAGTGAATGCGAGCTAAAAGCGCTACTACATACTCGTGTGTAAAGAGCCACAGTGAGGCTAGAACCAAATGAGGCTCTTTCGCTAGAACCTGTTCCAATAGAAGATTGGGATCACTCTTGGTAGAACCGCGTACTACACTCCAGTTATGAGCTGTAGCATGTGGGGTGTTGATAAGTTGTGCATGCAAGGCCGGAAGTGCCAACGATGCATGTGAATAAGAGGCATTTATATCGAGCCAAAGAATGTTCATAACGTTTGCTTTTAGTTGACAAAAGTACATAAAAAAGAGAAGGGTTAGATTTCTTCTCGTACAACAAACCTTAAGTTTCTCTGATTTTAAAGATAGTACTTCAGAAAACTCTTATTTTCCTCCGGGTAATTAGACTCTCGAATCGGTCTGGATAAGTTGTTCAACTTTGGAGTAATAGGATCTCTCTTGCTCTTTTTAAAAGGTCGTGTAGTCAAAGAGAGCTTACTGCAAGGGCTCCTTCATTTACTCCAGTAGTACCAGAGAGTTGCTTTAAATAAAGCACGAGCTCCCAAACTCTTTTCGGGTCGTATTGTTATTTACTAGTCATGTTTAAAACTTAATATTGAACATTCCTAATTAGTTATATATGGAGCGTAAACGAATCGTAATTATCGGAGGAGGCTTTGGCGGTATGCGCTTAGCTTCCGATTTAGATGACAAGGCCTATGCTGTAACCTTAATTGATAAGAACAACTACCACCAGTTTCAGCCTCTTTTGTATCAGGTAGCCTCTTCGGGTCTAGAGCCTAGTTCCATCTGTTTCCCTTTTCGTAAGGTGTTTAGTCGGAAAAAAAAACTAAACTTTTTACTTGCACAAGTTCTTGAAGTGCACCCCCAAGAAAAAGAGGTGTTGACTAGTGTTGGCTCTGTTCCGTATGACTACCTAGTGATTGCAGCAGGTACTACCACCTCTTTTTTTGGCAATGAATCGTTGGCGCAGAATACGCTGCCTATGAAGACGGCTGAAGAAGCTATGTTTGTTCGAAATCGAATACTTCTGCAATTAGAGGAGTTAGCCCGTACCAGTGATCCTACAGAGCGCAGTAAGTTATCGAATCTGGTAATTGTAGGAGGAGGAGCTACCGGTGTAGAGGTAGCGGGTGTGCTTTCCGAGATGAAGCGATATGTACTTCCCCAGTATTATCCCGAGCTAGAGTCGGTTCAACTTCGCATCTATTTGGTGGAGGCTTCTCCTCAACTATTAGGGGCCATGTCCTCTTCGGCAGGTTCCAAGGCCTTCGATTTTCTGCAAGATATGGGTGTTCAAGTTCTTTTAAATACACGGGTGCTGGATTATCAGCAGGATTGTGTGCAGTTATCTACCGGCGAGTGCTTATATTCATCACTTGTTATTTGGGTAAGTGGAGTTATAGCCAACAAGCTACCGGGTATTCCTCCGGAATCTTTGGGACGATCTAATCGTATTTTAACTGATCATAAATTACAGGTTAAGGGAGTGGATGGTATCTATGCATTGGGAGATGTAGCCCTAGTTGAAGACGATATTAACTATCCTCACGGACATCCACAAGTTGCACAAGTGGCTATTCAGCAAGGTAAATTGTTGGCAGCTAACTTTAATGGATGGGCTAGAGGGAATTCATTCTCTTCTTTTCACTATATTGACTTAGGCAGCTTGGCTACCATTGGTCGGAATAAAGCAGTGGCCGATTTATCCAAACTTCATCTTTCGGGCTTTACTGCTTGGGTTATTTGGTTAGTTATTCACCTGCGTTCCATCTTGGGGGTAAAGAATAAGCTAGCTGTTTTGTTCGACTGGATTTGGAACTATTTGAGTTATAGTCGATCCATTCGATTGCTTATTTTCCGAGGTAAACGATAACAGAGCTAAAAAAGGAGCTCCTTATACTGAATATGTATAAGGAGCTTCTTTTTGATTTCTACTTGATTCCTTGAATGGCTTTTGTTGCCACCGCATTGGTTGGATCGAGTTGCAAAATTTTAGTCCAATACTCTTTCGAAGTTCTATACTCTTTTTGCACAAAGTAGTAATAGCCTAAGTAACTGTAACACTCAATTAGCGGCGCATTACTGTCTGCAGGTTTCGCCAACAGAATAGCGAGTGCTGCTTCGTAGTAAGGTTTGGCCAGACCAAAGGTGGTTTCAGGATCCTTCACTGAGTTCACACGGGCCCGCCAAAATGAACCAATATAACTTTGAGGAACTTTATCGGCTATCTGCCTAAAAGTAGAATCGGCTGTCGCCAAATAATTAGCTTGTTTGCTTTGTAGGGTTGAGTCGGTTGCAGCGTAGTAATTAAGTCGTCCCCATTGGAAGAGCTCCTTACTCTCTACTTTCTCCTTCTTCGACTCTATATATTCTGCATAAGCCGTAACTGCCTTGTCATACCTCTTCTTTTTTTCGTAAATTTCAGCCACCTCTAGTGCCAATTCAGGATGCTCTCCTCCTGCTAGAAATAGCGCGGTATTGTACTGTTCAATGGCTTTATCTACCTCGCCTGATGCCTTTAATAGGTGGCCATAGTAGGTATAATCCAAATAACTCCGTTTCTCGGCATATTGCTCCTCGAACAGAATCTTAGCAGCTGTTTGTGCAGCTTCATACTGCTTTAGCTCAACATTGTTGTAGAGTAGCAAACGGTTTAAAACCAATCCCTTTGGGTTTATTTCAAGTCCCTTCTTTGCCACTTCGTTCGATGCTTCATACTCTTTATTTAAAAAGAGTAACAAGGCAAATTGAGTCTCCTCCTCTTCGGTAGGAGTTCCTTCTTTCATAAATCGTTCATAAACCTGCTTGGCTTTGGCAAAGCGTCCCATCTCGTAGTAAAGATCGGCCACTTTCAGTGCTACCGTACGATTATTACCCTGTTTCGCTTCTACTTTCTCTAGGGTCTCCATGGCAAGGGTAGGATTTACTTTCTGATAGAGTTCGGCATAGCGTAAGTAGGCCTCTAGATAATTCTCATCAAAATAGATGGCTTGACTATAGTCACTACTTGCTTGGCTAACCTCACCTCCTGCCAATGCAATATCACCACTCAATAGGTAAGCAGCTGCGTATTTAGCATCCTCTTCTTTAGCCAATTCAGCATAGTGGATGGCCTTTTCTGTATTGCCTACTGCTAAGTAGGTTCTGCCTATCTCTACCAATAGTTGTGGATTGTTTTTATTCTTTCCTTTTAGTAGGGTTTGTATGCTCTCCTCGGCTTGTGCAGGTTGCTCCTTCAGTAAGGTCTTTGCTTTTAAGAGCTCCTCTTTCCACACCTTTTCGTCATCTGTTTGCCCATAGAGTAAACCAATGAAAACAAAGGAGAGTAGAGTCATTGTATATCTCTTCATGATAATAGATTGTTTATGATAGTGGGAACTAACTATTCCGTTTTAATATCTACAATTCTTACGGCAGCCGTAGCGGGAACTAACCCTGATTTTAGAATAATACGTTGTCCACGAAATCCGGTTAAGAAATTAAGAAATCCCGAAGGAAGCCCGCTCTTGGGATCATTCACAACTGCATACAGGGTGCGTGTAAACGGATACTCTCCCAGTGCTAAATAGGCCTGAAAAGGCTTGTAGCTATTGGCAGGTTGGGCTACCCACTCTTTACTAAGTGCCAACACTCGAACCGATTCATGAAAAGAGAGCCGTGTGCTATCGGCCGAGTTACCAATCCAATTGACTCCTATTACCCCTAGGGCTTCTGGATGCATAGCCACATAGTTTACTACTTCGGGATTGGTTTTAAGTGCCTTCAAGTGATTCGGTAGTGCTGCTCCTCCGGTAATAGAATCGAGTACATAGCGTACACTACTTGAGTTGGGATTGTCAAATACCAACTGAATGCTTCCCAACGGCGACTCTGGAAAGAGCTCTTTCCACTCGGTTACCTCTCCGGTCACTACTTGCTTAAACTGATGTACCGTTAACAGCGAGTCTGGATTCTCTTTGTGTGTAATCAAAGCCACACCATCCGAGGCGATGGGTACAGAGCGAGGAAAAAACTTTTTTTTGTTTAAATAATGCTCTTCATCGGTGGTCAATGCACGCGTGGTAATGGCTACACGGACACTGTCTTGTAGCAAGTAGTGTATTGCTTCGACCTCATTGCAATAGATAGGAGTAATGGATGCCTCGGGATGGAGTGCTAAGAATACCTGTAACTGCTCTTCTACAATGGGTTTAAATGATTCATCAATCGCTATTTTAATATGACCCGACACCAAGGTGTCCTCTTCTGCTAGCTGTTTGGACAATTTGCCGCAGCTAGCAGTCAGTAGGCATAGAATACCTACAAATAGATAGGTTAACTTTCCCATTATTTAACCAGTTGAAAGATGATAGGAACCGTATAGTAAACGGGTACACTTCGTCCATTTTGTTTGCCAGGAATCCATTTTTTGAGCGATTCGATGACTCGAACTGCCTCTTTATCACAGGCAGGGTCTAAGGAGCGAACTACCGTAACATTCTTCACTTCGCCCGTTGCCGAAACCACGAAACGGATAAATACTCTACCACTGATACCACTCTCTTCGGCCGAAGGAGGGTAACGCAGGTTGCTTGCAATCTCCTTCATGAGTTCCTTCTCCCCCCCTGGGTATTGAGGCATCTGCTCTACTCGGGTATAAGTTTGTTCCTCTTTTCCTTCCCCTGTTTGAGCAATGTCTGCTTTCAAATCGGCAATGTCTTTCCCATTTAACTCGTCATTCCCTTTTACATCGGCTATGGAGATAGCTACCTTGGTTTGTGTCAATTCCACTTGACTCTTTATCTCATCATCTTCGTGTACCTCTTCGTCTTTTTTGATGACGGGTGCCGTAAATTTAATGGAACTCTTCAGTGCAGGCGGAGGGGCTATTTGCTCTACCGGTTTTACCTCTTCACTTTTTACTTCGGGCTCCTCTAATTGAGAAAGTGTAGTTACCTCTACCACCACCTCACGTTCTTTGGGCACCGTTAGTTTTAGTACAGTAGGAATGGAGAAGAAGGCCCCTGTAAGGCAGGTTACACCCAACAAAGCCCATGCGTGACGCTTGGTTGATTCGGAACGAAGCTTGTAAGCCCCATACCCCTTGTTTCGCCCTTGAAAGAGCAAGTTGCACCATTCGCGCGAGGTTAAATCAATCTTTGCCATGGTTATTTTCTCTTTTTTGAAGTGGGATGTTCGGGTACTATATCCTTCGTTAACTCTCCTTGACTCAACAAGTTTTTTATCAGAAACTGATCGGCAGCTACGATGTCGGTTATTACATACTTCCCGATGTTGCAGATTTGCATTTCGTCTAGTGCATCAATTAAGTTTCGATACGAAGAGTCATCGGTTGCTTTAATAATAACTGTTGGGGTATTTTTATCGCTTTTTATGGCAGTTACCTCCTTCTTATACTCCTCTTCGGAAAGTGTTAGGTTCTGTTTTTTTTCTTTCAACTGCTTTACCTTCTCTACCGCTTCGTAATTTTTAGCAAGTAGAACCGTACGTAGTCCATCGACACTGTAGCTGCTCTCCTTCAGAGAGGTATACTCTTGATAATTTGGTTCCCCCTCGTAATAATAGAGTTTGTTATCACCCGCTAGCAGGAGTGTAATGGCTTGCGAAGCCTTTACCTTGCTCTGTTCGGCTTCGGTCAGATTCTTCTCATTGCTAGGCATGCTGATCTCCATGGTTTGAGGCTTGCTTAGCGTGGTGCAGAGCATAAAGAAAGTAATGAGTAGCATGTTCATATCGACCATGGGAGTGAAATCGACCCGTACAGATTTCTTCTTCTGTTGCGTACCCTTCTCTTTGTGGTGGTTGTTTTCTTGTACTTCGGCGCTCATGGTTTTACCTTTTTATTGATCTTGGGTGCTCTTTAAAGAGGTGATCAAGTTGTATCTATTTTCTCGTAAATCCTGCAAGGAGTTCATAACCTTCTTAATGACCGCATAGGGAGTCTCTGCATCGGCTTTAATCGCTATGCGTAGTTCGGGATTAATGGCCCGCGCATGTCGCACCCACGATTTGAACTGATTGTCGAGGCTATCACACGGTATCCCTTCATTGGGTAAAACTTTGTCTTGTTGGTCGGTAGATAGGTCTAAATACTGTTTCATTCCCTTCATAGGCACTCCAAAGGTAGGAGCGAGCATAAACTTTCGCTCTTGCTCGCTCGAGAAGTTTATACCATATTCTTCGCCCATCTTTGTGAGTAGCGCCTTTAAGTCGGGTTGCTTGTCGAGACTCATAAAGATACTACCTGTGGGGCTCACCAAAATTTGTAAGAGATTGGTTTCAGGTATCTTTATTTCGGAGACCGATGCAGGGGTATTAACCCGTACCGGAGCCTTTTGTACAAAGGTCGAGGTAAGCATAAAGAAGGTTAGCAGTAGTACCGTTACATCACTCATGGCAGTCATGTCAATGAATGTGCTCTTCTTTTTTAATTTAGCTTGGCCCATAAAAATCGCGTTTAAAGGGTAACACTATTTATTCTTGGCTGCAAAACTTTGCACAATAGAGAAGCCTACCTCATTAAGGGTGTAGAGCAACTTGTCAATGCGGTGGCTAAAGTAGTTGTAGGAGATGACTGCCAACGCACCTGTTGCGATACCGAATGCGGTATTGATTAACGCCTCGGAGATACCTTGTGAGAGTGCCATAGAGTCGGTTCCTCCCCCTCCAGCCAGTGCAGCAAAGGAGCGAATCATCCCAATAACCGTTCCCAATAGCCCCATTAAAGTACCTAATGTGGTAATGGTCGATATAATGGGTAGGTTCTGTTCCATCATGGGTAACTCGAGGGCAGTGGCCTCATCCAACTCTTTTTGGATGGCGACTATTTTCTGCTCTTTCTCGAGCGTCTGATTCTCTTCCATCTCTTTGTATTTGGCAAGCACGGCTGTCACCACATTGGCTACCGACCCCTCTTGTTGATTACAAAGAGCATGTGCCTTCTCCATATCTCCTTGAGCCAAAGCAAGCTTCAGGCGGCTTACAAATTGTACCAATGATCCTTTTCCTGTGGCCGATCGTAGGGCAAAATAACGCTCAATACTTAAAGCAATAACCGTTAAAAGTAAGGTTTGAATAATGGGTACTACCACGCCACCTTTGTAAATGGTTCCCAGTAAGTTGCCTGGTAATGGATGATTGTTGGGGTCATTGTTCATAAAATTGCCCGAATAACCATAAAGGAAATAATAGAGTAGGAGTGCCAATACAAAGCAGCCTCCAATTACCCAGCCTGCACCTTGGATACCAGTGAACTTAGTCACTCGATCTTTTTGACTTGTTTCCATAGAAGATAAGTTAATGTACGATTAATTTGTTGGTTTAGTAGGAGCTTTTCTTTCAAAAGAGGCATCGTTCCCTCTATTAATGCATTCATCTCCTTACGATGCATAACAAAACGTTTAATTCGTTTGTTTGCTTTGTTCTTATATTTAAGAGTGTGCAACCTATAAAGAGCCTGCCAATTAAAATTGGGCTGGAATGCGTTGCCATTTTAGAGTTATTATATACTATTCTTCCTCCAATCAGCCTACCTTCTTCCAAATGAACGGACAAAGTTAGTGTTGCACTCCAGTCAATCGGGTGTTGCACTCCAGTCAAACAAGTGTTGCACCCTAGTCAATTAAGTGTTGCACTCCAGTGAAACACCAACTTCGTCTGTTTCTGTTTTCAACTTTCTCTACTCGTATTCCCAACTTTACCTGCTTCTATTCTCCACTTTCGTTGCTTGTACGTTCAACTTTGCCCCTGCGTACCCTCTTCTAGATACGGAGTTCACCTCGAAGTAGCGAAACCTATTTGGAAGAGAAGCGTGGTTCGATGAGGCTTTCTTCAGCCATAAGCTGCCTATTACACCGTAGAAAGTAAGTGCTTTTGGTGAATATTCTCTTTTAAAGCAGCAGGTAAATGGCCTAGTTTCGTTATCTTTGCATGTTTTCAACTAACATATAACGATAACAACATAGCAATGGAAAAGAAATTCAAACGGACTACGGTTACCTCGGCACTTCCGTATGCCAACGGACCCGTACACATCGGACACTTGGCAGGTGTATATGTGCCTTCAGATATTTATGTACGCTACCTTCGTTTGCGCAAACAAGAGGTACTCTTTATTGGTGGCTCGGATGAGCACGGGGTGCCTATTACCATTCGTGCCAAGAAGGAGGGAGTAACTCCACAAGATGTGGTAGACCGTTACCACGCTATTATCAAACAATCTTTTGCCGACTTTGGTATCTCGTTCGATGTCTACTCACGTACTTCGTCTAAAACGCACCACGAATTGGCAAGCGACTTCTTCAAGAAGTTGTACGACAAGGGGGAGTTTATCGAGAAGAGCTCGGAACAGTACTACGACGAAGAGGCGCACCAGTTCCTAGCCGACCGCTACATTACGGGCGAGTGTCCACACTGCCACAGTGAAGGTGCCTATGGCGACCAATGCGAGAAGTGCGGTACCTCACTTTCGCCAACCGATTTGATTAATCCCAAAAGTGCCATTAGTGGTAGTCACCCCATTATGAAGGAGACCAAACACTGGTACCTTCCCCTTGATAAACACGAAGCGTGGTTGCGCCAGTGGATTTTAGAAGAGCACAAAGAGTGGCGTCCCAATGTATACGGACAGTGTAAAAGCTGGTTGGACATGGGCTTGCAACCTCGTGCGGTAAGCCGTGACTTGGATTGGGGTATCCCCGTACCGGTAGAAGGTGCCGAAGGAAAGGTACTTTACGTGTGGTTTGATGCACCAATTGGCTACATCTCGAACACCAAAGAGTTGCTACCCGATACGTGGGAGACTTGGTGGAAAGATTCAGATACCCGTCTGCTTCACTTCATTGGTAAAGACAATATTGTATTCCACTGCATCGTGTTCCCTGCTATGTTAAAGGCAGAAGGAAGCTACATACTACCCGAAAATGTACCGAGTAACGAATTCTTGAACCTTGAAGGCGATAAGATTTCGACTTCTCGCAACTGGGCCGTTTGGTTGCACGAGTACTTGGTTGATTTCCCCGGAAAGCAAGATGTACTTCGTTACGTATTGACAGCCAATGCACCCGAAACCAAAGACAACGACTTTACGTGGAAAGATTTCCAAGCACGCAACAACAACGAGTTGGTAGCCGTGTATGGTAACTTTGTAAACCGTGCCTTAGTCTTGACACAAAAATATTTCGACAACAAGGTGCCTGCTTGCGCCGAACTAACGGAGTACGACCAAGAGACTTTGAAAGAGTTTGCTGGTGTGAAAGCCGAAGTAGAGCGTCTGTTGGATCTATTTAAATTCCGCGATGCACAAAAAGAGGCGATGAACCTAGCGCGCATCGGTAACAAATACCTAGCCGATACAGAGCCTTGGAAATTGGCTAAAACCGATATGGCACGTGTCGGAACCATCCTAAACCTTTCGTTGCAATTGGTAGCCAACTTGTCTATCGCTTTCGAACCTTTCTTGCCATTCAGCAGCGCGAAACTTCGTGAGATGTTGAACTTGGCTAGCTTTGAGTGGGAACAATTGGGTCGTACCGACTTGTTGAGCGAAGGTCATGCTTTGAACCCTTCACAATTGCTATTCGAGAAGATCGAAGATAGCACCATCGAAGAGCAAGTACAAAAGCTTCTCGATACCAAGAAAGCCAACGAAGAGGAGAACTACAAAGCGAATCCGATTCAACCCAACATTGAGTTCGACGACTTTATGAAGTTGGACATCCGTGTAGGAACGGTTCTGGAGTGTACCAAAGTACCGAAAGCCGATAAATTGTTGCAGTTTAAAATAGCCGATGGCTTGGAGAACCGTACCATCGTAAGCGGTATTGCACAACACTATGCGCCCGAAGAGTTGGTAGGCAAACAAGTTTGTTTCATTGCCAACCTAGCCCCTCGTAAGCTAAAAGGCATTGTAAGCGAAGGCATGATTCTAAGTGCTGAAAACTTTGACGGCTCGCTTTCGGTTATTACTACCATGAAAGAGGTAAAACCCGGTAGTGAAGTAAAGTAAGATAGATTGGCATTCAATACGGGTTTACTAACGTTTCATGAAGTTGAAGGATTTATCCTTCTAAAAGATCTATCTTTCACCACAACTTGCTGTGAATGAGTAAGTGTGAAGGATGAAGGATCAAATAAAGTAAATCTGTATTAGTAGTCTAACACCTATTTTCACCTCCGTCACACCTTTTTTGTGGCGGAGGTGAACTTTTAAAGGGAGCTCTGTTCCCTTTGTTATCTATAAATAGACTTTCGAAAATGAGTAACGAATCACTAAAAGACAAAACCGCTAAGGGCCTCTTATGGGGAGGCTTTAGCAATGGAATGCAACAGTTGCTAAACTTGGTGTTTGGTATTTTTCTGGCTCGCATGCTCTCTCCCGAAGATTATGGTATGGTGGGTATGCTCGCCATCTTCTCTTTAATCGCTGCTTCCTTGCAAGAGAGTGGTTTTACGACTGCCCTTGCCAATCGCAAAGCGGTATCGAAACAAGATTATACCTCCGTTTTTTGGTTTAGTACCGGTATGAGTGTTTGCATCTACTTGCTTCTTTTTGCCCTTGCTCCACTGATTGCTGCATTTTATGGGGTACCCGAACTAACGCCTTTGGCCCGTTACTCTTTTTTGGGCTTTGTCATCTCTAGCTTAGGCATTGCGCACAACGCCTATTTCTTTAAGAACCTCATGGTAAAGCAAAAATCGATTGCTTTGGTATTGGCCCTATTTGTTTCGGGCTGTGTAGGGGTAGGAATGGCTTACTACGGTTTTGCCTATTGGGGAATTGCTACGCAGAGTCTGGTTTATGTATCGGTTGTAACACTTACCTATTGGTACTTTTCACCTTGGAGACCCACTTTTACATTTACTTTCCAACCCATACGAGAGATGTTTGCCTTCAGTAGTAAAATGCTTCTGACCAATCTCTTTACCCACCTGAATAATAACATTTTTACCGTATTAATCGGTCGTTACGCTTCGCCCGATGAGGTGGGACACTTTACTCAAGCCAACAAGTGGCACTACATGGGGCACTCGTTTATAGGGGGTATGATTACAGGGGTAGCGCAACCCATACTCGTTTCGACTGCCGATGACCCCGAGCGGCAACTGCGTGTCTTTCGGAAGATGCTTCGCTTTGCCTCTTTTCTCTCTTTTCCAGTGATGCTCGGTTTTTCGCTTATCGCTCCTCAGTTTATAACCTTGGCCATTACCGAGAAGTGGTTGCCTAGTGCTACCATCTTGCAGATACTCTGTATACATGGTGCCTTTATTCCCATCCTACAGCTCTACTCCAACTTGATTGTTAGCAAAGGGAAATCGCATATTTACATGTGGAGTACCATCGCATTGGGGGTGTTGCAATTAGGCGTTATAACCCTGCTCTTCTACCTGGAATTTGCTCTGCTCACCACCATTGCTTTATCGGTTGCTATACAAGTTGCTTGGCTGGGTGTATGGCACTACTTTGTACAGAAAGAGCTTTCGCTTTCAATAGTTGATGCCTTGAAAGATATTCTTCCCTTTGGAGTGATGGCCGCTGCGGTTATGCTGGCAACCCATTGGCTTACCAGCTCTATTGAGTGGGTTTGGCTTCTTTTTATAACGCGTATTCTCTTGGCAGCCTCTCTCTATATACTACTTATGTGGGGCAGTGGGTCGGTCACCTTTAAAGAGAGTGTGGACTATTTGCTAAAGAAGAAGCGAGGCCAGTAGTTGGCAGTTAGCTACTTCTATTAGGGTGCTACTTTTGAACAATCTCTAGCACGGTATCTCCGAGTTGTGCTGCAATGGCCGAGAAGGTACTGTTGAATGAGCCATAGATTTTCTTGGTATTGCCCAAAGCGAATAGATCAACTACCCCCTCTTTAATTCCCTCAATCGATTCTCTATCGGCCTGGTTGGGCGAGGTTAGAATACGTTTGCCATAACGCTCTTTCATCTCCTGTTTTACCTCTTCCGAGTCGGTTGCTAAATAGATGTAGAGCTTCTCTTCGGAAGCAATCTCTTGATCAATTCGTTCAAAGAAGAGTTCAATAGGGCTATTTTCAATGGCAAGGATGTGATCGGTTCTTCGAATGTGTACGCCAATCACCTTCTCACGCGCTATTGGGTTTACTTGCTCAATTTGGGTTTGAATCTCTTTCAGTGGAACAAAGAGCTGCTGCATGGTAGAGCTGCTGTAGGGATGAAATGCCACGTATGTGGTGAGGAATACCTTTTTCTGGGCAGCCCAGTTCTTAAAATCAAACCCCTCATCGAGTAGCTTGGAGCTCTCTTGCTCGTACAGGCAACGATCGTAGCTGATGCGCTGGTAAAGTGCCGGTAGGTAGAAGTTCTTCTTCCGCGGTCTATCTCTTAGTAGATAGTCCAGATTACTCGCTTCGTGAAAGCGAACCAAAGGCATACGAATGGGCTGAAAGAGTGCAGCGAAAGGAGCTTGAAGTCCCCAAGTTTGAAACCAATAAATGATTAGCTCCTGCTTTAATTCACTAGCGAGAGCCACGCCCGACGCAATTGCTTTCATACGATTGGCTAATCCACCAGAAGGTATCAATGTAATCATTCTTTTTTTTGTGCAAAAATAGACAATTATGACTACTTTTGCCTCTGTTTACTCTATTTTGGTCGCTAAAGAGAACCTTTAGTCAATGAATTGGAGACTTTAACTCTAGCATGCATATCGAATGAAGGTATTAGTTCTTATCGTATCGTATAACTTCGAACCCTGGTTGGAACGTTGTTTGGGCAGTTTGCAGCAATCGCAATTGCCTGTGGAGGTGTTAGTCATTGACAACGCCTCGCAAGACTGTACGGTTAACCGCATCCGAGAGGAGTATCCTACCGTTCGTTTGATAGAGGCCGGTGAGAATTTAGGCTTTGGAAAAGCCAACAATGTGGGTATGCGTATCGCGTTGAATGAGGGGTTTGATGCTGTTTTCTTAATGAATCAAGACACCTGGATTCAACCCGATGTGCTGGCTAAGCTGGCTCAATACGCAAGTTGTAATCCAGACTACGGTATTCTTTCACCGGTGCATCTTACAGGAAAAGGGGATGCACTCGACCAAGGATTTGCCACCTATGCCGCGTTGAATGGAGTGTCACAACTACCCACCCAAGAGCAATTGGTTGAGTTGACCTTTTTAAATGCCGCCTTTTGGTGGATACCTATCCAAGTAGTCAAAGAGGTGGGTGGATTCTCGCCGCTCTTTTATCACTATGGGGAGGATAAAGATTACATCAATCGCCTTACCTATCAGGGATACAAAGTGGGCTATCTCTCTTCGGCTTTTGCCAGTCACGATCGCGAGTATCGCATACTCACTGAGTCGGCTTTCTTTCGCTCGGAGTATGTTTACCTTCTTTCGGAACTGGCCAATGTAAAGTATTCTGCCCTGCATGCTTTTGCCTATGGTATTTTGGCGGGGATAAAGAAATCCATGATCGCACTCGTAAAGGGTGGTGGAAGAGAGAGTATTCGTTTTCTTTCGATTGTTGGTACTCTTTTTAAGCAATGTAGCAGGGCATATGCCCTTCGAGAGCAGACTCGCAAACGAGGCGCCCATTTTTTGAATTAACTAATTGGTATATCCACTTATGATAGCACCCATTCTACTATTTGTTTACAATCGTCCGCAGCACTTAGCACAAGCCCTGAAGTCGTTGCAACTTAATAGCCTTGCCTCGCAAAGTGATCTCTACATCTATTCCGATGCAGCTAAAGGGGCTGACGATGTCGAATGGGTAGCTGCGGTACGGAAGCAGATTCACTCCCTCACGGGATTTAAATCGGTTACCGTTGTAGAGCGGCAGGAGAATTGGGGATTGGCTCGCAATGTGATTGATGGAGTCACCACTTTGGTAAATCAATACGGTAGGGTCATTGTACTCGAAGATGATTTGGTGGTGGCACCCTACTTTCTCTCTTTTATGAATGAGGCATTGGAACTGTACAAAGACGAGGAGCGTGTGGGTCATATTCAAGCGTGCGATTACATCAATGATCCTTCACTGCCCGATAGCTTTTTTATTCGCTGGACGGGAAGTTGGGGCTGGGCTACGTGGGCAAATGCTTGGAAGCTCTTTAATCCCAATGGAGCAGAGCTACTTGAAGCGTTAGAAGAACGAAAGCTTACTCGAACGTTCGATTTCGAGGGAACTTACCCCTATGCCCGTATGTTGCGTAGACAGGTAATGGGACAGAATAACTCGTGGGCCATTCGTTGGAATGCTTCGCTCTTCTTGGCGGGTGTGCTCTCACTCAATGTGGGACGATCGTTGGTAAAGAACCTCGGATTTGATGGAACGGGTACGCACTGTGGTGGGGGAGGACTCTATGATAGTTCGCTCACTCTATCGGCTCTACCCGTAGTAGCTATCACTCCCGTTGAGGAGAATAAGCGTGCCCGAAAGGCATACACCGCCTACTATCGGCGTACCAACTCCTTTTGGGCCAAAGCCAAACGAAGAATTAAGCGCACACTGAAAGGTGATTTTGGAGTGTAATAAATTAGTATAAACCGAACCCTACTATTGGAATGAAAGTACTCTTAATTAACACATCCGAGCGAACGGGTGGTGCAGCCATTGCTGCCAAACGTTTGATGAAGGCGCTGCAGAAGCAGGGTGTGAAAGTGCAGCTACTCGTACGCGACAAACAGAGTCAGAATGGCCGTGTGATCCAACTTAAGAAAACGGGATGGAGAGTGTGGCAATTTGTCTGGGAGCGTATCGTTATTTGGCAGGCCAATCACTTTAAGAAGCACAATCTCTTTGCAGTCGATATTGCCAATACGGGGTGTGATATTACCCAACTTCCAGAATTTAAGCAGGCCACTGTTATCCATATTCATTGGATTAATCAAGGCATGCTTTCGCTCAAGGATCTAGAGCGTATCTTTCAATCGGGTAAAGCGGTGGTTTGGACCATGCACGATATGTGGCCCTTTACCTCTATTTGCCACCACTCTGACTCTTGTAATCACTACTATACCCATTGTCACGATTGTCCACTCCTCTATAAAAAGGGAGGAAAACGGGATCTCTCTTATCGTACCTTTGAACAGAAAAAACGAATTTGGGAGCCTGCAAAACTCTCTTTTGTAGCCTGCAGCCATTGGCTCAAAGAACGGGCTGTTTATAGTGCACTGACGCAAGGAAAAGAGGTGCTCTCTATACCCAATCCCATCAATGTGGAACTGTTTAGAAAATATAACTCGGCGGAGACTCGTAAACAGTTAAAGCTTCCTACCGATAAAAAACTACTTTTGTTTGGTTCGTTAAAAGTCACCGATAAACGAAAAGGCATTGATTACTTAGTCGAGGCATGTAAAGTACTTACGCAGACCGATCCTACCTCCTTAGAGAGATGGGCCATTGTGGTTTTTGGGAAGGAGTCGGCAGCTTGCACCTCACTCTTTCCCTTTCCGGTTTTCTCGTTGAACTATATTCACACCGAAAAGGAGTTGGTAGATCTCTACAATGCAGTCGATCTTTTTGTCACTCCCTCTTTACAGGAGAATTTGCCCAATATGATTATGGAGGCAATGGCCTGTGGTACCCCTTGTGTGGGCTTTCAAGTAGGGGGGATACCCGAAATGATCGACCATCTGCACAATGGGTATGTGGCTCAATACAAATCGGCTACCGATTTGGCTCAAGGCATCCGTTGGATACTTGATGAGGCCGACTACTCTCTGCTTAGTGAATCGGCTCGCCGAAAAGTAATGGATTGCTACTCCGAGTCGGTAGTAGCCAAGCAATACATTCAATTGTACAACCAAGTAACAGCTTCTCATGAATAATCTGCCTATTTCTCCTCGCTTTTCTATTATAACGGTTACCTACAATGCCGAAAAGGTATTAGAGCGTACACTCAAAAGTATAGCTGTACAAACCTACACCCAGATAGAATCTATCGTTATTGATGGGAATTCTATCGATGGTACACTTTCACTGGTTAGGCAGTATGAGAAGGTGGTATCTCTTTTAGTGAGTGAACCCGATAACGGTATTTACGATGCCATGAATAAGGGACTTGAAAGAGCAACGGGCGATTACATCTGTTTCTTGAATGCGGGCGATACCTTTCATTCAGCCGATACTTTGCAATGCATGGTCGACTCTCTTGCTTCTCAATCAGCAGATTCTTCTAATCTTCAAGTACTGCCCGATATTGTATATGGTCAGACAGCCATTGTTGATGATGCGGGAATCTTCCTGCACATGCGTAGATTACAAGCTCCCAAAAACCTTACTTGGAAGAGTTTCCAACAGGGTATGTTGGTTTGTCACCAAGCCTTCTTTGTAAAGCGTACGTTGGCCCAAAAAGAGCCATACAACCTAACTTATCGCTTCTCGGCCGATTTTGATTGGTGCATCCGCTTGATGAAGCAAGCCAAGGAGTTGCATTTTACCCACCTTACTTTGGTAAACTACCTGAACGAAGGGATGACAACTCAGAATCACAAAGCCTCCTTAAAGGAGCGTTTTCAGATTATGTGTCGTCATTATGGAGTGGTAAGTACCGTATTGCATCATGCTTGGTTTGTTGTTCGATTGATTATGAAGCGATAAAGAAAGTCGCTCGTTTCTTTCAGATTCTTTCAATCCTCCTTTCATTACCTAATGCCCAATGCAGAATCATGTAGTAGCTAAAGCTCTTCCAATTGATCTATTGTGTGACAAAATGGAGGATATTTGGAGTTTAATTGTTAAAAATAGGGTGATGGATAGTTGTTTATACGCTGTTTTTTAATATATTAGCGCTTTGTTTAGGAATTACATCTATTTATTATGTATTAGTTAACTTAATACTGGTCAAATAACCATTAACCCTTTTATAAATACGTATGAAAAACTTTCTACTTTCAGCCACGGCCCTCTTTCTGGTAAGTTGTGGCCAAACGCATCACTTTGACAAGAGTGCCAATGACATTGTAATACCCAAACCTGCTAAAGTAGTTGTCGAGGAGAACAGTGCCCTCTCTCTCAAAGAGAGCATCAAACTAGTATCGAATGGTGCAGACAAAACATCGGGTTATTTGACCAAAGAGTTAGAACAACGCTTTGGCTTGACTACCAAGGGCAGCTTATTTAGCCCCAAGATCGAATTGAGAGTCGACAGCTCGCTTTCAATCCCTGCAGAGGGATATACACTTGAGGTTACCAACAGCCAGATTAAAGTGAATGCATCGACCGAAGCGGGAGCCTTTTATGGTATCCAAACACTTTTGCAACTTATTGAAGCGGGTAAAGTAGAGGGAAGTTACTTGGTAGCTGCCCAAAAAATAGAGGATTCCCCCCGTTTTGAATGGAGATCGTATATGCTCGACGAATCTAGATATTTCTTTGGAGAAGAAGAGGTCTATAAAATCCTCGATAAATTGGCCGAGTTAAAGATGAATGTCTTCCACTGGCACTTAACTGATGATGCAGGTTGGAGAGTCGAAATTAAGAAATATCCGCTCTTAACAGAGATTGGTTCGAAGCGTAAGGATACTGAAATAGGAACTTGGGGAAGTGGCAAAACTGCAGGAAAACCTCACAGTGGCTATTATACACAAGAGCAGATTAAGAAGGTGGTAAAATATGCTAAGGAGCGTAACATTAAGATTGTTCCTGAGATTGAGATGCCGGGACATGCCAGTGCAGCAGTGGCTGCTTATCCTTGGTTAGGTACAAAGAATGAACAAATAGAGGTGCCCGTCCTTTTCGGTAAGCATTATGTGACTTTCGATGTTATTGATCCAAAGGTGCAAGAGTTCTTGCAAGATGTGGTTCTTGAAGTGATTGCCCTGTTCGAAACGGATGTGATTCACATTGGTGGAGATGAGGTGAGATTCAACCACTGGGAAGAAGATAAAGAGATGGTAGCCTATAAAAAAGCAAAAGGTTATAACTCATTTATGGATATTCAAATTGAGTTCTCAAACAACATGTCTCACTTCATCGAGAATCAAGGGGTTTCTATGATGGGATGGAATGAAATTTTGGGAACCAATCTGCATGCCGATGATAATATCTCATTCTCCGAAACATCGACTAAAGTAGCACCCAATGTCGTGGTACAATTTTGGAAAGGTGATATAAACGAATTGACCAATGCAGCCAAAGGGGGATACAGATTGGTTAACTCTTACCACGGTTCTACCTATCTAGATTATTCGCACAACTCCATACCTCTTAGCAAATCGTATGAATTCAATCCTATTCCTACTGCTTTGGAACCCCAATACCACAAGAATATTATTGGCCTAGGTTGCCAAATGTGGACCGAATGGGTTTCGGAAAAAGAGAAATTGGAGAGTCAAACTTTTCCACGTATTGCTGCCTATGCCGAGGTTGCATGGAGTCCTGTTGAGGTAAAAGAGTATGCAGACTTTATTAAACGTTTAAAACCAGTCGTGCATAAATGGTCAAGTGAGGGCATTCATGTGCATCTCTATGATGAGTTGAAGTAGCAAATTTGAGACTCTTTGACTCTGTTTTTCCTCTGCTAAGTACTCTTTATAAAGGGTTCTGAGCAGAGGAGAATGGGTACTAATAGTAGGGTGTAAATCCTTGTTAGTGCGTAAATGGTTTTGCGTAAAGCAGAATAGGCATGAATAGCAAACTTCTCATTTATTCTTTTTCTTGTCTGTTGAGGGATGGTTTTTAGTTGCTTTCTCTTTTTGTGATGCTTTTATTAGTTGCTTTTTCTGTAATTATGTTATCTATTTATACTTTTTTTCTCTATTTGTATCTTTGTGGAAGAATATCATTCTGTTCATAAGCATAAAGAGTAAATAAAGAGTAAATAAAGAGAAATAAAAATGAGAAAGCAAACTCAAGCCATTCACACCAACTACCAAAGCCCTGATGCCTACAACTCCCTCAGTATGCCCGTGTACCATACAGCGGCTTATGAGTTCGAAAATGCGAGCGAGATGGCCGATGCCTTTTGTGGACGTTCGGATGTGCCCGACTATTCCCGTGTAACGAACCCCACAGTGACCTACTTTGAGAAGCGAGTTAAGAGTCTAACCGGTGCGAATGAGGTTATCGCTTTAAGCTCGGGTATGGCTGCTATTAGCAATGCCCTTTTGGCGATTGCTGCTGCAGGTAAAAATATAATCACCTCTAACCACCTCTTTGGAAATAGTTATTCGCTATTTACCAATACGTTGGAACGTTTTGGCGTAGAAACTAAGATTTGTGATCTTACCCAACTCGATGCCGTTGAAGCTGCTGTCGATGCGAATAGTTGTTGCATCTACCTTGAAATATTAACCAATCCGCAATTGGAGGTGGTTGATATAGCTGCTCTGAGTGAAATTGCACACAAGCGAGGTATCCCTTTGATAGCCGATACCACACTCATTCCCTTTACGGAGTTTAGCGCACAAGCACTGGGTATTGATATCGAACTGATATCGAGCACTAAATATCTATCGGGTGGCGCTACCTCGATTGGTGGATTAATTATAGATTACGGAAATACGGCTGGGTTTGCCAAACGAATGCGCAGTGAAATGCTACTCAATCTGGGTGCTTACATGACTCCTCATGTAGCCTATATGCATACTCTGGGGCTTGAAACACTTCATGCTCGCTACAGCATTCAATCGGCCAATGCATTGACACTAGCTAAAGAGTTAACTGGAATAGCACCGATTAAACGAGTAAACTATGTAGGATTAAAAGAGAATCCTTTCCATGCATTGGCGCAAAAGCAGTTTGGAAAGCGTTCTGGAGCTATGCTTACCATCGATTTAGAGAGCCAAACACACTGTTTCGAGTTCATTAATCGGCTAAAGTTGATACGCAGAGCAACCAACCTTTTCGATACTAAGACATTGGCTATTCATCCAGCTAGTACTATTTTTGGAAACTTTACCTCCGATGAACGTGCTCGCATGGATGTGTTAGATACGACAATTCGCCTCTCTATTGGATTGGAAGATAGTCAGGACTTGCTAGAAGATATTAAGCAAGCTTTGCAACTTTAGGTTCCACTTAAATTGATAACGATGAGAAAATATAATTTTGATAAACTTGTAGATAGACGCGGTACCGGAGCTTTGAAGGTAGATGGACTGCAAGAACGATTTGGTAATGCCAATCTAATTCCTCTTTGGGTCGCTGATATGGACTTTGAGACACCTCCTTTCATAACCGATGCCCTAAAAAAGCGATTGGAGCACTCCCTTTTTGGTTATACTATGGAGCCGGAGAGCTATTGGCCTACCGTTCAACAATGGATTGCTAAACAGCATCAATGGGAAGTAAAAGAGGAGTGGTTAAGCTATATTCCTGGAATCGTAAAAGGAATTGGTTTTGTAATCAATGTCTTTGTAAAAGCAGATGAGAAGGTGATTATTCAGCCTCCTGTATATCATCCCTTCCGCTTGACTGCACAAGGAAATAAACGAGAGGTGGTTTACAATCCACTAAAGGAGAATGCCGATGGCAGTTACTCTATGGACTTTGAGAATTTGGCAAAGGTGGTCGATGAGAAATGTCGGGTATTGGTGCTCTCTAATCCACACAATCCTGCAGGCATGGTTTGGGATAGAGAGACCCTTGTACGACTGGCTCAATTTTGCTCTGAGCATAATATATTGGTTATTGCCGATGAGATTCACTGCGATATGGCGCTCTGGGGGAATAAACACATCCCTTTTGCAACCGTTTCGGAAGAGGCTGCAGCTTGTAGCATAACCTTTGGTGCTCCTTCTAAAACTTTCAACATAGCAGGTATAGTAAGCTCCTACGCCATAGTACCCAATAAAGCGATTCGCGATCCTTTCTTTCATTGGTTGCGAGCCAATGAGTTGCACGAGCCTACCCTTTTTGCGCCCATTGCTACGATTGCTGCATTTACGCAGGGTGAGGAGTGGCGAAAAGAGATGCTAGCTTACGTAGAGGAGAATATTGAATTTGTACTTAACTATTGTGCCGAGCAGCTTCCGCAAGTGAAGCCACTACGTCCTCAAGCCTCTTTTTTGGTGTGGCTAGACTGCCGTCAGTTGGGATTAAATCAGAAAGAGTTACTCACGCTTTTTGAAGAGAAAGCTGGTTTAGCGCTTAATGATGGAGCGATGTTTGGTAAAGAGGGTACGGGTTTTATGCGCCTAAATGTAGGATGCCCACGCTCTCTGCTCCAAAAGGCACTCAATCAGCTTCGTGAGGCAATCAATTCATAGGTTTTGCACCTATTGTTGGCTGTTCGTATCTCTCTTTTCTCTAGCCTTGCAGAGCGATTATACCCTATTCATGGTATTGTAGCCCATAGAGCATTCTCCTACTTTTGTAGGGGCATTGAGTGAAAATCGTTGGGGTAACCACTAATTAACTCCTTTATTGTGTTAAGCAGTGGATCTTCTCCATTACTTTTTTAGCCGTTTGGAGTGTGTAGTCAGAAGTAAGATAGGATTGCTTGCCTATAATTGAGGTGTAAATGAATAAAATTAGGATCTAAATAGTCACCGTAATACGGAGATAAAAAACACAAAATGTAGAATGAATGTAGTATTGAAAATGAAAACACTTTTCGTTTATTTAATGCTCTTACTGATTCCAACAGTAGTAGTAGCGCAGAGTGAGACAAAAATTGTCACAGGAAAAGTTATTGAGACAAATGGTGATCCTGTCATCGGAGCCACGGTTGTCATTAAAGGTACAACTGTAGGTACTGTAACCGATATCGATGGGAACTATCGGCTTGAGGCTCCAGCGGATGCCCGACTGGTTTTCTCTTACATCGGTTTAGAATCGAAAGAGCTTACGGCTACTCAGGCTTCGGTCGTTAAGTTAGCAAACGATAATCAACAGTTGGAGGAAGTGGTTGTAGTAGCTTATGGTACAGCCAAGAAAAACACCTTTACAGGTGCATTGGCTGTAGTCGATAACAACCGTCTGAATACCGCTCAAGTAACCAATGTAAGTAATGCACTTCAAGGTGCGGCAGCAGGGGTACAAGTAACCTCCTCATCGGGTCAACCGGGCGAAGCAGCCTCTATTCGTGTGAGGGGTGTTGGTTCGATTAATGCCTCTAGTTCTCCGCTTTATGTGATTGATGGGGTACCTTTTGATGGGGATCTAGCCAGTGTGAATCCAGCCGATATTGAATCTTTGGTTGTTTTGAAAGATGCTGCATCGGCTGCACTTTATGGTTCGCGTGCCGGTAACGGGGTTGTTATGATCACTACCAAAAATGGTGCAAAAGAGCGAGCACCGCAAGTAAATATTCGTGCTACTGCTGGATGGTCTAAGCGTGCTGTAAAACCCTTGGAACTAATGGGTACGAATGACTGGATGGAGTTGCGTTGGGAGACACTTCGTAACGGTTATATGGACAACAACTATTCGGCCGAAGAGGCTGCTCGTAGAGCATCTTCTGAGTTAATTAGTGACATAGGTATCAATCCCTATGGTACCCAATATACGCAACCTGTAGGAACGGATGGCAAACTATTAGCCGGTTTAAACCCTTTGTGGGATGATAACTGGGACGATGCCATGATTGGAACTGGCCACCGTTATGAGGTCAATGCCAATGTTTCGGGTGGTAGTAAAAGTACCCAATATTTTGTTTCGGCAGGTCATCTTGAAGAGCAGGGTATTACAATCGGTTCGGGCTTTACCCGCACTTCGGTTAGAACCAACATTACCAATCAGACTACCGATTGGATGAAGACCTTCTTGAATCTGAGCTACTCGCATAGCACAACCGATTTTAACGATTCGCAAGATAGCAACGTGGGCAATGCCTTAAGTTACGGTATGAATATGCCTAGTTTCTATCCTATTTACAAGCGTGATCCCAATACTGGAGCCTATTTGTATGATGGAAATGGCAATAAAATGTATGACTTTGGTCCCTACCGTACCAGCTCTTTCGCCACCAACAATCAGTTGGCTAGTATTCCGCTTTCGAAAGATCAACGCAAGCGCGATTTAGTATCTGTTCGAGGATCTTTAGACTTCGATATCTCAAAAATGGCCGAATGGCTTGCACCACTCGATGGCTTAAAGTTTAAAACGACTTATAGTACAGATATTAGCACCCGCAACAATCACTCTTATTCACCAGCCTTTGCTGTGCTCTCTACAGTGGGGGCCGATGGACAGAAAGAGGTGGCACAAAACCTGCAAAATACCTCCGCTTCAAGAAGTACTTTGACGGTAAAAAGTTACACCTTTAACAACATCTTAACTTACAATACCGAGATTAAAGAGGACCATGTTATCTCCTTAATGGCAGGTCAAGAAATCTATGGCTATATGCGTGAATACAGTGGTGGATCTACTCGCTCTTTCCCTTTACCAGGTATTCAAGAGCCCGATGCAGGATCTATCGTCTCTAGCTTTAGTGGGTATTCGGATAAATTTACGTTAGCAGGCTTCTTGGGACGTGCCGAATACAATTACCAAGGTATATACAATGTTTCGGCCTCGTATCGTCGGGATGGATCGTCTAAGTTTCACCCAAACAATCGTTGGGGTGATTTCTGGTCGGTAAGTTTGGCTTGGAATATGGCAAAAGAGTCTTTTATGGAGAGTGTAGAGGTGGTCGATCTGTTAAAGTGGCGTGTGAGTTACGGTGCTCAAGGAAACCAAGAGTTATCAGAGTATTACCCTTATCAATCGGTGTACGAATCGGTGCAGGTAGGAACATCGCCAGGTATCTATATCAACACACTTTCGAACAGAGACTTGACTTGGGAAACCAACTTGAACTTTAACTTAGGAGTAGACTTCTCGCTTTTCAGTGGCCGTTTACGTGGTAGTATTGAGTATTTCCAACGCTCTTCCAAGGACTTGTTGTATGGATATGACTTATCCTCTTCTTCGGGCTACTCATCGATTCTTTCAAACATTGGAGCCATGCGCAATAATGGGATTGAGGTCGATATAAAGGGTACGCTCTTTAAAACGAAGAATACGGCACTAGATATGGGTATGAACTTAGCTCACTACAAGAATAAAATAACCTCTTTCCCTATTAAACAAGGGGTTCAATCGGGTACTAAATTCTTAATTGAGGGAGGAGATATCTATGCCTTCAAGTTAGTAGAGTGGGCCGGAAATACGAAGGCTGATGAACCTCTCTATGATCGTGACTCAAATGGGGCTATTGTAGAGGTTCGTAAAGCCGGTGCTGGAGAAGCAGCTTGGTACTTGGTAGATGAAAATGGGCAGAAGTATAAAACAACTCAATATGCTACTGCTTCCGTAAGCGATAGACAGAATATGGGTAGTGCACTTCCTAAAATATATGGAGGTATCAATACCGATCTTAAGCTCTTTGATTTTACCATTTCGGCCTTGCTCTCTTACAGCATTGGTGGTAAGCTTTATGCAACCGATTTCTTAGGTAACTACAACTATGGAACCTCGAAGGGACGTCCTTTGGCTCAGGAGATGATTAATCGTTGGACTCCCGAGAATCAAGATACAGACCTGCCACGCCTTACTACTCGTACAGTAACTAATAGCTTCTCCGATCAATCATCGCGCCACCTATACGATGGTTCGTATGCACGTTTAAAGAATTTGGCCGTTACTTACAATGTACCTAGTAAAATACTTCAAGCTGTGAAAATAAGCAATGCCTCTATCTTCTTTCAAGGTGAAAACCTCTTCACCATTTTTGGAGTGGATGGTATTGATCCCGAATCGGGTGGCTTAAATGGTACTACTAGCTATCGTTATCCAGCTGTGAAGACCTACTCATTTGGTATTAATTTGACAATTTAATGATCTCTATGATGAAAAAATATATAGCAGCACTATTAATCGCTGCCAGTGTTACCTCGTGTGACAACTTTCTAACAGTGAACCCTCCAACCAATGCTACTGATGAGTCAGTCTCAGCTGAGTTTGCCGATCAAACCCTTCAGGCACTTTACAATGGAGCATTTTATACATTAACCAATTGGTTTAACTCGTATCGTTACCCTGGTTACAGAGGTACACTTATTGCTATCGATGCACTAGGAGGTGACATGATTGGTACACAAGGTATTTATGGTGGAGTGGTGAATCACTACAATTTTGTAACCAATAATACGCTCGGAGCCAATGTTAATGTAACATGGCGCAAGTATTACAACTCCATTGCCAACTGCAACAAAGCGATTGAATTCTACAACAGTCTATCCAACCCATCGGGCATATCGCGCGCCATGTATGCACAAATATTGGCTTTACGCTCTGCCTGCTACTTGGACATTGTGCGTTTGTGGCAACTTCCATACGATGTGGCTAAAGATTTAGCAGTTTGCCCCAATATGAATGATATAACCGATGTAGATGTGATTATGGCGGGTGTTAAGTTATCTACAGTTGGAGAAATATACGAGGTTTTGATTCATGACTTATTGATTGCTAAGGAAATTCTAGCCGATGAGGCTTACAGTAAACTTTCATTTGCAGAGATGGATGCCGATGTAGTCTCCATGTTCTTGGCTAGAGCCTATCTTACTCGCGGAACGACTCCATCAGGAGGTATTAAGACCGATATGGATGCAGCTGCTTTGCATGCAGCCTCTATCCGTACTTCCGATAAATATAGGCTGATGAGTACCCAAGAGTTTGTATCCGGCTTTAATGAATCTAGCAATCGTGAATTCATGTGGGGATTGCCTCAAACCTCGTCAAGCAGTGATATGAGTTATGCATTCCACTACCTCGACACGCGTCCAGGCAATACTGATGCTTACTATAAAAATGCCGTACCCGATCCCTACTTTAAGAAATTGTTTGATTACGGTAATGGCTATGATGCCGATGATATTCGTTTCTCTTTGTTTGAGTTTAGTAGCGATGGGGCTCCTCGTGTACAGAATATATTGACGTATACCAAGTTCCGATTTAGAGCTACCGAACGTACAGCCGATCTGCTCTTTATGCGCGCTGCCGAAGCTTGGTTTATCGAGGCTGAGGCAAAACTACGTGGAGCTTCTAGTGGTACTGCACAAACTGCAGAAGAGATTATAAACGAGGTACGCATTGCTCGTAATGCTACTACGAGTGGCTACACATTCAATCTTGATTTCTTATTGGAGGAGCGTCGTCGTGAGTTTTGGGGTGAGGGAGTTGCAGGTATTTTTGACTTGACTCGTACACAGCGTTCGTTGGCACGTAAAATACTGGATGAATCTGATTTTCCTGAGTATCCTACGATTAAAGGCGGGCACTACACACTTTCATTTCCCGATCGAAGTGAGTTTGTAGCCAATTCACCTTACTACTTCTTTCAGATACCCGAGCAAGAGATTATCAACAACTCGGCTGTAAATGGGCCACTACCTCGCTTGTAGTAACCCACAGCTCTACTGAGAAATAAAAAGTGCGTACTATCCTAAAATAGTACGCACTTTTTATTTCTCAGTAGAGATCGAACTTGTTATTTACTGAGCCTCGAAAATCTCTTCAAGTTTTTGAATCAATTCATCGGCCTGTGTGCTTACAGCTACAATCACCCCATTCGGATCAATTAAATAGCCGGTAGGTAGCCAGCGAATCGCATACTGCTCTACTACATCGGCTTGCCATACACGGTAGTCTACTACGTGTGACCAAGTGAGTTTATCTTTCTCAATAGCTGCTAGCCAAGCATCTTCTCTTCGATCTAGAGAAACGCCGAACATGGTAAAGTTCTTCTCTTTGTATTTTTCATACGTCGCTACCAAAAGTGGGCTCTCTTTGCGACAATCGGGGCACCATGATGCCCAAAAGTCTACCCATACATATTTTCCTCTAAATGAAGAGAGGGCTACCGAATTTCCATTGGCATCGGGTAGAGAGAAATCGGGGGCTATACTGCCTACTTGCAAGCTCTCCAATCGAGCGATGAGAGTATCGATTTGGCTTACGTAGAGTGTGCCATCTAGCGAAGTATCAAGCATGGAACGCAGTTTTTTAGCCTCCTTTAAGTCTAGCTTCCATGAGAAATCTTTCATGATAAAATAGGGGATAACCGCCAAATTGGGATGAATGATAACAAGGCTATCTAGATCGAACCCATTTTGACGCACAAGCGGTGCATTGGCAAAGTAGATATCGTTTGTAGGTGAGCCTGATACGGTTATTTTCTTTGCTGACTCATCTAGTTTTAAAGTGGTTGTCTCGTTTGCTAGGAAGAACACCAGTGGCTGTTTACTATCTTTCGCTGTGGTTAATCCACAAGCTACTACTTCGGGCGTTACTCCTTCAAACCGGAACTTTCCGTTCGATACAACTGCTGAGTCTATATCGACAAAGAGTTTCTTTTCATACCGTTTAAGATAGACCATTGGGGCAGTAGCATCGGTCAACTCTCCCTCTATTACATAACCTTTAGGCTGGTTAGAGCAGGCTGCGAGGAAAAGGGCTGTACTTATACAAGCCATTTTTAGTGTGTTACGTAAGATTGCTTTCATGCGAATTCTTTTTTCTAGAATTAAACGTGTTGTTTTATTTGATGGTTCAAAATTACAACATTATTTCTTTGTGTGATTATAGATATACTTATTTAAATAGAGCCACTTCTTTTGCAATTAAAAGAGGTGACCCTATATAAATGGCTCGATTTTAATAAATTAAATTAGGCATCTTTTCTCCATAGAAAAGTAATAAATATATAGCGCCTATCGTGTTCGATCTAAAGTTTAACTGTTACTTGGGCAGAAAATGCGTAATAGCTATCAAATCGGTTGGCGATGCTCATTTCAATATTATTGGATGTACGCTCTACTACTCCTTTGAATAGCTCCTTCCCTTTGTAACTAATCACAATGGGCTCATCTAGGTTTAGCATAGAGTCGTTGAACCAGAATGTAACTTGATCGTAATCCGATGATTCAATCTCGGCACGGTTATTGGCAAAGTCATAGCTAACTACTAAGCTTTTTCCTTCTGCTGGATTCTCTACACTTAAATTGTATTTACGTGTAGCCAATACATCATCTTGTACCCAAATAATATGATTTGGATAGGGGCTGCGCGTGAATTGAGCCATCCATGCAATGGCCTCTTTATCCTCATTGTCCATCCAATGTCCCTTTTCAGGATAAATTACGACATGATGAACATAGCCCGCTGGATCTTTCTCTTGCAACTGATCGAGTGTTTTGCCCCACGTTGCAGCATGCTTGTTACGATCATAAGCTGTATCTTTATCGCCCATGTAGATAGCAAAGGGTAGATTGCGTAGATTCAAAGCATTTGCATCGCCAGGATGTCCTGCCATCATGGCTGCTGCAGCAAAACGATCGGCCAACCGAGGTGCCAAGTTGTAGGTTCCATCTCCACCTGCTGAATAGCCTGTTAAGTAGATGCGGTTGGGATCGGCATCGAGTACATTGACAGCATACGTAACTGCTTGTAGTAAGAACTCTTCCATATAGTCTTGGTGCCACAAGTTCCAGCTATCGGTTGGAGCACGTGGAACCCAATAGATACCGGGAACTACACCATAGAGTTTCTTTTGATTCTCCCACTGTTTGTCGTTTACTTCGGAAGGTGCGCCACCGCCACCATGCATGGAGATATACATGGGGTAACCCTTTTCAGGCTTTTCACCCTTTATATCGTACCAAAATGGCATTTTGAATTCTCCATTCACGAGTTCCCTATTTTCCCAATGGGGTGTGATAGAATTTACATAGTTGATAACTTGCTCTGCATATTGCTTGGTGCAGACCACCTCTATCTCCTCCTTCGTAAGTCGCTTTTGATTGTTTTGGAGGGATTCTTTTACTAAGCTACTCGCTGTAACAGAAGTACAAGAGAGTAGAGCCGTAAATAGTACCAAGGCTTTGGATCTTAGTTTCATAATGTTAGACTGTTTTATTGGTTTTTTACTAAAGTTCTATGGAGAAAAAAGCAGCTCTTTAATCTCCTCTTTTGTCCTGCTTCTTATTGTTTCTGTGTTATGATTCGCTCATACACAGAGGCGTGTAAGAAGTAGCGAACATCTTTACCTGCCGCAAGGCTTTCGCGAATGAAGGTAGAGCTAACTTCAATGAGTGGTGTCTCTACCAATCGAACTTGTTTAGGAAGCAATGCTTCGTCTATATCAAAGCCCGGGCGTGGATAGATGAGTATGGAGTAGTTCGCCAAAATCTGTTCTGATTCATACCAGCGAGGGAAGAGTTGCCAATTATCGGTGCCAATGACTAATGTAAACTCACGCTCTGGATATCTGTGTGCCAATGCACGCAGGGTATGAATGGTGTAAGAGGGGCGGGGCAGCTCAAATTCAATATGGCACGCCTTAAATTTTGGATAATTGGCAATCGCAGCCTCTACCAACTCCAATCGAAGTTGATCATCCCAAAGATCGCTTTTCTCTGCTTTGAGCGGATTTTGTGGAGAGACTAAGAACCAAAGCTCGTCCACTCCGCCCCATTCGCATAGGTAATTGGCTAGAGCCAAATGACCAATGTGAATGGGGTTGAATGAACCTCCAAAAAGAGCTGTTTTTATTTTCGGTTGATTACTCATGGATGAGTCTTCAATATTTTTTATTCAAGATTGAGTCAGTTATTGACTAAATACGACTCTTAAAATCAGTAGAAAGTCATTCAGAAGCAACTTTATTAACCGTTGTTGATAAAGTTGCGAATCACCTCAAGAGTCTCTGCTTGTGCCTTCTCAAGGTTGTCATTCACAATCACTGCATCGAACTTGGGTGCAAAGCCTAATTCAAATTCAGCTTTTGCAATACGGCTTTCAATCACCTCTGGAGCATCGGTTGCACGGCCTACTAATCGTCTGCGCAACTCCTCTACAGAAGGTGGTTGTACAAAAATAGAGAGGGCTCTATCTCCGTAATACTCTTTAATATTACATCCACCTACTACATCCACATCGAATACTACGTTAAAGCCTTCGCTCAACTGTTTTTCGATAGGTGCTTTGAGTGTACCGTAAAAACGGTCTTGATACACCTCTTCGTGTTCCAAGAATTCGCCATTTGCGATACGCGTGCGAAACTCTTCGGGAGTCAAGAAGAAGTACTCTACGCCATGCTGCTCATTGCCACGTGGATCACGACTGGTAGCCGATACCGAGAAGGCAAGGTTTAGGTTTTGCGTAAGTAAATAGTTTATGATGGTCGATTTTCCCGAGCCCGATGGAGCCGAGAATATAATAAGTTTTCCTGCCATAGTGATAATCAATTACATGATGTTAAGAACCTGCTCTTTGATTTGCTCTAGTTCATCTTTCATTTGAACCACAATGTTTTGCATTTCAGCATGGTTTGATTTGCTACCAGTGGTATTAATCTCACGGCCCATCTCTTGTACAATGAAGCCTAACTTTTTACCTTGACCGTGTCCGTTGTGCATGGTTTCACGGAAGTAGTTTAGGTGGTGAGCCAATCGTTGCTTCTCTTCGTTGATGTCAAGTTTCTCGATGTAGTAAATCAACTCCTGCTCCAATCGGTTTTTATCATAATCTACACTAATTGTTTTTGTTAGTGCATCGGTTATGCGTTCGCGAACTTTGGCTACACGCTCTGCTTCGTAAGGAGCTATAGAGTTCATTAATCGCTCTATGCTGTTAATGTTTTGTGTAAAGCGAATTTCGAGTGCTGCACCCTCTTGCGCACGAAAGGCCATCAGGTTTGCTATAGCACTTTCTACTCCTTGGCGTACTGCATTCCACTCCTCTTCAGTCAACTCTTGTATTTCTACTTTCGTCATTACCTCGGGCATACGGAGTAGGGTTGCAAACCAATCTTCTGGCAATGGAATCTTGGCTGTTTCTGAAATCGTTTTAATTTGTTGGTAGTAGTTTTCAACCAATGCTGCATTGATGGGAGTAGCAGCACTTCCGGCCTCTTTCTCTACCCAAATGCTTAGGTCTACTTTCCCTCTTTCCAAAGATTTAGCTACCATGGAACGAATCTCAATCTCTTTCTCGCGATACAAAGGAGCAATGCGTGTCGATAGGTCGAGTGCTTTGCTATTGAGCGATTTAATCTCTACATGAATCTTTTTGTCTCCAAATGTGGCAGTCGATTTGCCATATCCAGTCATGGATTGTATCATAGGTAATATGTTTTTTGCAAAAGTAGTACAAATTATGGAAAAGAAGCGTGAATAAATTGCTATATTTGCGGATTATCTAAAGATGAATAGACTATGTCGTGTATTTTACATATAGAGACTTCGACAGAGGCATGCTCGGTATCTGTGAGCGAAGATGGCCTGTCGGTTTTTTACCAAGAAGATTTAGAGGGTCCCTCTCATGCTGTGAAGTTAGGCGTGTTTGTAGATGAAGCCCTCTCGTTTGTTGATAGCCGTGGTATGCTACTAGATGCCGTGGCGGTTAGCTGTGGACCTGGTTCCTATACGGGTTTGCGCATTGGTGTATCAATGGCAAAAGGTGTTTGCTACGGGCGTAACTTGCCCTTAATTGGATTGCCTACCCTGCAGGTGCTTTCAGTACCCGTATTGCTACACCAAGAATTACCCGATGATGCGCTGCTTTGTCCCATGATTGATGCCCGTAGAATGGAAGTTTACTCGGCCATTTACGACCGTGCATTAAATGTGGTTCGCGATACGGCTGCCGATATTATTGACGAGAACTCTTACTTGGAGTTCCTCGAGAAACACCCCGTATACTTTTTCGGTAATGGGTCTGCTAAGTGTAGAGAGAAAATAACACATCCCAATGCACACTTCCTTGATGATGTACGCCCTTTAGCCAAATGGATGTTCCCGTTGGCCGAGAAGGCTAAAGCACAAGGTGATTTTAAAGATGTGGCCTACTTTGAGCCTTTCTACCTGAAAGAATTTGTGGCCACCAAACCTAAAAACTTATTGTAAATGATAGAATATAATACCCAACAGCGTACGCTGCCCCTACCCGAATATGGTCGGAGTGTGCAAAATATGGTTGACCATGCCCTAACCATCGAGGATAGAGCAGAGCGTCAACGTTGTGCCAATACAATTATCAATATAATGGGCGGGATGTTTCCACACTTGCGCGATGTGCAAGACTTTAAACACAAGTTGTGGGATCACTTGGCTATTATGTCAGATTTTAAACTCGATATCGATTATCCGTACGAGATAATCAAGAAGGAAAACTTAGAGGTAAAGCCTGAGCGATTAAGTTATCCACAAGGGCCCATTCGTTTTCGTCACTACGGTCGCTTCCTTCAGCAGATGATTAAGAAGGCTGTTACCTACGAAGAGGGAGCCGAGAAGAAACAACTGACAGTGATGCTAGCCAATCAGATGAAGCGTTCACTACAAAACTGGAATAAGGAGGGGGTCGAAGATCAACGAGTGGTGGCTGATTTAAGTGCACTATCGGATGGAACCATTCAAATGGCCCCTGAGGATATTCGCTTAAAGAGTGAACAAGCTAACTTCAACCCTCGTCGCCAACAACGTTCCAACACGAACAATAGCAACCAGCGTCGTAAACCCAATAACTAACCAAGTACTCTTTACATGGCTTCATTTATAATCGAAGGTGGACACAGACTTCAAGGCGAAATTCATCCACAAGGTGCAAAAAACGAGGCTCTTCAAATTCTTTGTGCCACGTTACTTACCTCTGAAGAGGTAACTATACACAATGTACCCAATATTCTAGATGTAAATAATCTTATTCAGCTTTTGCGTGATATGGGTGTAAAGGTTTCCAAGTTGGGAGTCAACTCTTACACCTTTCAGGCAGATGCCGTAAATTTGGCCTATTTAGAGAGCGATGAGTTCCTAAAGAAGTGTGCCTCTTTGCGTGGATCTGTTATGTTAATTGGTCCATTAGTAGCCCGTTTCGGCAAAGCTTTGATTGCTAAGCCAGGTGGAGATAAGATTGGACGTCGACGTTTGGATACGCATATGGTGGGTATTAATAAACTAGGTGCAACCTTTACCTACGAAGAGGAACGCAGTTTGTTCCGAATTAGTGCCGATCATTTAAAGGGCACCTATATGTTGCTTGATGAAGCTTCGGTTACAGGTACGGCCAATATTTTAATGACCGCCGTGTTTGCTAAAGGGCTTACAACCATATACAATGCTGCTTGCGAACCCTATTTACAGCAGCTCTGTAAGATGTTAAATCAAATGGGAGCAAAGATCTCGGGCATTGCTTCAAACCTGTTAACAATTGAGGGTGTAGAGCATTTAAATGGGTGTGTACATACCATCTTACCCGATATGATTGAGGTGGGAAGTTTTATTGGTATGGCGGCCATGACAGGTAGCGAAATTACCATTAAGAATGTTTCTTTTGAGAATCTGGGAATTATACCCGATAGCTTCCGCCGGTTGGGGGTGAAGTTAGAGCAACAAGGAGATGATCTCTTTGTTCCAGCACAAGAATCTTACGAAATTGAATCGTTTCTTGATGGCTCTATCATGACTATTGCCGATGCACCTTGGCCTGGATTAACACCCGATTTGTTGAGCGTTATATTGGTGGTAGCTGCACAAGCCAAAGGAAGTGTATTGATTCATCAAAAGATGTTCGAAAGTAGACTCTTCTTTGTTGATAAGCTTATTGACATGGGAGCACAAATTATATTGTGCGATCCACACCGTGCCGTAGTGATAGGTCACGATCGAAAATTCCCTTTGCGAGGGGGGAATATGAGTTCACCCGATATCCGTGCCGGAATTGCGCTTCTAATCGCTGCTCTCAGTGCAGAAGGAATTAGTCGCATTCACAACATCGAGCAGATAGATCGTGGATATGAAAATATAGAGCAGCGTCTTACCGCACTGGGTGCTCGCATAACAAGAATAGAATAAAAATTATGATAAAGCAAGACGAGGTTGTTAAGATAGGGATGTTTAATAAACCCCATGGTGTAAAGGGAGAACTCTCATTTACTTTTACAGACGATGTGTTTGATCGAGTAGATTGCGAATATTTTGTTTGCCCAATGGATAACATCTTGGTACCTTTCTTCTTGGAGGAGTATCGCTTTCGTTCAGAGTCATCGGCCTTGGTCAAGTTGGCAGGAATAGAGACTTCAGAGAAAGCACGTATGTTTACCAACGTAGATGTATTCTTTCCCAAATCCTTAATTCCTGAAGAGGAAGAGAGTGATGATATCTCTTCTTGGGGCTACTTCTTAGGCTTCCAAGTAACCGATGTAAATCATGGAAACTTGGGCGAAATTGTAGGTGTAGATGAGACTACTATGAACATTCTCTTTACCCTAGAGGGTGCAAATGGTGAGATTATGCTTCCTGCTCACGAAGAGTTCTTTATCGATATCGATAAGAAAAATCGTCTGCTCACTGTAGAGATGCCAGAAGGGCTTCTAGATATAGAGGGGTAGTGGTCCGTAATAAATAGCTGAGCAGTATGAAGAAAAAAAGAAAAGCCTTTTGGAGCAGCTTTAAGTTTAAATACAAGCTGACCATTCTGAATGAGAATACCCTCGAGGAGATTGTAGGTATTCATGTTTCTAAGCTGAATGGAGTTTCTGTGCTGCTTTCGGCTGTTACCATAATCTTTGCTATTGCAGCTTCGATCATTGCTTTTACACCTTTGCGTAACTACCTACCTGGTTATATGAATAGTGAGGTTCGAGCTCAGATTGTCGAGAATGCTTTGAGGGCCGATTCTCTTCAAGAGATGTTGGGCAGACAGAGTATGTACATTATGAATATTCAAGACATCTTAAGTGGGAAGGTACGTGTCGATTCAGTACAATCGATTGACTCCCTTACCATGGTTCGTTCCGAAGAGCTTATGGAGCGAAGTAAAGAGGAGGAGGAGTTTCAACGCATGTATGAAGAGTCAGAGAGGTATAACCTTACAACAGCTGTTGTGCAAGCTACAACGGGAGGGTTAAACTTCTTTCGTCCTACTCGAGGTTTGATGTCCTCTAATTTTGATGCAGATAGTAAGCACTTTGGTGTCGATATTGCTGCAAGTCCCAACGAGAGTATTTTGGCTACTTTGGATGGTACCGTAATACTAGCGACCTACACGGCCGAAACGGGGTATGTTATTCAAGTGCAACATACGCAAGATTTTGTATCCCTCTATAAGCATTGTGGGTCACTTTTAAAGCGTGAAGGAGATAGTGTTAAGGCAGGTGAGGCCATTGCATTGGTTGGCAATACAGGTGAGTTGACTACAGGTCCCCATCTTCATTTCGAACTTTGGTGCAAAGGACGTCCTATTGATCCTTCAAAATATATAGTATTTTAATTGAATGAAGAAAAAACAAATCGCGATATTGGGCTCTACAGGCTCTATTGGTACACAAGCACTACAGGTCGTTTTAGAGCATCCTGATTTATATGAAGTATATGCACTAACCGCAAATAATCAAGTCGATTTATTAATTGAGCAGGCTCGCAAGTTTCTTCCAGAGGCTGTCGTAATAACCAATGAGGCTCATTACCTCAAGCTAAAAGAGGCGCTAACCGATTTACCGATCAAAGTTTATGCAGGGTGTGATGCACTTTGCCAGATTGTAGAATCAGAACCTATTGATCTGGTGCTGGCTTCGATGGTGGGTTATGCAGGATTAAAACCTACGATGCATGCCATTCGTGCTGGAAAAGCCATTGCCTTAGCCAATAAAGAGACTATGGTTGTAGCGGGTGAGTTGATGAACGAATTAGCGCGCCAATACAACGTTCCTATTTTGCCAGTCGATTCGGAGCATTCGGCTATCTTTCAATGTTTGGAATTCCAAAACCCTGTTGAGAAGGTTTTATTGACTGCCTCGGGAGGGCCTTTCCGAACCTTCTCTTTGGAGCAATTAAAGCAGGTTACCAAAGCACAAGCCTTGAAGCATCCTAACTGGGAGATGGGAGCAAAGATTACGATTGATTCTGCCACCTTAATGAATAAGGGTTTCGAGGTAATTGAGGCCAAATGGCTCTTTGGACTTCGCCCTGAACAGATAGAGGTTGTGGTACATCCACAGTCCATCATCCACTCCATGGTTCAGTTCGAAGATAGCTCTGTAAAGGCACAGTTGGGATTGCCCGATATGCGTTTGCCTATCCAGTATGCTTTCTCTTACCCACACCGTGTTAAATCCTCTTTTGAGAGACTTGATTTCTCTACTCTAAGTAGCTTAACCTTTGAGCAGCCCGATACGACTCGTTTTAGAAACCTTGCCTTTGCTTATGATTCGCTTCACAAAGGTGGAAACGCTTCGTGTATATTGAATGCGGCCAATGAGATTGTGGTCGATGCTTTCTTGAAAGAGCAGATCTCTTTTCTAGGGATGAGTGATGTGATAGAGCAGACTATGGCCAAGGCCAGCTTTATTCAAAAGCCCACGTACGAAGATTATGTGGCTAGCGATACCGAGGCTCGCCAACTAGCAATTAGCTTGCTCTAACGTAGAATAAACCAATAATACTAAATTTAAAAATAATAGATGGAAACATTTTTAATCCGTGCACTTCAGCTGATTATGAGCCTTTCATTGCTTGTGATTATTCACGAGGGTGGACACTTCTTTTTTGCTAGACTTTTTAAAATACGAGTAGAGAAGTTTTATCTTTTCTTTGACCCTTGGTTCTCGCTCTTTAAGTTTAAACCCAAGAATAGCGATACGGAGTATGGCGTAGGATGGGTACCCTTGGGTGGCTATGTTAAAATCTCGGGTATGATTGATGAGTCGATGGATAAAGAGCAGATGGCTCAGCCGGCTAAATCGTGGGAATTCCGCTCTAAACCTGCTTGGCAACGATTGCTTGTGATGGTGGGAGGGGTGATGATGAACTTCCTGTTGGCTCTCTTTATTTACTCTATGATTCTCTTTACCTGGGGGGACTCTTACATTGCACTGAAAGATATGAGTAATGGAATGAGCTTTAATAAACATGCAAAAGAGGTCGGTTTCCAAGAAGGTGACGTTTTGTTGCGTGCCGATAGTGAAGAGTTGGATCGATTCGGCATGGATATGTTCCGTTCGGTTATTGAGGCCCGCGTTGTAACCGTACTAAGAGGAGGTGAAGAGAAAGAGATTTACATGCCCGAAATAAGTTTGCTTGATGTGGTTAAGGAGGATCCAGCTTTTATCTCTCCTCGCATTTTGAATGTAATTGATTCTGTGGCTCCGAATTCGGCATTTAGTCAATTGGGAATGAAGCGAGGTGATAAGCTTTTGGCTGTAGATGCTTCGAAAATTGAGTCTTGGATGGATTTTAAGCAGGCGTTGTCTATCTTGCAGGGTCGTGCAGAAGCTAAAGGTGAAAACGCAGCTACATTTGCACTGACATACGAGCGTTCGGGTGTTCTCGATACAGTTTCTGTTACCACCGATTCTTTGTTTATTGTAGGCTGTTATCCTGCTTTACCCAGAGATGAGCGTACGGTATTGACTTATAGCTTTATTGAATCTTTCCCAGCTGGAGCTCAACTAGGAATAAACACCATGAAGAGCTATATCAACGATATGAAGTATGTATTTACGAAAGAGGGGGCAAAAAGTGTCGGTGGCTTTGCTACAATTGGAAGTATTTTCCCAACTGCTTGGGATTGGCATCGCTTCTGGAGTATGACGGCTTTCTTATCAATTATATTGGCTGTTATGAATATTCTGCCTATTCCTGCATTGGATGGTGGACATGTACTCTTCTTATTGTATGAGATCATAGCTCGTAGAAAGCCTAGTGATAAGTTTATGGAGTATGCGCAGATGACAGGTATGATTCTGCTATTTGGACTCCTTATTTGGGCTAATTTTAATGATGTGCTCCGTTTCCTTTTTTAGGAATTTACTTAGGCTTTAAAAGCCAATTGAATTTTACTTTATAAATTTAGGGCCTCCTTGCAGAAATGCAAGGAGGCCCTAAATTTATAAAGACTTTCATTTTATTTCTTTTATTCTCTACCTACTAGTAGCTAAAGTAGAATGGTTTCTTGATGATTTGTATCTGAGTAAATTCTTATTAGGCTGTTGTGTTTACAACAGAATGGCGATAATTACTCATTTCTAAAACTTTTTTTTTAGTTTCACCTGTGCTAACTCTCTATTATACTGTTTATAAGGGTGAAAGTAAAGAATCTGTACAAGCCGTGAGTTGTAGTTTGTAGTCAGCTTGTATATGTTTTAAGGGAAGTGAGAGGGGGCAGATTACCTTCTCTATAAAACAAAAAAAATGAGCTAAAATTCGTATTCGAATTCCGCCCACATCCTTAAGAACCCCCCTTCTTGGGGTTCTTGTAACTTTGTTATCCTTTTTCCTTACTTTTTACCTGAAAAATCTAAAACACCTATAAAACATACACTATCCTTTTGAAAACTGATCTTTTTAAAACCTTAATCTAATACATTTCTTAAAATGTTACCTTAATTACTTAATACCTAATACTTTTGAATTTTCTTATTTAACTTAAATAGTAGTTTCACAACCACAGTACAAAGATACGACTATTTTAGAAACCTGCAATAGAAAAACTGTTTAAAAGCATAAAAAAAGCATTTTCTTGATTTATATCAGTTTTATGACGCTATTCGTTCTATTTGTTACATATCTTGATGATATGCCTTGTTATCGCACACGGACTATATTCTGGTTACTACTCCCTCGAAAGGATAGATAGGGTGAGTATAAATCGGCTTCAAACTGTCCATCTACAACCACATCTACAAATTCAATTGCTTCAGTTAACAGTCGGTCTGATTTTATTTGTTCAATTGTATATCCTGTATAGCACCAGATACTTTTCTGTGTTGCTTCCTTAATTCGCTTAGAAAGAACTCGAAAGGCTAGAGGATTAAAGAGAGGGTCACCTCCAGAGAAGGTGACTCCATCGAGTAGGGGATTGGCATTAATCTCCTCAATAATTGACTCGATCTTTGCATTTGTGAGTCGTTTTCCTGCTCCTGGATTCCAAGAGAGGGGATTGTGGCACCCTTTGCAGCAATGGCTGCAACCTGCTAAATAGATAGCATACCGAATACCATCGCCGTCGACAATGGTTTCGGGATATAAAGCTAAATAGTTAAGTGTGTGTTTATCCATGCTTAATACGATCACGCTCTTCTGCACGCTTCGCAGAGTTCCACGAACTGAGGTCTCCTGTAAGATAACCCGTAATACGACGCATTCTAAGAATTGCTTCACTTTTACAAACGGGGCATTTATCATAGATTACTCCTTTAAATCCACAACCCTGACACGTATCGACCGGGTGGTTAATAGAGCCATACCCAATGCCTTCATCGTTCATTAGCTTTACAATTTTAGTAACTGCCTTCACATTCTTTTGTGCCTCACCGTCCAGCTCTACATAGGTAATGTGTCCCCCTTTGGTAATGGCATGGAAAGGAGCCTCCTTTTTTATCTTTTCTGCAATCGTAACTGTCTCTTTCACATCTATATGGAAAGAGTTAATGTAGTAATCATTGTCATTGACCCCTGGAATTACCCCATATTTTCTTCGGTCCATTTTAGTAAATCGACCCGAAAGCCCCTCGGCTGGTGTTGCTAAAACAGAGTAGTTTAATTTATATCTCTCTTTAAAGGCGTCGGCTACCTTATTCATTGTATCAATTGCTTCATAAAGTGTATTCCAAGCCTCTTGATTATGGCCATGTCCTTTGCCATAGATGGCCATCATGGCATTGTGTCCACCAATAAAGCCTATACCTAAGGTGCCTTGTCGTAGTACATCGCCTACTTGTTCGTTGGGAGTCAACTTCTCTCCACCCTTCCATACTCCATTACCCATCATGAAAGGAAACTGCCGAGCTAGTGCAGTGCGTTGATATTGGTAGCGGCTATGTAACTGCTCACCAATAAGCGTAGCTGTCTCCTGTATACTTGCTAAGAAGATTTTCTTCGCCTCTTTTGTGATGGCTTTCTCCTCGCCTGATTCGGTAACACCTTCTGCTTTAATACGTGCTTCAATAGCCAATCTAGGTAAGTTCATCGTAGTAAACGAGAGGTTTCCGCGTCCCAATGAGCTTTTTTCGCCTGCTATGTTTTCATATACACGTGTACGGCATCCCATCGTTGCTAGCTCATAGCGGTAGCGTTTGGGATCTTCGGCCTTCCATAATTCATTCTGATTGAATGGAGTATCTAGGAACATGAAATTAGGGAAAAGCGCTTTCGTTGTTGTTTGGCACGACTTTAAGAAGAGGTCAAAGTTAGGAGTCTCAAACTCCATCTCTCCGGCCAATGCAGCTTCGTAATCTTCCATTGCTTTGATGTAGTCGGCTTCGGAAAAAGAGACGCCTTCTTTAATTTTAAAGATTTGGATGGGGAATACAGGTACTTCACCACGAGGGCCTAATCCTTCGGTGGTTGCTTTTAATAGCTCTTCCACTACCATACGCCCCTCGGGAGAGGTGTCGGTTCCGTAGTTGATAGAGCTAAATACCACTTGATTACCTCCTCGCGAATGCATCGTGTTGAGGTTGTGTATGAATCCCTCCATGGCCTGATGGGTATCTTTTCGCGTTTGGTTGTAGGCTTTTTTTATGATGCCTTGCAGTGCCTCTTTTTTAATGTCGAGTTGGATTGTTTTCATTGTTTGCAAGAACAACTCTTGTTGCGCTGAACTCGGCATAATGCTAGATATACCTTCTCCTATTAGCTCTTTAAGTCTATTCTCCTCTACCAGCTGTCCATCCATTTCTACGTAAAAAGCAATCATGTTGCAAAGGTGCTTTTGAAAAGATTTCAAGACTCCTTTTGCCATGAAAAAGTCGAAAGCAGGAATGGCTTGTCCACCATGTTGCTCATTCTGGTTGGTTTGGAAGATAATTGTAGCTAGTGTTGAGTAACTCTGTATGGATTGGGGAGTACGGATGCTTCCATTCTTCGTACGGAATCCTCGTTCAAACAGATCGTCCAAATCGTACTGAATACAAGTGGTTGTCTTGGTTGGGTAGTAGTCCAAATCATGAATGTGGATATCGCCCAATTGATGTGCTTCCGAAAACTGTTTGGGAAGCAAATATTTATAGGTATAGTCTTTCGTAACTTCAGAGGCAAAAGTCATCATTTGTCCGGCCGGTGTATGGCTAGACATATTGGCATTGCTTAAATTCACATCGTTCTGATCAATCGATACAATGCCGTCCATGATCTGTTTTAGCTGAGTTTTACGCTCACGCTCTACATTACGCCATTGGCGGTAGATGATGTATTTTTTGGCCACTTCGGGACATACCTTCATCAACTCCTTCTCGACCAAATCTTGTATCTCTTCAACAGAGATGGTCGGAGCATCCATTTTATCAATGACTTGTGTAGTGACAACCGTAATCTGCTTCTCGTCGCACGCTACATCAGTGGCTTGGAAAGCTTTACTTATTGCATTCTTAATTTTGTTGACGGAGAAGCTCTCTTGTTTTCCATCTCTTTTAATGATGCAAATCTCAGCGTTTTTCATGATCAATTAATTTGTGTGTTTGAGGACTAGCCTTGTAAAAGTGAGGGCAAAGGTAGTACTTTTTTGAGCAAAATTGCACCTAAAAAAATAGAATAAATAGCCTCTGAAAAGTAAGTTTTTGATTTTCTTTTGGTTAATAAATAGAATCATGAAAAAAGAATTATATTTGAACTCAGTTTCTTCTTTTTAGGAATTATCGTCTCTCTCTGTCTCTCTTTTTAGAGTCTCCAATGGAGGTTATGAATTGATTTTTGAGTTGGCGTTTTATACACTTCAGCCACTTGAGTGACACCGCAATTTAGAGGTCGAAAACTCTTTTTTTATAGGAGAGCAGAAGAGAGGTTTCTATTTTAAAAGAAATCTTGTACGAATAGATAGATTGTTTAGTCAATGGTGGTGATGCACGCTACTCTTTGGGCACAGTTACTAAGCTGCTGCTGTTAATTGTTATTTAATAAGTAAAGTCGGACTTTTTTTAATATGATTGCAATGAAATATTTTAAACGAAAGAGTATTCACTCTTGGGGAGTAGCCCTTTTCTGTGCCTGTAGTTTATCGGGTTGTATCGATCGTGGAGATCTGTTTGATCCTGAGGTTGCTACTGAAATTTATAAGGCGACTTTCCCCGTACAAAACGTTGATATCGATCAAACATGGGCAACTACTCGTGTGGTATCGCTTCATCTGTCCATGGTTGAAGAGAGTAGCAAGAGTTATTCACTTTCCTTCTATACTGATAATCCACTGAATGTTACCAATGAAGCACTCCTCTTAGGAAATGTGGATATGACCGGTGATGAGCAAACTACGTTATCACTCGATTTGCCGGATGTATATACAAGTATCTATGTGCTTCGCAAAGACGAAGCTGGCAATAAAACGCTAAAAGCTGGAGTCATTGAAAATAACCAGGTCTCATTTACATGGGGGGCATTAGCTAGTCAGTCACAAACTAGGGCCTTTTCTACCGCCTCGCAGGTGCCTACTTCACGTGCTTTGGCAGATATTTATCCAACAAGCGTGCCTAGTGATGCTCAAGAGTTTAATGGCTCTGTGTCGCAAGGAACTAAATACATTGTTCGAGCTTCCGATCGATCCATTAATGCACATCAATCCAATGTTTCTCTTTATGTGGTGGAAGATGTCAATCTAGCAGAACTTTATATAGGCCCGCACTGTAAGTTCTATATTATGCCCGGAGTAACGGTGACTTACGGGAAAGATGTTTTTGTAGCTCAGGATGGTTCTATGCTCAGTATTGGTAGTGGATCGAAGTTTTCGAATCCTAACTTCCGTTTAACTGTAGGATGGAATTCGTCACTCTATAATTTAGGCACTTTAGAGTTGAGCGAACTCAATATGAATGCGGGTAGGTTTGTGAATGATGCAGGTGCCATAGCTCAAACCAAGAGCACAGTAGCCAATAGCCATGGTTCAATTTGGGAGAATCGTGGTTTCTATGCAACAAATTCAATGGCTATTAGTTCGGGCGGTCTCACGCTAACCAACTATTGTAAGGTGGTTGTAAATGGGGTCTTTGATTTAAGAGATAATTCATTCTCGATGGATGCTGGAAGTAGTCTAGAGTGTGAATCGGCCTATTTTAATAATGCAACGCTCCAACTAGGTGGATTTGCCTATTTTAAAGTAAATGGTGTAGCTGACTTTGGTTATAACAACTTTGTACGTGGGGTTGGAAGTGATTCTGGAAAACCTGCACTTCTTTGGATGCAAAAGGCCACGAATAACAGTAGTAACTTCTCTGCAACTTACCAAAACAATCTTTTAATAGCCTGTAATGACCATTTTCCCCATGAGCGTGATCAATGGAATCCTTACTACAAACTAGAAGGAGCAGCCCAGCTGGTTGGAGCCGAGAATGTAACCATCACGATTCCATCCTCTGAATGTAATGTGGGTATAAACAACCAAATTACTCCCGATCCCGAAATACCTAGTCAAATCTACACCTACGCTTTCGAAGATAACTATCCACAACCGGGTGATTATGACTTTAACGATGTGATACTCGATGTTGTATCGCCTAGACGGAATGGTAATAAGATCGAGATTCAGGTAACTCTGCAAGCATTGGGTGCTACAAAGCACTTAGGAGCCGGTGTACGCATAATGGGTGAAGCCAGAAAAAATGTACTTTCGGTAAACTACTTAGGAGAGCATCTTCAAGACTTTAGGGCCACTTGGGGTGGCAGGAACGAGGTGCTGATGGGTGGAGTAAATGCCAACGGGTTCGAAAAAGATTGCGGTGATGATCTAGTTGTTCCCTTGTTTGGCGATGGACACGCTGTATTTGGTGCAACGGGACGTGGTATGATTAATACCTCTACTGCACAGCAAGTGAACTATGCACCCCGAACGATGGTTTTCGAGCTTCAGTTTAAAACGGGTACTGACACCAAAGATTTCTCGCTCGAGAATGATTTAGACTTCTTCCTAACTCATAACCAAGTAACTAGTATGAGTGGGCAGAGCTACCACCACAATCCACGCGTAGAGGTGCATCTATTTGCCAATCGTGATAATCCCACCTACAGGGGGACTACCTTTGATCATATTAAGCAAGTGGCAGGCAAAATTACGTGGGGTATTTGTGCACCTTCTTTTAAATATCCTCTAGAGTATACTTCGATTACAACTGCTTACAATCGATTTGAGGTGTGGGCCCAAAACATGGAGACCTACCAAGATTGGCACCAATATCCTACTACAGGTAAGACATGGCGATAAACATGTAGGCCAATGCAAGAAGGTGAAAAAAGGTGCCTCCTAAGCAGAATAGATGAAAAATAGAGTGCATATAACGATACTTGTGAAAGCTGTAGAAGAGTGCACCTGTTATATAAGATACCCCTTCGCCTAGTAAGCTGTAAAGCATAGGCGAGGGGGTTATTTCGTAAAAGGTTTTAAACGGAATAAAGATAGAACAACCCATCGCTACAAAACAAAGTGTTTTTATATTGCTATGCTCTTTAAGGCCTCGGTAGCTAATGATGTGCCCAATAATTGTACAAACCCACAATAGAGCAAAAAGGCCCCACCCCCATGCAGGCGATTCTTGGCGAAAAAGTACCAGTAAAATGGGTGAGTAGCTACCTGCTATGTGTAGATAGATGGCTGCGTGATCACATTTGCGTAGCGCTGCTTTGGTAGCCGATGGCTTCCAAGCGTGGTAGAAGGTCGATGCTCCATACGATGCTACGACACCTATTATATAGAGTGCCATCCCTACTACAGCCCACATATCGCCTGCTTTATAAGCGATGTGCATCAAGTATCCTCCACCTGCTGCACCAAATAGGCAACCTATACCGTGTGATAAGGCATTCGCCCACTCTTCGCCTTTTGTGTATTTCACAGCCATCTTTTGTTGTTTTAGTTATGATTTCTTGGGCGCTAATCCCATTTTTTTTGCTTTTTCTAGCATGTATTCCAGAGCTGCATCGTGCTCGTTGGGGATAATTCCATCGAGTATAGCATCTTTGATTGCGCTTTTTAAACTACCAATCTCGCTGCAAGGAGCCAGTCCAAATAGCTCCATAATCTCTTTCCCATCTACAGGAGGTTGGAAGTTGCGAACACGGTCTCTCTCTTCAAGCTCTTTTAGTTTCTGGCGGACCAGTTTGAAGTTCTCCAAGAAGCGCTGCTTGCGACTCTCGTTCTTCGATGTGATATCTGCTTCGCACAGCATCATGAGATCCTCAATGTCATCACCAGCTTCGAAAAGCAATCGGCGTACAGCCGAGTCGGTCACGATTTCATCGGATATGACGATGGGGCGCATGTGTAGACCTACGAGCTTCTGAACATACTTCATCTTTTCGTTCATCGGTAGCTTCATGCGGTGGAAAATCTCTTTTACCATCTTTTCGCCTATGAAATTGTGATTCTTGAAGGTCCATCCCGCACGTGCCTCCCAGCGTTTGGTGCGTGGTTTGCCTATATCGTGTAGGAGTGTAGCCCAGCGTAACCACAAGTTGTCGGTATGTTTGGCTATGTTGTCCACCACCTCTAGGGTGTGATAGAAGTTATCTTTGTGCGAGCGCCCGTTGCGAGTCTCTACGCCCTGCATGGCTGCTAGTTCGGGGAAGATGAGCTCCAAAAGACCACATCGTTCCAAATCAATAAACCCCTTTGAGGGAATAGGTGAGAGAAGTATTTTATTCAACTCATCGGCTATACGCTCTTTCGAGATAATTTCGATTCGTTCCTTATTGCGAACCAACGCCTCGAAGGTCTCATCTTCAATGTAGAAGTTGAGTTGTGTGGCAAACCGAATGCATCGCATCATGCGTAACGGGTCATCGCTAAAGGTTATGTCGGGATCGAGTGGCGTTTTAAGGGTCTTCTCCTTTAGATCTTCAATTCCACCAAAAGGGTCTACCAATTCACCAAATCGCTCTTTATTTAGGCAAACGGCCATTGCATTGATGGTAAAGTCTCGGCGGTTTTGATCGTCTTCGAGTGTTCCATCTTCTACAATGGGCTTGCGGCTATCTCGTTGGTAAGACTCTTTTCTTGCTCCAACGAACTCCACTTCTAGGTCGCGAAGCTTTACTTGCGCCGTTCCAAAATTCTTAAATATTGAGACCTTTGCTGCTTTGCCTAGTTTCTTTCCGAGTGCTTGGGCCATCTCAATTCCGCTTCCTACCACCACTACGTCTATATCTTTCGAGGGGCGGTTTAGGAATATGTCACGTACATATCCGCCTACGGCATAACATTCGATGTTGAGTTCGTCTGCCGTTTCTGATATCTGCTTGAATATCTTGTGTGTAAAATGTTTACTTAGTTCCATACTGATTTCTAAAATGCCCACAAAGGTACATTTTTTTGGCTGCAACCATGTTTGAGTATCAATTAAATTGTATTTTTGCTCCACTAATAATGGCTAAATCAATGAAAAAGACGAAGGTAATTCTACTGGGAGCATGCATGGCTCTTGTAGCATGTAGTGACAATGGTGAGAAACATGCGCAGTTGCATTTGCAACGAGCAGAGCAGGCACTTCAGGCAGGTGCATTTAGCGAGGCTAAAATGGAAATAGATAGTATTCGTACCACCTATCCCAAAGCATTTGAGGCTAGAAAAGCAGGAATTAAGCTGATGCAGCAGGTCGATTTGCAGGAGCAGCGCAAAAGTCTAGCCTACTTAGATAGCATGAAGGTGGTGAAACAGGCGGAGTTCGAAGCGATGAAAGGAGCGTTTGTATTGGAAAAAGACGAAACTTATCAGGAGGTAGGCAACTATTTCTATCCCACTCAAGTGGTCGAGAAGAGTGCAGGCAGAACTTTTTTGCGCGGTCAGGTTACTGAGCAGGGTACTATGTCGGTTACCTCTATCTACTGTGCAGGAGGCAAACTAAACCATTCAGCCGTAAAGGTTACTGTGGGCGATCTATATGCAGAAACTCCTCAAACAGCCGATGGGTACACCACCACCGATCTGGGCAAGACGATAGAAAGAGTGGACTATAAGTACGGGAGTGATGGGGGTGTTATTGACTTTATTGCCGAACACCAGGCCGATAATATTCGTCTCCATTTTCTAGGAGCTAAGAGCTATGCGGTTGCCATGGATAAGAGTGATCGCAAAGCGATAGCCGAGCTGAGAGCATTAGCGGCTGTACTTTCTAGTTTGGAGCAGATAGATAAGGAGCGCAAAGAGGCACAATTAAAGATTGAGTTCGTGCTTCGTAAGATGAACGAAGCATCAGTCGAGTAAGTTTAGGTTCTTTACAGCAGCTATTTATTTGCTTAATCCCTACTTTTTCTTTCTAGATTAATTGAGGGAATTGGGGGGTCCATACCTCTCGATTTGCACAAGCGGTTATGCAGCCCTGCATAACCGCTTGTGTAAGACCAAACGTGCGGTTGTGCAAGCTT
>JBOFRN010000023.1:0-13075 GCA_051651025.1 Phocaeicola sp.
CTTCAACCTCTTCTACTTTGTCGATTACCACATTGCCATCCACACTAGTCAATGTAGTTCTATATCCGTGTAGAGGTTTTGCATAGGCTGCTTGTGCATCTCCCCAGCGTACTAGGTCAAGGTGTCTTCCTGTAAGCTCACCTGCCAATTCACAACGACGTTCGTGCTTCAAATCCTCTTTGGTTGCATTGGTTTTGGGCGCCAATCCAGCACGTGTACGTACCAAGTTAAGTGGTTCATCGCCATTTTTACCTTGCCAGATCAATGCCTCTGCTTTCCAAAGTAATACTTCAGCAAAACGAATGATTGGAATACTTAAGTCGGTAGTCATGTTATCGCCGTTCGGATTCACTGTGTTGCCAATTGCGTTCGCAGGTCTAAATGGATCCATGTATTTGTTGAACTGCATGCCCGATGAACTCTCGGTCGAGTAGTAGATACGCTCATTACCTAGGAAGGTAAATGTATCGCCAGGAGCAAGAATGGTTACCGATCTACGTACATCGCCCTCTTCGAATTCGTTGTACAATTCCAAAGTAGGCATAAAGTAGCCCCATCCGTTGTAAAGTCCCCATCCTTTGTTCTCTAGCATAGCGCCTGGGAGTTTAGAACCATCTAGCTCGTTACTTGTCCACGACCAAATGTATTCTGAACTAAAGTTGTTTTCCATTGTAAACACATCGGCATAGTTATCGAGCAATTTGTGGTGAGGGATAACTAAGTCACAATATTCAACTACTTTTTCGTAGTAGCTAGCGTCATACTGTGCATTGTATAGAGCTACTTTGGCTGCATAGGCCAAAGCCGAGGTTCTGTGTGGACGGCCGTATTCATCTTCTCCCCACTCTTGAAAGTTAGGAAGTAATTCGGCTGCTTTCTCGAAATCGGCTATACAGAAAAGGTAGTTTTCTTCCACCGATTTGGTACGCGGTTGGTCAATCTCATCCCAAGTGGTATTTTCGGTAACAATAGGAATTCCGCCATTGATGCCTCCATCGCCGTAGTAAGGAGCTAACCAGAAGTAGGCCCAGCCACGTAAGAAGTAGGCTTGTCCAAGGGTTTCATTCTTTACCTTTTCAGAGATGTCCATGCCGGGTACATTCTTAATAATATCGTTGGCTTTCTTGATTAATTGGTACATTACTGGCCAGTTTCTTTTTACATCGCGTGTATTATCAAGAATAAAGTTTTTAATGTTAGCACCCCCTGCTTGAGGTCTTCCTGTAACCATATCGTCGCTACAGTTCTCATACCACATAAACCCACGACCTGTAATCCCTTCGGTTGCTGTCCAGAAGTAGAGGCCATTGGCTGCTGCAATGGCGTCAGCTTCTACTTTCCAAAAGTTATCTACACTCGGTTCACCCTGTTGGGTGTGTGTTAAAAAATCGTCGCAGCTGCCTAGAGAAAGTAACAGGGCTGCACCTGCTAATCCTTTTATGATGTTATTTTTAATTGCCATACTTGTTGTTGTTAAAAGTTTAGGTTCAAACCAAAGTTAAATACGCGTGCTACTGGATATCTACCCCCATCGAGTCCCATACGGCCTACCTCTGGGTCCATTCCGCTATAGCCTGTGATGGTAAATAAGTTCTCACCACTTGCATAGAAGCGAAGGTTTGTACCAGCACATCCCATTTTAGTCATCCAAGATTGTGGTAGGGTGTATCCAACAGTTAAGTTCTTTAAACGTAAGTAGCTACCATCTTCTAAGAAGAAGTCAGATACCGTAGAGTAGTTCTTATTTTCATCACTCATCGTTAGGCGAGGAATGTTTGATGATGGATTGTAGGTATATGAATCTAATAAATCAGTCGAAAGGTTGAATCCTTGGTCGGTTGGGTAAGTCATTACTTTGGTACCGTTAAAGATTTTGTTTCCTGCTACTCCTTGGAACATTACCGCAAAGTCAAAGTTCTTCCAGCTTAATGAGCCATTCAATGCAAATGTATATTTAGGAGCGTAGCTACCCATGTATACGCGGTCGTTATCATTAATAATACCATCGTTGTTTGCATCGATAAATTTCAAGTCACCTGGTTTAGCATTGGGTTGAATCAAAACGCCGTCTTTGCTGTGTGCAGCAATCTCTTCTTCAGAGCGGAATAGACCAGCCGATTCGATTAGGTAGAATGAATACCAAGATTGGCCTACTGCCGATTGTAGAGGTCTCATGCTACGAATGTCGGTAGTGTGTGCCATATAGTCACGATCGCCCAAGCTAAGTACTTCATTCTTCAATGTGCTTAAGTTAGCACCAATGCTATAGTTCAAAGTTTTGGTTTGATCTGCCCACTCTACACCGAACTCCCATCCTGAGTTACGTACTTTACCTACGTTACCAAGTGGTGCATTTTGAATACCAGCTACCGATGGAACTGTCATCTCTTCAATCAAGTCTTTGGTGTCTTTCACAAAGTAATCGACCGCGATAGATAGTTTATCGTTGAACAGATTCAAGTCAAAACCTAAGTCGGTTTGCTCCGATGTTTCCCAAACAAGATCGTTGTTTTGGAAGGTAGCTAAACTTACCCCTTGTACTGCATTTTGTCCAATGTTACCAAAGTAGGTAAAGTAAGGAGAAGTGGTTAATTTAACGTTGTAAGCATAGCGGCCTACCGATGCAATGTTACCAATTTGTCCCCAACTTGCACGTAACTTAAGTAAGCTAACTACAGGAAGTAGATTTTGGAAGAAAGGTTCAGAAGAGATTTTCCAAGCACCCGATACGGCTGAGAAGATATCTCCACGATTGTATAGTTTTGATGTAGCATCGTAACGTACACTACCGGTAAAGAAGTAACGGTCATCGTATGAATAAGCTACACGTCCGAAAGTCGATACTTTTGACTCTTCTGTAAATAGTTCAGAGGGTTTCTCCTTTACCCAGTTGGTACCGTTCGAGAAGTCGTGTGACCAATCATCTTCGTAAGGGAAGTCAAACACTTGCGTATAGTTGTAACGGTAGTTATCGTAACCCATGGTGTAACCTGCCATTAATGAAAGCATGTGTTTGTCATTAATTTGAGTGGCGTAGGTAGCAGTCGATTCCCACAACCAGCTCTTTTCGGCTGTATTAGAGATCTCTTTGCTGTTTTGATCGTTCGGCTTTCCAATCTCAGGCACTCTCATGTTAAATGCTTGGTATTGTGCATTACGTGTCGATGCCGAGAAATCACTTTTAAGTGTCAATCCTGTAATTGGTTTGATTGTCAAAGTCGATGTAGAGAACAAACGTTGGTCGGGTTGGTATTGACGCAAGCGCTCAAGCATCGCAACCGGATTTTGTACCTCACCAAAAGTACCCGCTACCCCTAAGTTGCTTGCCCATTGAGGTACTGTACCTCCGTAAGCGTGCGAACCATTCGATGCCAATACTGGATTGCCTTGTTGATCATATTCACGAATCGTTGCAGAGCGAGGCATAAACATGGCCTGTGCAATAACCCCTGTATGTGAGCTGGTGTTGATATTACCTTGACCGTTGTCGTGTTCAAAGTTTACACGTTGTGTAAATGAAACTTTATCATTTATCTTGAAGTCTACGTTTACACGTGCACCAATTTTTTCTTTGTGTGTGTTCAGTAGAATACCCTCTTTCTTGTCGTAAGAGATCGATGCAAATGCCTTCATATGCTCGCTACCCCCTGTAATCGATGCTGCATAGTGTTGGATTCCTGCTGTACGGAAAATTTCATCGATCCAGTCTGTACGAGTGGTTTGTCCATAGGCATAGATCGATGGGTCAAGACCTGCGGGTACCGAGATACCACTTGCTCTAGCCGCATCTGTACGCAATCTTACATAGTCTTCGGCTGTTGTAACTTCCGGAAGCTTTGCTGCACTTTGAATACCAAAGAACATATTGGCTTCTACGCGTGGTTTACCCGATTGTGCTTGTTTGGTTGTAACCACAATTACCCCGCCCGATCCTACATGAGCCCCATAAATAGCAGCCGAAGCAGCATCTTTAAGTACGGTAATTGATTCTACATCTTCCGCATTGAAGGGTGCCCCAGGTACACCATCTACAATGTATAAAACCTTATCTTCTGAGCGTGAACCTTGTCCACGGATGGTAATTGTAGGCGATGACATTGGATCACCTCCATTGCTTGAAATAGTTACCCCTGCCATTTTCCCTTGTAGCATGCCTTCAACACCGCCTGGACGTCCTTTTGCAGTAGCATCGAGTTTGGTTGAGGCAACTGCCATCGAAAGGTCCTTTTTACGCGAATCACCGTAACCTACCACAACTACCTCATCAATAAGTTGTGTATCTTCTTTCAGTTGGATATTTAAAGAGTTTCTATCCTTTACTGCTACCTCTTGAGTAACATAACCAATGTAGCTAATTTCAAGGATTGCATTTTTAGGCACTTCCAGTTCGAAGTCGCCATCAAATCCTGTAATGACGCCAATTGCAGCTCCTTTTACGATTACGTTTGCTCCAATAATGCTTTCTCCACTAGAATCAGTTACAATACCTTTAATACGGTGGGTGTTTTGTTGCAACGCTTCTACTCCTTTCGCTGTATTCGCATACATAGGTAGTGCTTGAGCAGTTGTCAATAAGCAGCATAATGAAACGCCTGTGCATAGGCGTTTGATAGAGTGGTAACTCTTACCTTGTTTATCCATAACTTTTTTCTAAAATGTATCTTTTACCTTCTTATTACCTTGTAAGTTGAGTTTGTGTTGATATAAATAATTATTACTAATATATCTCCTCTGAAATCGGCTGCAAAGGTCAGGAAATGATGTTGCATTTCTGTTTCAGGGGTGTTACTCTTTTGTTGCCTGATTGTCTATGTGATAAAAAAAGCGATAATTTCAGATATTTAAATAAATCAAACGATTGATTATTGATGATTATTTGATTGGTTTTAGTCGTTTTGTTATGTGCTCTTGTTTCTTTGTTCGATTCTTTTTGACTCTTTAGTAGGGATAAAAAAAATAGACTACCAGGTGGTGGTAGTCTATTTTTTTTTATTGAATTGGTAGGTGAATCTGATTAATGTGCTGACTCAAATTGTTTCAAGAAGCGTACATCATTCTCAGAGAAAAGACGTAAGTCACTTACTCTATATTTTAAGTTGGTAATACGTTCAATACCCATACCTAGAGCATATCCTGAGTAAACTTTACTATCAATACCATTTGCTTCTAATACGTTAGGGTCAACCATACCGCATCCTAGAATCTCTACCCAACCCGTACCTTTACAGAATGGACAACCTTTTCCGCCACAGATATTACAGCTAATATCCATTTCGGCACTAGGCTCAGTAAATGGGAAGTAAGAAGGACGCAAACGAATCTGTGTATCTGCACCAAACATCTCTTTTGCAAAGAGTAGCAAAGCTTGCTTCAAGTCAGTAAATGAAACATCTTTGTCAATGTAAAGAGCTTCCACTTGGTGGAAGAAAGCGTGTGCACGATAGCTAATAGCTTCATTACGATATACACGACCTGGACAAATTACTCGAATCGGTGGTTGTGTATTTTCCATAATACGACTTTGTACAGACGATGTGTGTGTGCGTAGAATAATATCGGGATGTGCTTCAATAAAGAATGTATCTTGCATATCACGTGCAGGGTGATCTTCTGCAAAGTTCATAGATGAGAATACATGCCAATCATCTTCTATTTCGGGGCCATCGGCAATGCTAAAGCCTAAACGATGAAAAATGTCGATAATCTCATTCTTTACAATGCTCAAAGGGTGACGTGTGCCCATTGCTACCGGATACGGTGTACGTGTAAGATCTAAACCATCCGTTGTTGCATCGGTTGTTTCAAAAGCTTCTTTAAGTGCATTAAGCTTCTCTTGAGCTGCATTTTTAAGCTCGTTTAGTTTCATACCTACCTCTTTTTTCTGTTCGGCAGCTACGTTTCTAAAGTCACCCATAAGGTCGTTTATCGCACCTTTTTTGCTTAAATATTTAATGCGAAGGGTTTCCCATTCTTCAGGATTACCGGCAGCCAATCCCTCTATCTCTTTCAGTAACTTGTCTATTCTATTTAACATACGTCTATAGTTATTTTTTACAAGCAGCAAAGTTAGCTATTTAAACCGAATATTTGCTGTAAAGTAAAAAAATAAGCATACATTTGCATCAATTTCTTTGATTCAAATATAATGAAAAAAATAGTAATTGGAGCTTCCCTATTCCTGCTGGTAAGTTCTTGTGTGGGGAGTAGAAAACAGCAATCAGATGGTTCAATGATTGATTCATTGGCTTTATCAATAAGTGAATCTCTTCATTCTACTTCTGAAGAGCCGGTTGTAGTGCCCTCTAATGCCGATGAGAGCTTTATTGACTTTCTTTATAACTTTTCACTTAATGAAAAACTACAGCGTTCGCGTATTACTTTTCCTCTTCCTTCTCATTCGGTAGGGCATACCGAGTACCTAGTGAAAGAGGGATGGAAGCACGAAGAACTTTTTGCAAAGTTGGAAGCCTATACTGTGCTTTTTGATTGTGAAGAGGAGATGGAATTAGAGAAGGATGAGCTAACTAATGCCGTAAAGTTAGAATGGATTTACCTGGAAGAAAAAGAGGTGAAGAGTTACTCTTTTGAGCGTGAGAGTGGTATTTGGAAGCTTAAATCAATTGAGGTATTGCCTTTCTCGAGTGAAGAGGCAGCACCTGAAAGCTTTTATAGCTTTTATCATCAGTTTATTAACGATTCGCTCTTTCAAAAGCGCCTGTTGGCTAAGCCACTAAAATTTGTAACAACCGATCCCGATGATGAGTTTCAGATTATTGAGACCACAATGGATTATGAGCAATTTCTTTCTTACAAATCGGCTTTGCCTACTTTCCTGACTAATGTAAATTATGGCCAAGCTTTAATGGCAGACTCGCGTACGAAAGTCGTAGAGCTGAAAGGGTTTGGTAATGGCTTTAATAATACGCTCTATTTTGAGAAAAGAGGAAAAGAGTGGCGTTTGGTACAATATGAGGATTTAGGCGATTAAATAGAACAGAAATGATGCGAAAAGAGAACTGCTCTTTAAAGGGCCATCACACATTTGGGATGGAGGTTAAAGCAGCCCAATTTATAGAATATAATACAGTCGAGGAGCTTAAAGGTTTGTTGAGCGATGGTACACTCTCGATCATGCCTTGGATACACATCGGGGGAGGAAGTAATCTTCTTTTCTTGAGTGATTATTTGGGGTGTGTTGTACATTCTGCAATTAAAGGTATTGAAGTTGTTCAGGAAGACGAAGACTCTATATCGATAAAAGTAGGTGCTGGCGAAGATTGGGATGATTTGGTAGCATACACGGTCTCTAAAGCGTGGTATGGTATGGAGAATCTATCACTTATTCCAGGCGAAGTGGGTGCATCGGCTGTACAAAACATTGGGGCTTATGGCATTGAGGCTTGTGATTTGATTACGGCTGTTCATACGGTAGAAGTTACCACAGGATTGGAACGTATCTTTTTAACCCAAGAATGTAACTATGGTTATCGAAGTAGCATCTTTAAGAACCAATTAAAAGGAGCCTATATTGTTACTGCAGTAACTTATAAATTAAGTAAGAAACCGATCTTCTGCTTGACGTATGGCCATTTAGAACAGGAACTTATAAAGAGAGAACGTACTCTCACCTTGTCAAATGTGCGAGATACTATTATTGAAATACGGCAAGAAAAATTGCCCGATCCTAAAGCTTTTGGAAATGCAGGTAGCTTTTTTATGAACCCTGTAATTGCTTCAGAACATTTTAAATCCTTACAAACTGATTACCCTTCTATTCCTCATTTCTTACTAGCAACTGGCGATGTAAAGATACCTGCTGCTTGGCTCATTGAGCAGTGTGGATGGAAAGGAGTAAAGAGAGGACAAGCGGCTGTGCACGATAGACAGCCACTCGTGTTAATTAATTGTGGTGAAGCTACTGGAACTGAAGTCTGGGAGTTGGCCATTCAAATAAAGGAGTCAGTTTATAAAACCTTTGGGATTCAAATTACTCCTGAAGTTAATTTAATCGGATCTTTGGATGAAAGTAACGATATTAGGTAGTGGAACTTCGACCGGCGTACCTGAGATAGGTTGTCAGTGTGAGGTTTGTACAAGTAATGACCCGCGTGATCGTAGGTTGCGATGTTCTGCTTTGGTAGAGGAGAATGGTCTTCGTATCTTGATTGATTGTGGCCCTGATTTTCGCGAGCAGATGCTTCGGGTTCCTAGCTTTGAGGCAATTGATGGTGTGTTAATAACTCATGAACATTACGATCACGTAGGGGGAATCGATGATTTACGCCCTTTTTGCCGCTTTCGTGATATTCCGCTTTATGTTGAAGCCCATGTCGGGATGCAGCTTAAGCAACGTATGCCTTACTGTTTTGGCAATCAGCTTTATCCTGGTGTTCCTCGTATCTTGTTAAAGGAGATTACTCCTTTTCAAACGTTTGATGTGAGTAATATGCTAGGGACAACTACCACAGTTCTACCTATTCGAGTAATGCATGGTAAGTTGCCTATTGTAGGTTATCGAATTGGCAAGATGGCTTGGTTAACCGATGTGCTTACATTGCCTGAAGAGAGCATTGAGAGTTTACAAGGTGTGGAGGTACTCTTTATGAATGCACTTCGCCCTCGTTCCCACCAAACACACCAACATCTTGAACTGGCCTTGCAGAATGCTAAATGCATAGGCGCCAGTAAAACCTACTTTATTCACATGGCTCATCAAATAGGACTGCATGAAGAGGCGCAAAAGAAACTCCCTTCTTCAGTCTATTTTACTTACGATGGTTTGGAAATTAACCTGTAGCAATCGGGTGATTAATTTTCGGTCTTTAATGGGAACATTGGCTTAATAATAACATAGCAGAACTCAATACTTTTTGCCTTTACACGCTTCTTTTTATTTTCTAGTACACGATTGAAAGCTACTGACTATACTGCCTTCAGTTGTGGGATATCTCGTTGACCGCTTTTAGCAACAACTCTGTCTGCCTAGTAAAAGTAGGGTGTGAAGGGTGTGAAAGCAAATCGTACTACCTATTTGTCGTGTAAAGCGGGTGTTTCTTACAGATGTTGCTCCTTTCATTATTTCCTCTAACTGTGCTTAATTATCGATTAGAGAAAACAATTGATTCTAAATTTTCATTACTTTTGTACCAACAATCAGTTAGTTAGAAAGGGAAAAGTAATATGAAAATGGAAAAAAGATTGGACAAAGGGTCCGACCGAAAAGTGGAAAAAAGGCTGGATGATATAGCCAAAGAAGAGATTAAAAAGGCGTGTGATGTATTGAGAAGGGGAGGAGTCATACTCTATCCGACCGATACGATTTGGGGAATTGGCTGCGATGCTACGAATGAGGAGGCAGTTAAGCGGGTGTACGAGATTAAACAACGCGTGGATAGTAAGGCGATGTTGGTTCTTGTAGACAATGATGTAAAAGTGGATTTTTATGTGAATAATGCCCCTGACGTGGCATGGAGCTTAATTGAATTTGCTACTAAACCGCTTACTATTATATACGATGATGCCCGTAATCTTGCTCCCAACTTAGTAGCAGAAGATGGCAGTGTAGGCATTCGTGTTACGCAAGAGCCTTTCTCGAAGGAACTTTGCTATCGCTACCGAAAGGCTATTGTCTCGACCTCTGCCAATATAAGTGGCCAACCTTCACCTGTTTCATTTGCAGATATCAGCGATGAGGTAAAACAAGCTGTAGACTATATTGTTGCTTACCGACAAGATGAAAAGGGCGGTGCAAAGCCATCAAGCATCATTAAACTAGGTAATGGTGGTCAAGTAAAAATAATTCGCGAATAGCATTGTATGATGAGTAGCTGGACTGAAACCCAACAGGGATGGTTGGAAAGATTTACGCTGTGGCGTGAAAAAAATATCAAACAAAAGCATTTTGTCTTATTCCTTAGCTTTGTAGTAGGGGTTCTTACTGCACTAGCTGGTTTTATTCTAAAACACTTAATAGAGGGCATAAAACATTTCTTGACCGAGAACTTTGATTCGACGGGTGTAAACTGGCTCTATTTAGTATATCCTGTCGTCGGTATATTCTTGGCAGGGCTCTTTGTTCGTAAAGTCGTAAAAGATGATATTGGGCATGGAGTTACTAAAATTCTATATGCTTTATCGAGACGGCAGAGTCGCATTAAGCAGCACAATACTTGGTCTTCCATCTGTGCCAGTGCGATAACCATTGGGTTTGGGGGATCGGTAGGAGCAGAGGCCCCTATCGTATTAACGGGCTCTGCAATCGGATCGAATTTAGGGAGCTTCTTTAAAATGGACCACAAAACCCTCATGCTACTCGTGGGTTGTGGTGCCGCTGGTGCTGTAGGGGGGATCTTTAAAGCCCCTATTGCGGGCTTGGTTTTTACACTCGAGGTTTTAATGATTGACTTAACCATGGCCTCTTTACTGCCTTTGTTGGTTTCGTGTGTAACAGCTGCTACTGTCTCTTATATTCTTACTGGCAGCGAAGCTATGTTTAAGTTTCACCTTGATGAACCCTTCTTGATGGAGCGTATTCCATCGGTTATTCTTTTAGGTATTCTATGCGGATTATTGGCTTTATACTTTACTCGCTCCATGAATTGGATTGAGGGTATTTTTGGCAAGCAGAAGAATCCTTATGTGAAGCTGGCTATGGGAGGTGCTCTGCTGAGTATGCTTATTTTCCTATTCCCTCCGCTTTACGGTGAGGGATATGATACCATTGAGCTACTACTAAATGGAGCCAATGATGGAACTTGGATGACCGTAATGAATAATTCACTCTTTTATGGATACGAGCATCTTTTGTTGGTCTACCTAGCCATGATTGTTCTCTTTAAGGTATTTGCTACCAGTGCTACCAACGGTGGTGGAGGGTGTGGAGGTATTTTTGCTCCTACGCTCTTTTTGGGATGTATTACTGGATTCTCTTTTTCAAATCTGTGCAATACATTTAGCTTAACTCCCTATATTCCTGAGAAGAACTTTGCTTTGCTTGGAATGGCAGGCATGATGTCGGCAGTTATGCATGCTCCCCTAACAGGTATATTCTTGATAGCTGAGCTCACTGGAGGTTATGACCTTTTCTTACCGCTTATGATGGTATCGGTTAGTGCTTATATAACCATACTCATTTTTGAGAAACACAGTATCTACTCAATGCGTTTGGCCAAGAAAGGCGAGCTTCTTACGCATCACAAAGATAAAGCTGTCTTAACATTAATGAGTATAGAGAGTGTGGTCGAAACCGACTTTCAACCTATACAGCCTACTATGGAGTTAGGCGAAGTTGTAAAGGTGGTTTCTCAAACGCATCGAAACCTATTTCCGGTTACCGAAGCAGATGGGACCTTTATTGGTGTAGTTTCACTCGATGATATCCGAAGTATCATGTTTCGCCAAGAGCTCTATCGTCGTTTCAAGGTAGAACGATTTATGGTAACACCTCCTGAACGTATCAATGAGAGTGATTCCATGGAGCTAGTTATGAAGAAATTTGATACTACCAAAGCATGGAATCTGCCGGTTGTCGATGGAGAGGGTAAGTACAAAGGATTTGTTTCAAAATCAAAGATATTTAATGCCTATAGACAGGTATTAGTCGACTTTTCGGCCGACTAGAGAACGTTCTTTTTTTTATAACAATGTAATGATGAAAATAATGGAAATGGATAAGAAAGCATTGCGTATAGTATATATGGGTACACCCCAATTTGCAGTAGAGAGTTTAAAGTGTTTGGTTGAAGGAGGATACAATGTGGTGGGTGTAATAACGATGCCCGATAAACCCATGGGAAGACACGGAAGTGTATTGCAGGCTAGTGCTGTAAAGGAGTATGCGGTTTCTCAAGCTATTCCTGTGTTACAACCAGAGCGTCTTAAAGAAGAGGAGTTTATAGAGGAACTTCGTGCACTGCAGGCCGATTTACAAATTGTGGTAGCTTTCCGTATGTTGCCCGAAGTCGTTTGGAACATGCCTCGACTAGGAACATTCAACCTTCATGCCTCCTTGTTACCCCAATATAGAGGTGCTGCACCTATCAATTGGGCAGTAATGAATGGAGACAAAGAGACAGGTATCACAACCTTTTTCTTGAAACATGAAATCGATACGGGTGAAGTTATTCAACAAGTAGCTGTGCCCATCGAGGAGGATGACAATGTGGAAAAGGTACACGACAAACTAATGTATTTAGGAGGTAAGCTGGTTGTAGAGACTGTTGACGCAATTCTTGCTGGATCTATTAAACCGATTCCACAAGAAGATATGTTGCCTCCGAATGGTGAACTCAAAATGGCTCCGAAGATATTTAAAGAGACTTGCCGCATTAATTGGGAGCAAGATACACAAACCATTTATAATTTTGTGAGAGGCCTCTCTCCCTATCCAGCTGCTTGGACTGAGCTAAAAGCGGGTGATGAGAAGAAGTTGGTGCTAAAAGTGTATGAAACCCAGAAAGAGATAACCGCACACAATCTACCTATCGGTAAAATTGTATCGAATGGTAAGAGCTTCTTTAAAGTTGCAGTGGCTGATGGATTTATTAGACTACTCACCTTGCAGCTTGCGGGAAAGAAACGAATGCTGGTCGATGAGTTTTTAAGAGGTTACCGAATAACGGATGAAATCGTAGTCGAATAATTACCTGAAAGTGGGTATGGAAATAAAACTCTATCTGAGAAAATAGTTGTAACTTTGTGGTGCAACTCATGCAGAACTATCTAAACTTAAATATATATTTTACTAACAAAAGACGACCTATGAGACTCATTATCTCCCCCGATTACCAAGCTATTTCGACTTGGGCGGCTAATTACGTAGCCAAACGAATCAATGAAGCACAACCTAGTGCCGAAAAGCCCTTTGTATTGGGTTTACCTACGGGTTCTTCGCCACTAGGCATGTATAAAGCACTTATTGATCTTCACCAAGCTGGTACGCTCTCTTTTGCGAATGTTATTACATTCAACATGGATGAGTATGTGGGTTTACCCGAAGATCACCCTGAGAGCTATCACTCTTTTATGTTCAACAACTTTTTCAACCACATTGATATCAACAAGGATAACATTCATA
>JBOFRN010000024.1:0-32140 GCA_051651025.1 Phocaeicola sp.
ATGCACGTGCACCGTAGAAGTAAGTCATTTTACGGTTTCTCAAACCTACCGTTTTCGTTAAGTGCATGATTTGTGCACGTAGAGGCGCCATACCGGCTCCACCACCTACCCACATCATCTCTCTCTCTGACTCCATAATAGGGTGGAAGTCACCGTAAGGACCACTCATCGTTACTTTATCACCTGGTTTAAGTGTAAAGATGTATGAAGAAGCGATACCGGCAGGTACATCCATAAAGCCAGGACCTTGCTCTCTTGGTTTGAAAGGAGGCGTAGCAATACGTACTGTTAACATGATACGGTCTCCCTCGGCAGGGTAGTTGGCCATAGAGTAAGCACGAATGGTTTCCTCATCGTTCTTACACTTCAAGCCTAATAGACCGAAGTCTTGCCATGCTTTCAAGTACTCCTCGCCAATCAAAGACTTATCGATATCTTTATCGTAATCCATGTTGTATTTAGGAATCTTGATTTGCGCATACGATCCTGGAAGGAAGTCCATGTGTTCGCCTTTAGGAAGCTCCACAATAAACTCTTTGATGAAAGTTGCCACGTTCTTATTGCTAATAACGGTACACTCCCACTCTTTCACACCCATTACGGATTCGTCAATCTTGATTGATTGGTCGCCTTTAATCTTTACTTGGCAACCCAAACGCCAGTTGTCTTGTTGCTCTTTGCGTGAGAAGTGTCCTTTCTCTGAAGGAAGGATTTCGCCACCCCCTTCAATTACTTGACACTTACATTGTGCACAAGAACCTTTACCCCCACAAGCCGATGACAAGTAAATGCCATTTACCGAAAGAGTGTTAAGCAGTGTAGCACCTTGCTCCACATCAAGCACCTTATCGCCGTTGATGGTCAGTTTTACATTGCCGCTTGGAGTCAAGAAGTTCTTGGCTACCAACAAAATTACCACAAGCAACAGAACAATTCCTAGGAATACCCCAATGCTTGCTAATATCAAATTCATATCCATTGTTATTCCTTTCTTTTAGATTTTCAAACCAGAGAAACACATAAATGCCATAGCCATCAAACCTACTACTACGAACGTGATACCCAATCCACGAAGGGGAGCAGGCACGTGTGAGTAAGCCAATTTCTCGCGAATAGCTGCCAAACCTACAATAGCTAGCAACCAACCAATACCCGATCCTAATGCATACGTAGTAGCTTCGCCAATACCGTCGAAGTTACGTTGTTGCATAAACAATGAACCACCCATGATGGCACAGTTTACAGCAATAAGCGGAAGGAAAATACCGAGTGAGGCATAAAGCGAGGGGCTAAATTTCTCTACAATCATCTCTACCAACTGTACAATAGCGGCAATTACGGCAATGAAAAGAATCAAGCTCAAGAAGCTTAAGTCTACACCATCAACCAATGCGTTTGCTTTAAGTACATAGTTCTCTAGCAAGTAGTTTACAGGAAGCGTTACAATCAATACGAAAGTAACTGCTAGACCCAAACCAAGTGCTGTCTTCACGTTTTTCGATACTGCCAAGTAAGAACACATCCCCAGGAAGTATGCGAAAACCATGTTTTCCACAAAAATGGACTTTACAAATAAACTTAAATATTCCATGTTTTTTTTGTTTTATAAATGGGGATTAGTTGCTTGACTCTTGCAACGACTTGTTCTTAGCACGTTCGTACCAGATAATACAAGCACAGATAATCAATGCCATAGGAGGCATCAACATCAAACCGTTGTTGATGTAACCTGCATCGTACATAGCTTGAGGGATTACTTGGAAACCAAATAAAGTACCTGCACCCAACAATTCACGGAAGAATGCTACGATAATCAAGATCTTAGCATAACCCAAACCATTACCCACACCATCAAGGAATGATTCCCAAGGGCGGTTCATCATGGCAAATGCTTCCAAACGACCCATCAAGATACAGTTGGTAATAATCAAACCAATATATACAGAAAGTTGAACGCTTACATCGTAAGCAAATGCTTTCAATACCTCACTCACAATGGTTACCAAGGTAGCTACTACCACCAACTGCACAATGATACGAATACGGTTAGGTACGGTATTACGCAACAAAGAGATTACAAAGTTGGCCATGGCAGTAATGATTACCACCGAAAGGCTCATTACCACAGCAGGTTCTAACTGCACCGTTACGGCTAGTGCCGAACAGATACCTAGTACTTGTGTAGTTACAGGATTGGTTAACCCAAGTGGAGCCAAAAGAACTTCTCTATTCTTTTTAGAAAATAATGCACTCATTTCTCTTTCTCCTCCTATTTATTAGTTAAAAATTTAGTGTATGCACCCAAGCAATCGTGAAGCATATTGGCTACCCCTACTGATGTAATAGTACCCCCAGAGATACCATCTACTTCGTAAGTAGGATGTGCTACCTTACCGTTTTTAACTACTGTAAGGGCTACTTCGTTGTTATTGAACACTTGCTTGCCTACAAACTGATCTTGGAACTTAGCTGTAGCAATGTCTGCTCCTAAACCTGGAGTTTCTCCTTTGTGTGAGAAGTAAGCACCGTAAACTGTTGCTTTGTCTTCGTTCAAGGCTACATAACCCCAGATAGGTCCCCAAAGACCTGCACCGTAAATAGGAAGTACATATTTAGTTGCACCCTCTACTTCGCATACAAATACGTGGAAGCGTTCAGCATCCATTTCGGCTTTGTATGCAGATTGGAAAGCACCTTCGTATGCTACAAGCGCACCATCGGCTTGCATCAACATGTCTTGCTTTACAAATTTAGTGTAATCGGCAGCTACATCGGCACTGTTACGCACGTTCAATGCAGCCAAGATTTGCTTCTTTCCATCAAGCTCTACGTTGGCATTTTGAATATCTTTCAACGAAGAAGATACGAAAGCCAACAAGAAAGCTACTATAATAACCATTACCGAAGCATACAGAATGGTATAAGAATTACTATTAGTATTCATACTGTTTCGATATTTAACGGTTAATCATTCTCTTTTCGCGCGCTGTAATGTTGCTTTGAACTACGTAGTAGTCAATAAGTGGCGCAAAAATATTCATTAAAAAGATTACAAGCATCATACCTTCTGGGTAACCAGGGTTCAATACACGGATGATGATGGTAAACATACCGATTAAGAAACCGTAAATGTATTTACCTGTCTCTGTGCGTGCCGAGGTTACAGGGTCTGTAGCCATAAAGACCGCACCAAAGCAGAAACCACCTAGAGCCAAGTGTTGGTACCAAGGTAGTGTAGCCATCATGTTCTCTTCAGAGCCTACTGCATTAAACACAAGTGCCATAAGGATACCCCCTGCAAATACAGAACCCATTGTTTTCCAGCTAGCCACACCTGTCCAAAGCAACAAGATAGCACCTAAAGCAATAGCCACCACACTTGTTTCGCCAATAGAACCTGGAATGAAACCAAGTACCATATCCATTACACTGGCTTGTGTACCGTCAATGTTTACCAACGTAGTACCCGGAGCACTCGTAGCTGCTTGACCTAACAAAGTAGCACCTGTGTAACCATCTACTAGGTTGCCGCCGCCCATACCAAAGATAGACTGTGTGCTTACCCATACGCTATCGCCCGACATTTTTGCAGGATAAGCGAAGAACAAGAAGATACGTGTACCAATAGCAGGGTTAAAGATGTTCATACCTGTACCACCGAAAATCTCTTTTACAAAGATTACCGAGAAGGCTACCGCAATGGCAAGAATCCACAACGGACAATCTACCGGTACAATCAAAGGAATTAAAAGACCCGATACCAAGAAACCTTCTTGAATCTCCTCTTTTTTCCACTGTGCAATGACGAACTCAATTCCCAAACCTACTACGTACGATACAATGACCTTAGGAAGTACAGCAAGGAAACCATAAATAAATTTCTCAAAAAAGCTTGCCTCTTGGCCCACAGCCAAGTAGTGCAAGTAACCCACATTGAACATACCAAACAACAAAGCTGGTACCAATGCGATTACCACGATACTCATGATGCGCTTGCTATCAATGCTATCGTGAATGTGAACACCACTCTTCGATGTTGTATTGGGAGCGAACAAGAATGTTTCGAACCCATCAAATACCGAGTGAAGTGCGTGCAGTTTGCCCCCCTCCTGGAAGTTGGGCTTTATCTTGTCTAGATAATTTCTTAACGCTTTCATTATTTTAAATGATTCTTAGTTTGTACTGAGCTTAACACATCTCCTTGCGAAGCATATCCAATCCTTGACGCACGATGCGTTGCAACTCTAGTTTAGAAGAGCAAACAAATTCACATACAGCAAAGTCTTCGGGTGCCACTTCGTAAATACCTAGCGCTTCCATACGGTCTATATCGCCCGCAATGATGGCTTTAATAAGGTATTCAGGATAGATATCCATAGGGAATACTTTGTCGTATTCGCCAGACATAATCATGTGACGCTCTCCACCTTTTACGCGTGCATCGAGTGCATACTCTTTCTTGCCAAACAACCAGCTGAAGTAGGTGCGGCTTGTACTGAATTGATCAAAACGAGGCATTACGAACCCTAAGAACTCGTGAATGTTTTCGCCGTCAGGAATTACAGTAAGGCTAGTAGCGTAGGCACCTAAGTAACCATTTGCTTTGACTTGCGTACCTGTAAGCACATTACCATTGATGTAACGAAGCGGTTGATTGCTTGTTGCTATGGTAGCAAACAAGTCAGTAAGTTGAGCACCTACCTTCATTTTGCAATACGCAGGAGCTTTTACTTCAGAACCTGTTAATGCTAAAGTACGTGTAAGATCTACTCTACCTGTATTGAACAAACGGCCAATGAAGATTACCTCTTCAGCACCAATCGTCCAAACCACCTCACCTTTATTTATTGGGCTGATGTGATTAATCTGCACACCTACGTTACCAGCGGGATTAGCGCCTTCGAAAGCGGTTACAGTTACATTTTTAGCAGAAGTTAGTGCGCTACTTTTTTGACAAGCTCCAATGTTTAAATAGGTCTTAGCCATCTTAGCCAAGGCATCTAAACCTGTTTGGAAATCTTTTTCTTGTCCTTTTAGCACGAACTCAAAATCAGCAGCTAGTGGGTTTGTATCCCATGCCGAGATAAAGATACCTTTAGGAGTTGCATTAGGGTCGGCTACAACACTGTAAGGGCGTTGCGTCATAAACGCAAAAAGACCAGCTTCTAGTAGGTTCTTCTTTACCTCCTCGCCAGTCATCTTCGACACCTCTTTCTTGCCAAACTCTGCATAATCTTGTTCGGTGGCTGCCGCTACCGAGATGCTAAGAATTTTACGACGCTCGCCTCTTTCAATGCAGGTTACTACACCACTCACTGGAGAGACAAACTTCTTTTCGGGGCAGTTCTTATCGACGAACAATACACCCCCAGCCAGTACATACTCCTGCTCTTTAACCACTACTTTAGGAGTTACTCCGTAAAAATCGCCAGGAACTAATGCATAGATCTCTGGTTGTTTTACATCAATAACCTCCTGAGCGGCTTTTCCTTTCAGGTTAATGTTCAGGCCTTTGCGTAATTTTATCACATTTGCCATGTTGGGTTATAAAAAAATGGTTTTAAAATTTGTCGCAAAAGTACATAAAAAATGGGGAAAAGAAGAAAGGATTGCTACTTAATTAGGGAAATATTTCAGCAATAGTTCATTGAGTCTCTATTTTTCTTAAATGTCAGATTCGTAACCAAACAACTAGAGTCAGGTTACAGACGCAAACTAAAACTCTATGATTAAGCTGAACTTGCTTTATCAAATGAAGCTGGAGCGGTTATGAAATAACTCTAAATATAAAGTTTTTTCGCATTATTGTCGTACTTTTGTCGGCGTATGACATTTAATGAATTAAACATATCGGAACCGCTGTTGAAAGCGTTGGCCGATAACAAGTATGAACAGCCTACTCCTATTCAGGAAAAGGCTATTCCAGTAGCCCTCCAGGGACGTGACTTATTAGGGATTGCCCAAACAGGTACAGGTAAGACAGCTGCATTCTCAATCCCTATCATCCAGTTGATTAGTGAGATTAAAAGCGACAAGCAAAATCATATAAAAGCATTGATTCTAACCCCTACTCGCGAACTAGCAATCCAAATAGAAGAGTGTTTAAGTTTTTATACCCGCTATACCAAAGTACGTCACACGGTTATTTTTGGCGGAGTGAATCAAAACCCACAAATCGAACAACTCAAAAGAGGAGTTGATATTCTAGTGGCAACTCCTGGACGATTACTCGATTTGATAGCACAAAAACATATTAGGCTGCAGCATGTAAAACATTTTGTACTCGATGAAGCAGACCGAATGCTTGATATGGGTTTTGTACATGACATCAAGCGATTGCTTCCTTTGCTGCCTAAACATAAGCAAACGCTTTTCTTTTCCGCCACCATGCCGGAGAATATTATGCATCTGGCAAAGACGATTTTGCACAACCCTGTTAAAGTAGAAGTAACTCCTACTTCATCGGTTGTTGATACGATTGAACAATATCTTTATATGGCAGAAAAACCAGAGAAGATAAAACTGCTAGTATACCTATTACACAACATGCCACAAGAGCCTGTACTCGTCTTCTCACGCACCAAACATGGGGCAGACAAGATTGCACGAGTATTGACAAAGTATAAGATCGGAGGCGAAGCCATTCATGGAAATAAGAGCCAGAATGCGAGACAACGAGCGCTAAAAAACTTTAAAACAGGACAAACCAGAGTGATTGTTGCTACCGACATCGCTGCTCGCGGAATTGATATTGCAAACCTATCATGGGTTATTAACTTTGATTTACCCGACGTACCTGAAACCTATGTTCATCGCATCGGTAGAACAGGTAGAGCAGGAAATAAAGGCGTAGCCATATCCTTCTGCAACACAGAAGAGCGTGACAACTTAAAAGATATTCAAAAGCTTATTGGCAAGCGATTAAATCTGATTCCCACCCCCAAAGAAGCACTCGAGTAATTTAGCGATAGTGACAAATCAGAACAACATGTACGGTTGTGCAAGGTGGATTTAAAATGCATCGTGCACAACCGTTTATTTTGCTTCCAAAAAACCTTATCACTTAAAGGAAGTATGTGAAGGCAGTGAAGGCAAAAATACCCACATATATTTCATTTACTTGAAGGAAAAGAAGAGAGCCTGCAAGTGGTATTAGGCAACAAAAGCAAAAATCGCGATCAGCCAATTGCATCTAGATATAAATACTGGACAAAGAAATAGATAACTTGTTAAAGGATTATTATCAAAAGAGCCTAACACATAGATAAGACAAAATTAGACAGTCAACGAAAACACATATCTTTCCAAAATTATTGCTATATTTGCATCCTATTTTTGGGGGCTCCATTTACAATATCGGTACAGAAAAAGGACTTAAAATCATATTTTAACATTGTTTTAATGCTAAAAAGAGGAGGAGCAAAAGAATTATTATTAGTCCGTGACAAATTTTACAATTTAGATACTTGTCTAATAGAAACAACAGAGGTTAAAGATACAAAACAGGGTGTTAAAATGATAAAGAACAGATATATCAACTCTCTCTTAACTACAGCTTTACTCTTAATAAGTGGGTTAACCAGCTTTGCACAAACGGTAAAAGGTATTGTAATAGATTCACTTACGAATGAGCCATTGCCATACATTGCAGTATTCTATGAAGGAAAAGGTGTAGGTGGTATAACAGATTTAAATGGAGAGTTTAGCGTGGAGCGTAGAACAGGATGGAACGAGTTATCATTCTCAGCGGTAGGCTACCAAACTAAAATAGTTCCTATTCCTAAGGGGGCGACTACTACATTAAATGTAGAGCTGGCTCCAGATAATATTGTGCTTAACGAAGTCATTGTTAAACCTGGCAGAGAGCGTTATTCAAGAAAGAACAACCCAGCTGTAGAGCTGATGAGAAAGGTTATCGCGGCAAAAAAAGAGAACAGACTGGAAGATAATGAGTACTTTCAATACAGTAAGTACCAAAAAATAACCATGTCACTAGATGATATGACCCCTGAAAAGCTAGAGAAAGGTGTGTACAAGAACATGGAGTTCATGAAGGATCAGATCGAATTTAGCGAACAAACTCAAAAGTTTATTTTACCTATATCTGTGGAGGAGACTGCCTCACAACGTATTTATCGAAAGAATCCCAAGAGCGATAAAATGATTATCCGTGGAGTAAATGCATCGGGGGTAAATGATCTTTTTGCAACTGGAGATATGCTAAATACGATACTAAAAGATTATTTTAATGATGTAGACATCAAAGAAAACAACATCCGACTACTACATCGTCAATTTATCAGCCCCATATCTTCTGAAAATGCCATTTCATTCTACAAATACTACATCATGGATACGGTCTATGTTGATAAACAACCATGTTATCATCTAAGCTTTGTACCTAATAATTCGCAGGATGTTGGTTTTACGGGGCATCTCTATGTTTTAGCAGATTCAAGTTATGCCGTAAAAAGGTGTACAATGAATCTACCAGCAAATACAGGAGTGAATTTTATACGCAGCTTTAATCTCATTCAGGATTTCAAACAACTCTCCAACGGTGAGTGGGTTTTGGATACAGATGACATGTTGATAGAGCTAACATTAGCAAAGTTCCTAGATGGATTGCAGATACAACGAATTACTCGCTACTCAGATTTCAGTTTTGATAAAGTGGCCGAGAAGCTTTTCAAAAGAAGAGGCGACGAGATCAAAGATCCAAACGCCATGATTCGAGATGAGGAGTTCTGGCAAGAATATCGACCTGTACCACTCTCAAAAACAGAGGAGAAAATGGACTCTTTTGTTGAAAGACTTGAAAATGTACCAGGTGTTAAATACGTTGTATTTGCGCTTAAGGCGCTGATTGAAAACTCTATAGAAACTGGAACCAAAGATAAGCCCAGCAAAATAGATATCGTTCCTGTGAACACCATTTTTGGCAAGAACGACATTGAAGGTGTTCGTTTAAGAGCAAGCGTACAAACTACAGCTAAACTTAACCCCCACCTCTTTTTTAAAGGATACTATGCTTATGGATTTAAAGATAAACGCTCTAAATACATGGGTGAATTTGAATACTCATTTAATAAGAAAGAGTTTCTACCACACGAATTTCCGAAAAGCTCTATTACGGTCAATCACCAATATGACTTAGTATCAGCTTCAGATAAATTCCTAGATACAGACAAGGACAACATCTTTGTAGGATTTAAAACCACAGAAGTAGATCACATGTCGTATGTACGTAACACATCCGTTAAATACGAAAATGAAACCTACTATGGGCTGAAAACTACATTGGAAATCAAAGTAACCGATGACGAAGCCACAGGAAGTCTGCAATATATACGCAATGACGATGCAAATACGATTGTGGATCGCCTGCAGACAACCCAAGCTACCCTATCGTTCCGATATGTACCAGGCGAAACTTTTGTAAACACCAAACAACGCCGTGTACCCATATCAAGAGATGCACCTCGCTTCACACTTTCCCACACCATGGGATTTAAAGATGTGTTTGGAGGTGATTACAATTATAACATCACTGAGATTGGATTCTACAAGCGTTTTTGGATCTCTTCATGGGGCAAGGTGGACTTTTCTCTTAAAGGAGGTGCCCAATGGAATAAAGTACCCTTCCCGCTTTTAAACATGCCTGCAGCAAACCTATCGTACATTCTACAACCTCAAACATTCAATTTAATAAACAATATGGAGTTTATGAATGACCGCTATGCTGCATTAGATGCAAACTGGGATATGGGGGGGAAAATTTTTAACCGCATCCCTCTTATAAAGAAGTTAAAATGGCGGGAAGCAATTGGTTTTAAAATGCTATATGGAACATTAACTGATAAAAACAATCCTTATCTCAACCCAGGTGATGGAGACTTATTCCTGTTTCCTACGCGTAATGGGGAGACCATTAGCTATCTAATGGATAGCAAGATGCCTTACATGGAGTGCTCAATTGGTATCCGAAATATTTTTAAGCTAATACATATAGACTATGTTCGCCGCTTAAACTATCTTGACAATCCCAATGCCAATAAATGGGGCATTCGCTTTATGGTTATGATGATTTTTTAAATAAATAATATTGATAAATATATGTTAGTATACAATACCACCTACCAAGTAGGCATAGAAGAGGCTCGTAACTTTGTAATCTGGATTTCTGAATGCTACATTCCACAGGTAGAAGAGTCTGGAAAACTTTCAAACCCACGTTTGTTACAAATCTTAAGCCACAAAGAGCAAAATACGGAATGCTTCTCTCTCCAATGGGAGGTTGAGAACTCTGCAGCCTTACACCAATGGCACACAGAACAAGGTGCATCTCTTGCAAAGGAGATGGTAAAACTATTCAAAGATAGCGTAGTGGCCTTTACAACACTAATGGAGGTAATTAAGTGATTTCTCCTGTTAAAGAGAAAATAATTCTTGGTATTGACCCAGGTACTACAATCATGGGGTATGGCATTTTAAAGATTGTAGGAACCAAGCCTCAGGTATTGGCCATGGGCGTTATTGATCTTAGAAAATATGGAGATCATTACTTAAAATTACGTCGCATCTATGAACGCGTACAAGGAATAGTAGACACGTACTTACCAGATGAACTAGCTATTGAAGCTCCTTTTTTTGGAAAAAATGTACAATCCATGCTAAAATTAGGGCGCGCACAAGGCGTAGCAATGGCGGCAGCATTGGCTAGAGATGTCCCCATTACAGAATATGCCCCCTTAAAGATTAAAATGGCAATCACAGGCAATGGCCAAGCTAGCAAGGAGCAAGTAGCAGACATGCTTAAACGAATTTTACGCATACCACAAGAAGACATGCTTCCACACATGGATGCAACAGATGGATTAGCAGCTGCTTACTGCCACTATCTACAGACGGGAAGACCTACAATTGAGAAGGGTTATTCCGGATGGAAAGATTACCTGAGTAAAAATCCAGATAAAATAAGAAATACATAGATTCATTTATTATCAATGCTTCCTTCATAGATTCTTTTAAATCTATGAAGGAAGCATTGTAATGGAAGGTCTTGATCTACTAGAATTTAAACCCAAGATTTATATAAAGACCAACTTTTTTAGAACGATTGGTATAACTTATAATGGCTTCAAGTGGGCCAAACATGGTATTCATGCCATAACCCACACCAAATCCTAAAACAGAGTTCTCTTGAAACAAATCTCTTAGTCTATCACTACTCAATGCATAGTTTGTTGTAAGATACACATAATGAACCCCTCCAATTCTTTGCCTAAACTTCAAGGCACCAACCAAGAGAAAATCATCCATAATTTGACTTCCATTTATTCCAATAAATGGAATCTGATTAAACAAAAACCGATTTTCCACATCCCCTCCTAAAGTATTGAGCTTTGAATAAGGTGTTTCCTCCTCGAAAAATAAGAGACGGCCATGAATGGAAGGTAAGATTGCAAAACGATTAGTTATAGGAACAGCTCCTCGAAAATTACCTTGAACAACAGAAATAGGTGCTGAATCATCATATTGAATAAAGTTATCAGTATGCATCACGTAAGAGGCATTTGCTGAAACCCCTCTTCTAGGGAAATACGGATCATCAAAAGTCGAATAGCGAATCTTTACAAAGTAATTAAAGAAATGCTCTCTATTAATATTAGTCCTATTCTGTTCATCATCAATATAAAGGAACTTATTATAATTATAATGCTCATAACTAACCCCTAAGTCCACTCGTAAATTACGCTTCCATGTATCAGTAAATAAAAATTCGCCCATGTGATAGCGGAAGGCAGCATTATGCGTTTTATCACCTGCTTGAGAGTAATCCACATCACTGTACTGAAACATATAGGTCAACCCAAATCGCTTCAAGGGAGAAGGCTCGAAGGAGTAATTAAGTGAAGCCTTATAGCGCTTTCCAAAACGCCCTGTAAAAGTAAGATTAGAGGGAACAGTTGTATTAAAGTAATTAATTGCATTTACCTCCACACTGGCTGTTTCTTCGGTATCAAAACGAACCCCTAGGTTTATTTTATTTTGATACTTTCTTTCGGCTATATAGGTTAAATGATATCCCCCTTTTTCACTGTTTTTCAGATTATAATTAACCCCAGCATAGCCCATATAAGAAGTAAGTATAGCAATAGCCTCCTCAATTTGTTCAATAGAAACCTCTGAGTCTTCAACAAGTTGACATCTTCTTAAGATACGTGATTTATCTTTTGCATCCATACCATGAAAAGTAATCTCGCTGACATAAACCTTTCGATTAGCAGCGGATGAGAAATGGCTCTTTTGGGGAAGATCAAGATAACCCTCCTTAACCAACTCTTCTCTCAAACCCAACAAAGAAGTCAACTGATGCTTTGCAGCAACACTTCCACGAGCAATAAGTGAGTCAATTGCAACATTGCTAAAACTTGCTGCCGAATAACCCTCTACATCAACCTGAATATAGGTATCCGTATCTTCAATATTTTTTTGATACAATTCAAGCCCCATAAGATCTATAAGCTGCCCGAGAAGATCGGGGGTTTTTGTGAGCTCTTCTGCAGATTTTAGATCAGATCGTACATCAACGCCAATTATATAATCAGCCCCCATCTCACGAGCTATATTTACAGGATAGTTATTAATTACACCACCATCAACAAGAACCATATCATTTAATCGTACCGGAGTAAATGCTGCTGGTATGGCCATACTAGCTCGCATAGCGGTAGAAAGAATGCCACTTTTAAAATCAACTTCAGTCCCATTTACTAAATTGTAAGCTACACAAGCAAAAGGGATTGGAAATTTGGTAAAATCCAAAGAGTCGTGGTAGCCTACTGTTAATTCATTGAAAAGGTTGGCCAAATTAGAACCTCTTAGAATTCCACCACCTGGATCAAGCTTCTCCTTTAGTGAATAAGGAACAGAAAGAACATACTTCTCGGTTATCTCACGATCAATCATGCTAAGATCCTTGTGCTGAATTTTATCACTTAACAAATTCAACCAGTTTTGCTTTCGGACCATACTATCTAGTTGTTCAGAAGAGTACCCAATTGCATATAGACCACCCACAATAGATCCCATGCTGGTCCCTACAATATAGTCTATAGGTATTCCAGCCTCCTCTATTACCTTTAAAGCTCCAATGTGAGCAACACCTTTAGCACCACCACCACTTAGCACCACTCCCACCTTCTTTCGCTGCTCCTGCGCATGCATCAGGTTTGTATTAGCCAAGAAAACAAATGCAAAAAGTAAAAAAAGAACTTTCATATCATCAATCATTAAGTTATGAGTACATCCTAAATAAATTACTAGTAAATCAACAGCAAACTCTATCTGAAAGATCTGTTGACAGTCAATTTTGCCAATGAAAAACCAAAATATACAAATTATTACTCAAAACAAAAATACAATTTAATTTTAACTACAAAAATAGATCGTCGCTTCATTTTCTAAATGGAAGTTTAAAACTGAAGCTAATAAAAAACGGTTGTTTCTTACTAGAGAAGAAACAACCGTTCATTATACTATTCTCGAAAGCTTACTCAGCACTTTCAACAGATTCTTCAGAAACCTCTAGAAAGTCAGAAATTCCACTTTCAATTAACAAGTTATACCAAGTGATTAATTTCTTAATATCACTTGTATGCACTCGATCTCTATCGTATGCAGGAAGTACCTCTGCAAAGAAAGCGTGTAATTCATCCGCAGATGCTTTTTTAGGATCGATAGCTGCCTTCTCACCATTCTCCTTCTTCTTTAAAGAGTCTAGCACTTCACCCAATGGAACTTCATCGCCATCTGTATACATTGCGATATCTCCCAACGCAATAACACGTTCGTGTGCATAAATAGGAACTCTCTTCTTTGTTGCACCAATTGTCTCTACAATCAACATGTTTTTACCTTGAGATAGCAAATTATATAATCCAGGCTTACCTGAAACTGATAAAATTGTCTTTAACATACTTTCTTCTATTCATTTGTGATTTTGGAGGGCAAAAATACAATTCAAGCATGAAACCCCCAAATAATTCCACCTATTTTGTTATTTTTAATCTCTCAATAAGCTCTTCCAATTGAATAATAAGTGGAACCCTTTGGTCATTTACGATCGTATAGTCGGCTCTTCTCCGCTTCTCCTCCTCATCCATTTGGAGTGCGATACGCGCTAAAACCTGTTCAGCCGTCAATCCATCACGCTGCATCGCTCTATTTACACGAAGTGATTGGGGTGCATACACCAATGCTACAACATCGACAGCACTGTCAAAGCCAGCCTCGTACAAGATAGCCGATTCAATTCCAACGATCGGTACACCCGCTTCTGATTTAACCCTCGCCCAAGCCTCAAAATCGGATCGGACGCGCGGATGAACAATTGAATTTATTTGAGCCACGTGTGCAGGGTCTGAAAAAAGATAGGCTCCTATTAATGGTTTATTTAACTGTTTATTCTGATATACATCTTTTCCAAGTAGCGCAATTAGTTTCTCACGAATTACGGGATCAGAGAGCATTAATCGCTTTGCCTGAATATCCGTATTATAAATAGGAATACTCATTAGTTCCATAAGATGAGAAACGAACGTTTTACCGCTACCTATCCCTCCAGTTATAGCTAATTTAATCATTTTGATAAATTCGTGGTTCAATTAAGAAATCGATCTCGATAGGTGCAATACGCGGATGATTTACAAAATGAGGTACATCCTTTAAGCGAACTCTACACTTGCCTGTCGTACTATTAAGCAACTCTTCATATTCTACTCCAATAAAGAAGTCGGTATCCGAAACTGCCTGAAAGTGTTTCAAGCCAACTTGAAAAGTTACTTGAACTTTGGAAGGAAATGTTCGTAAAACCTTATCCTCTGGGAAATTCAAACCAACAACGGGAACTTCTACACTTTTCTCCGCATAAATATCAACATTCAAAGAGACATTACAGGTGGACTCAGTAAAACGAACCCCCTTAATGGGTACAAAAGCAGTTTCAATCGCTACAGATTCAGATATATTATCACGCCGAATAGGCTGTGTGTAGACTACTTGTAGTGTATCGAGAATTGCCTTTGGGGCATAGATCAGGATTGAGTCAGGCTCACACTGAATACTCGAAATATAGTACTGTCTATCGAGCAAAAACTCACCTTGTACCTTTATCGGCTTTTTTTGAGCCACTCCTCTTGTATAAACATACCCTATAGAGTCTGGTAGTATCGAATTAATTTTAGTGCTCTGATTTAATTGACTAGCCACTTTACGTGCCAAAGATGCCGATGGGAACCAAACAGATTCATCTCCTTCTGCATAATCATTAAAGTCAATTGCAATGGGATAAAACGAGTGTGTCAGCAGATAGTTCATCAAAACCGTTCCTTTATCTGATACAGAAATTAAAAGCTTACTGGGAAGCTCTTCGGTTATAACTACATTTTCGGGTACCTCTTTCAGCCTCAAAGGTACAAACAGTTCAGTTTCGTATGTATCATTAAGCGTTTGGAGAAGCCAGAAAGAGAAAGAGAGGAAGACGAAAAAAACAAAAATCAGAATTTCCCGCCCATTTTTATTGAACAAGGAAACTCTGATTCGTTCTATCATCAGTGTGTAATAACGGTTTAAATTCCGCTTATCAAACATAGAATATTTTATTTAGCTTGCTGAGTTGCAGCTGCATTTGCATAAACTGAATTTCTATCAATTTTAATCTTAACTCCAGAAGCTATTTCTAATACAACTGTAGCCTCTTCAACCTCTTTAATTTTTCCATAAATACCGCCTGCGGTAATTACTTCTTGTCCTACTTCAAGGTTTTTACGAAAAGCTGCAATCTCTTTTTGCTTTTTGTTTTGAGGACGAATCATAAAGAAATACATAATGGCAAATACAGCCACCATCATGATTAAGAAAGAGTAATCACCTCCACCAGCTGCTTGTAGAAATAAAAAAGATAAATTCATACTATTTTTATATTAAAATTAATCGATCAGAGAGTTTCTCGACCCTGTTATTTTAACAAAGATATTAATTCTTTGCTAACTTACTCTCTCTTTTTAATTGTTTAACAATACCATCAAGCGTACCATTCACAAAACCACCACTTTTAGGAGTACTGTACAGTTTAGCTATCTCAACATACTCGTTAAGAGAAACACTGATAGGTATATTAGGGAAGCTCAATATTTCGGCAAGTGCAATTTGCATAATTACAACGTCCATAAACGCAACGCGATCCAAATCCCAATTACGAGTATTCTCGCTAATTAAATGGCGATAGTAATCCATGTTCATAATTGAACGACGGAATAGGCGACTTGCAAAGTCACGATCCTCTTCGTCTTTAAATTCAGGAAGAAGCTCTTGTTTAGCACCTGCACTTGCATCAAAACGCTTGATTGTTTTCAATACAAATGTATCAACGATCTCTTTATCGTCATTCCAATACAAACTTTGCTCCTCAAGTGTTTCATCTAGCTCTACACTATTTGACAAGATACGTTTGTATATTTTACGCCAAAGTGTGCGATCTTCCTCATACGAATCCTCCTCACTTGCCATGTAAGCTTGATACTCTTCACTAGCAAAGATTTTCTCGCATAAACTTTTTATCAACTCCGGCTCGTTTTCCCACGTCTTTTTTTGACTTTCAACAAACTCTTTCAACTGCTTATTGCTAGCTAATTGCGCAATAAAAAGGTTATCCACAAATTTGGTATTGGGATTAAGCTCCTCCTGTGATGGAAGCAACTTGTTTTTCGCCGCTTCCTGCTTCTTTTGAGCGTATTTGGTAATTTCTACCATCAAAAGCAGAAGATAGTTGTATAAATCATACGCTTTAGAGAGACTAAAGAACAACTCTTTCTCTGCTGTTTCTAGGTTTTTACCTCCGTTTTGGTAATAAGCGTAGATGATTTGAACCACCTTAAGGCGAATAAGAACTCTATTTATCATAACTCATATAAAGATTACTAATAAGATGCAAAAGTAATACTTTTCACGAACTACGCCTACCCTAAACGCTCTTTTTTATGCTAAGACTTACAAATCTTCGTGAAAGTAAATTTCAAAAGAAAGTTTTTTGTCATTTTTTTGCCTATTCAAAAAAAATAGCTCAATTTTGAGGCGGATTATAAAAACAAATATCCCAATATGGAAGATTATAAAAAGAAGAAAGTCGGCACAGAAAATGATAAAGAAATTGTTTTTTCGAAAGCAATTAAAGCAGGAAAACGAATTTACTACCTTGATGTAAAGAAAAACAGAAAGGACGAGATGTTCTTGGCCATAACCGAAAGCAAAAAAGTCATTTCTGGAGATGACTCGCAAGTAAGTTTCGAAAAGCATAAGATCTTTTTATATAAGGAAGACTTTGAGAAGTTCTCAACAGGACTACAAGAGGCTATTCAATTTATAACAGATGAGCAAGGAGCAACAGAGCGAATTGAGAGAGTCATTGATCAAGACGAAATAAAAATTGACTTTGATTTCTAAAAAATGAGCGTGCGGCAAGTCTCTAAATATATTGAGTAACTAGCCGCACGTTAAGATTACTGAACAATACACCCTACCTAGAGCCGATCTATGCATACTAAAAACGCCTTGCGAATTAAATTCACAAGGCGTTTTTAGTATGCTCATTCAAAAGCATCATTTAAAAGCGGAAGCTGGGGGATTCGAACCCCCGGTACGGTTACCCGTACGTCAGTTTAGCAAACTGGTGGTTTCAGCCACTCACCCAAACTTCCTTCCTTTTACGAGGCGTTTTTCTCAAACGCAGTGCAAAAGTATAAAAAGGATTTTAAACATGCAAGAGTTCTCTCCATTTTTTTATCAGAACAATCCATCTATTTACGGGAACTGACAATAATTAATAGTACAAAACAAGAGTTGCATAGAGTGTAGAGCTTTTTACGTCAGAATCAATCATGAGAGAGAAAAGAACACAAAGACCTATAAAACAAAACAATAGAAAAAAGCCAATCACCAGCAGCTTAAAAGAGCACTTCCATACACTCACTCCCCCACTCTCTTTCCTCTTTTCCAACATTTCGTCTCACGAATCAAGAAAAAAAAATAGAAAAAACTACAATCGCTGAAAAACAGGAGACAAAATATCACTTCCGCATACCACAATCCCTAATATCTTGTTTATATTGTATTACACATTTGCACTCAGCACCATGCAACTTAAATAAAAGAAGATGCAAAAAAAACTCAAAATACTGATTCACAATTCAATCAATAGAATCTACAAAGCATAAGAGGGTAAAGAAACCCTGCATTTGTCCAAACTGTACTCTTTTTTGTACGAAATAGATAGCTTAAGAGTCAAAAAACTCCCCTATCTTTGTCTTACAAAATTGCATTTAAGATAATCTTTTTAACAATATGTAGTATGACACAAAAAAAATTACTTCTTTCACTTTGTGCACTCTTTCTATTTGCCGTATTGCCGGCACAGCGCATAGAGTGCCTATTAGAGAAGAACTGGAAATTTACCAAAGGCGAACAACAGGGCGCAGACCAAGCAAACTATGATGATAAAACTTGGCAATCTGTAACTGTACCTCACGACTGGGCGATATACGGCCCGTTCAATAGAGAACATGATTTACAAAAGGTGGCAATAACTCAAAATTTCGAAACGGTAGCCACTGAAAAAACAGGACGCACCGGGGGACTTCCCTACGTTGGCATAGGTTGGTACAGAACCTACTTTGATGCGCCAGCAGACAAAGAGACAACCCTAATCTTTGATGGAGCAATGAGCGAAGCTCGTGTTTACGTTAATGGGAAAGAGGTAGGATTCTGGCCATACGGATACAGTACCTTCCACTTCGACATAACAGAGTTCATAAACAAAGATGGTAAAAATAACACACTTGCCATACGCTTAGAGAATCGTCCACAATCATCACGCTGGTATCCAGGTGCCGGACTCTATCGAAATGTTCACTTAGTATCAACCGAGAAGGTTCACGTTCCAGTTTGGGGTACCCACCTTACTACTCCTCACGTATCGGAAGCTTTTGCTTCTGTTAAACTCGATACAAAAATAGCAGGCTCAACCGACCAAGAGGTGACCGTAGTAACCCAAATCCTAGCACCTACTGGGGAGGTCGTTGCTAGCAAGACTTTCAAGAATCGCATCTACCAGCAACAACCCGTCACCCAAAACTTCATAGTTGAAAAGCCAAAGTTATGGAGTCCCGAAACACCTTATTTATACAAGGCAGTATCGAAAGTATTTGTAGAGGGGAAAGAGGTTGATAATTACACCACACGCTTTGGAATTCGAAGCATTCAACTAATAGCCGACAAAGGCTTTTACTTAAATGGAAAGATGCGCAAATTTCAAGGGGTATGTAACCATCACGATTTGGGGCCACTTGGAGCCGCTATCAACGTATCGGCCTTGCGCCACCAATTAGAACTTCTTCGCGATATGGGATGCGATGCCATTCGGACAGCACACAATGTTCCTGCTCCCGAACTGGTAGAGCTATGTGACGAATTGGGCTTTATGATGATGCTAGAACCCTTTGATGAGTGGGATGTAGCGAAATGCATGAATGGGTATCACCGATATTTTAACGAGTGGGCAGAAAAAGACATGGTCAATATGCTACACCAGTACCGCAATAATGCATCGGTCGTAATGTGGAGCATTGGTAACGAAGTGCCTACCCAGTGCAGCGCAAAGGGTGCTGAAGTAGCAGCCTTCTTGCAGAATATTTGCCACAGAGAAGACAAAACGCGTCCGGTTACCTGCGGAATGGACCAGGTGAGCTGCGTTTTACAAAACGGATTTGCAGCCGTACTCGATGTACCTGGATTGAACTACCGTACCCATCGCTACCAAGAAGCATACGATCAACTTCCGCAGAACCTTGTATTAGGTTCAGAAACAGCCTCAACAGTAAGCTCTAGAGGTGCATACAAACTTCCTGTCAAACAGCAAGCCGATGCACTCTATGACGATCACCAATCCTCATCGTATGATGTGGAGTATTGCAGCTGGTCAAATATTCCTGATATAGACTTTGCTTTGGCAGAGGACCACGAATGGACCATCGGCCAATTTGTATGGACCGGCTTTGACTACTTAGGAGAGCCCAGCCCCTACGATACGGACGCTTGGCCTAATCACAGCTCTATGTTTGGCATTATCGACCTTGCCTCTATTCCCAAAGATCGCTTCTACCTGTACCGCAGCTTATGGAACAAGAACCAGAATACATTACACGTACTTCCACATTGGAACTGGGAAGGAAAAGAGGGAGAAAATATACCAGTATTTGTATATACCAATTACGCTTCAGTCGAGCTATTTGTAAATGGTAAGAGCTATGGAAAACGCGAAAAGTGCAACCAAACTGTCATGCATCGCTTCCGCCTAATGTGGGATGAAGTGAAATACGAAGCGGGAGAACTCAAAGTGGTAGCCTACAATACAAATGGGAGCATTGCCGAGGAGAAGGCAGTAAGAACTGCAGGAAAACCAAGCAGAATAGAACTATCCACCCCACATCCAACAATACAAGCCGACGGGAAAGAGCTGGCTTATGTAACCGTTAGAATTGTTGACAAAGATGGCAATCTGTGTCCCAATGCTAATTTATTAACTCAATTCCGAGTGAAGGGAGCTGGCAAATACCGTGCAGCGGCCAATGGAGACCCAACCTGCTTAGAGATGTTCCATCTACCACAGATGCACACTTTTAATGGAATGCTTACTGTCGTAGTACAAGCAAACGAAGAAGCTGGAAATATAGAGCTTGAGGTAAAAGGGAAAGGCCTACAAACGGGTCGAATCGCTTTAGAAGCCAAATAAAACTTTAAGATACATACAACAAGAGAGTTTGCCATCCTTTACCCAAAGGGTGACAAACTCTCTTCGCATAATATTAGGTATGGCAAATAATAAAAACAGAGAATCCCTCAACTCCACCCCCGCAAGCTTAATAAAAGTCAAAGCAAGAACTCTTGCCACTCAGCATGCCTCTCTATATACACTTTTACATAAGGACAGGTAGGAATGACCTTCAAATGAGCATCTCGGGCATAGTTCAAAGCAGAAAGAGTCAAAGTAGCTGCTATACCTTTTCCTTCTAACGGTGGAGGAACCTGCACTGAAAGCAAATCAATAACACTCTTATCCTGCAGGGAATATTTAAGATAAGCCACCCCTCCTGCTTCTTCTAAGAAGAATCGGCCACTTGAGCCATCGTGTACAATCAATCTATTCATACTTTTAATATCTTCAATTTTACTATGAAACAGTAAATGTATCTTTTTGTTTTCAGAAGAGAGCCACAACTCAATAAAGTGAACAGACAAAAGAGTGGCTACAACAAATGCACATGTATCATTTGCATTTGTTGTAGCCACTCTTTAATACGTAAACTATTTAACCTTTATGCGATCGAATCCTTCACCGAAAACGCCAATAACTGCACTTTGAGAGACGAAAGCATTCGGATCTATATCCTTTATAAGTCGGAATATTGTAGTCGATTCGCGCTTCTTTGCCAATACGAACATCATTTTCACGTCAGCCTTGGTGTAGCAACCCACCCCATCAAGAATGGTTACTCCCCTACCAAGATCCTTATTTATACGGTAACCAATCTCCTCATGTTTCTTTGAAATAATAAAAAACTGCACCGACTGACGAACACTGTTTACCACTTGATCCAAAACAAAACTACATATATATAAGGTAGCAAAACCATACACGACCTTTTCCCAATCTCTCAAAACAGTGTAGCTAGAGAGAATAATAACCATGTCGGTAACTAAGATAACCCTTCCCAGAGTTATATCGCGATACTTATTTACAATAGCCGCCAATATATCAGTCCCTCCCGAACTCCCATTGGCTGAAAAAGCAACCCCAATTCCTCCTCCACAAAAAGAGGCACCTATCACACAAGCCATAAAGGGCTGATCAGTCAACAAAGAAAGATCCGAACTTATCCCTTGAATAAAAGGCAAGACTGTAGTCATCGTAAATACGGCAAAGATAGTCTTTATACTAAACCTCCATCCCAATATAAGCAACGAAGCAACCAGCAACACTGCATTAATAGCAAAGTAAGTATACTGCACTGGAAAACCAGAGGCAAAGTAGACAATAGAGGCTATACCTGGAACTCCTCCCGTAGTAATATCATTTGGGAGAAGAAAAATCGTCCACCCAACGCTGTACATCAGCATTCCTAGAGCAATGGTTAAGTAATCTCTTAACTCCCTCATCATACGCTGTCTACGCGTAGTCACAAACACAGAAGCCATATTTTTTTTCCTTTTTTATGAATAATTTGGTCGCAAATGTACAAAAAGATTGCTGCAAAAAAAGTGAGGAAATCTTTATTTTTTAAGAAGCGCAGGGAATCACAAGCAAAAAAGAGGATAATATAGGCAGCAAACAAACCAAAAGCAAAATAACACATTGAATACATAATTTATAAAAAACGTCGCAAAATAACACATATAAAAGAGATTTTGAAGTATTATGAAAGGTTCAGCAAACATAAATAGACGCTTTTGTTGTATTTTGCAGTTATACACTAACAGGAAAACTGCATCTTATATTACGATTTATAAGCAATAAGGCGCAAAAACGAACAATATTGTTACAAATCTAAAAAAAAACAATAAAACAAAAATAAATAATCGCCTACATATAACAAAAAGCCATATATTTGCAATGAAAGAAAATAAAAGGAAACAACAACAAAAGCAAAAATGCTCAAAATGGCACAAAAAATTAAATTCACAAAGATGCACGGAGGAGGCAATGACTATATCTATATAGATTCAAAAGAATTCCCAATCGAGCATCCTGAACAAAAATCAATAGAATGGAGCGCTTTTCATACAGGTATCGGGTCAGACGGTTTAGTTTTAATAGGCCCTTCTGAAAAGGGTGACTTTAGCATGCGGATTTTCAATGCAGACGGCTCGGAAGCTATGATGTGTGGTAACGCAACTCGCTGCATTGCGAAGTTCGTTTATGAAAAAGGGTTAACCTCAAAAACAGAAATTGCACTAGACACGCTATCAGGAATTAAGATTTTAAAACTTCGAGTGGAAGAAGGAATTGTAGAAGAGGTTACGGTAGATATGGGCGAGCCCATACTTAAAAATCCCAAACAAATTGCTACTGAATCGGGAGAGATGTTGGCAAAATCCCTACAGGTTGAAGGTGTAGAATACACCGGAACTTTTGTTTCGATGGGAAATCCTCATTTAGTTATTTTCGTAGATGATATAAAAAGCGTAAATTTGCCCGAAATAGGACCTAAGATCGAAAATCACCCACTCTTTCCTGAAAGGGTAAATGTAGAGTTTGTACAAGTGCTTCCTGACGCATCGTTAAGAATGCGGGTTTGGGAAAGAGGATCTGGAATCACAATGGCCTGTGGAACAGGCGCATGCGCAACTGCAGTAGCAGCTGCATTGAATCAAAAGGCGGGTAGAGAAACGGTTATAAGAATGGATGGCGGAGATTTGACCATCGATTGGAGTGAAACTGACAATCATGTATACATGACAGGACCGGCTACCAAGGTTTTTGAAGGAGAAATAGAGCTATAAGAAATAATTAGACTGAGTAGAACTTAAACAACAACAAATAGTATGGCATTAGTAAACGAACATTTTTTGAAACTTCCGAACAATTATCTGTTTTCGGACATCGCAAAAAAAGTAAACACATTTAAAGTTACACATCCTAAAGTAGACATTATCCGTTTAGGTATTGGTGATGTTACAAGACCTCTTCCAAAAGCATGTTTAGATGCAATGCACAAAGCTGTTGATGAACTTGCAAGTGGTGATACTTTCCGTGGATATGGTCCTGAGCAAGGATATGACTTCTTGATTGATGCAATCATTAAGAATGATTTTGCACCTCGTGGCATTCAACTTGATGCAAGTGAAGTATTCGTGAATGATGGAGCTAAGAGTGATACAGGAAATATCGGAGATATCCTACGTCACGATAACAACATTGGTGTAACCGACCCTATTTACCCAGTATATATTGACTCGAATGTGATGAGTGGACGTGCTGGTGTACTTGAAGATGGTAAATGGAGCAATGTAGAGTATATGCCTTGTTCAAGTGAGAATAACTTTACACCTCAGATACCTGATAGAAAAGTAGACATTATCTATCTATGCTATCCTAATAACCCAACAGGTACTGTCATCAGCAAATCAGAACTAAAGAAATGGGTGAATTATGCATTAGAAAACGATGCACTTATTATGTATGATGCAGCTTATGAAGCTTACATACAAGATCCAGCTATTCCCCACTCTATCTATGAAATAAAAGGTGCAAAAAAATGCGCTATCGAATTTAGAAGTTTTTCTAAAACTGCAGGATTTACAGGAGTAAGATGCGGATATACAGTTGTCCCAAAGGAATTAACTGCTAGCACAATTACAGGTGAGCGAGTGGCATTAAACAAATTGTGGAATCGCCGTCAATGCACCAAATTCAATGGTACATCATACATTACTCAACGTGGTGCAGAGGCTATCTACTCACCCGAAGGTAAGGCACAAATTAAAGAGACTATCAACTATTACATGACCAATGCTAAAATCATGAAAGAGGCTCTTGAAACGGTAGGTCTCACTGTGTATGGTGGAGAGAATGCACCTTACTTGTGGATTAAAACTCCAGACGGTGTAGGATCTTGGAAATTTTTCGAACAAATGCTTTACGAAGCAAACGTAGTGGGTACACCCGGCGTAGGATTCGGGCCAAGTGGTGAAGGTTATATACGCCTTACTGCATTCGGAGAGCGCGAAAACTGTATAGAAGCAATGAGACGAATCAAAGAGTGGCTTTTATAAGTTAGCGCCAGCAGTTTACCAAAGTTAGTAGTATAGAACAACGAGATACAACGAGATTAAGCAAGATACAGAATACAACTAAACGAGTTTTTTACTACAATACAATATGACAATGTACAATACAACATATATTATTAACTTAAAGGTAAAAAGAGATGGAAAAGATTGTAAGAACGGCTTTTTTAGCTGCTTCTATGGCAGCAGTGCTTCCAAGTATGGGTGTAGCACAAGACAAGGTAGAAGCTTCAGTTGGAGGTGACCTAGTAAATCAATACATCTGGCGTGGATGTGAATTAGGAAGCGTTGCTTTTCAGCCCAATCTGGGTGTCGCCTACAAAGGATTTTCACTAGCCGCATGGGGTAGCGTAGGATTTGACAAAGAGGACACGAAAGAGTTCGACGTTACCTTGGGGTACGAAACTGGAGGCTTTTCAATAGGAACGACTTGTTATTGGTTTGCATACAGCGATCCAGAAATAAGAAACAGATTCTTCGAGTTTAGTTCACACAGTACAGCACATGTATTCGAGGCCTATGTGGGATATGACTTTGGGCCTTTAGCTCTTACTTGGTACACCAATTATGCAGGAGCAGATGGATTGAACAAATCGGGTAAAAGAGCATACTCATCGTATGCATCAATTACAGCACCATTTACTTTAGGAGGGCTTGATTGGACTGCTGAGGTAGGAGTATCACCCTGGTCTAACACTTTTTACACAGATACGGATGGGGGCTTCTCCGTTTGCAATGTGGCAATTGGTGCCTGTAAAGAGATTAAAATAACCAATAGTTTTTCTCTTCCTCTCTTCACACAGCTAGTTTGGAACCCCGCTTCTCAAGGAGCTTATTTTATTTTCGGAATGAGTTTTTAGCAAACCATACATACAGAGTACAACCCAAGAAATATAGTTTAGTCATTTTACAAATACAATTACAGATGAAGAAAATTGAAGCAATTATCCGCAAAACAAAGTTCGAGGATGTAAAAGATGCATTACTTGAGGCAGACATTGAATGGTTTTCCTACTACGACGTAAGGGGTGTAGGTAAAGCCCGACAAGGGCGTATCTACCGGGGTGTAGTTTACGACACAAGTATTATTGAGCGTACACTAATATCTATTGTGGTACGCGAAAAGAATGTAGAAAGAACAGTGCAAACCATTATCAAGGCCGCTAATACGGGTGAGATTGGTGATGGACGTATCTTTGTAATACCTGTAGAAGATGCCGTTCGTATTCGCACTGGAGAACGAGGAGATATCGCTTTGTATAATGCTGAGCAGGGGATATAGACTACTAGAGCAATGTGCCTATAGGCAATCGAATAATAAGACTACAACTTAAATGAGGAAAAAAGAATGGATACAACTACAACAACGAAAAGAGAAATAAAAAGTAAACTCCTATCCGCTGCAGGAGCCATTACAGCACTGCTTACACTACCCGCGGTAGCTACAGCACAAGACTCTACGGAAGTGGCAGCAATAATGACAGAAACAGTGGTAGCAGCTGTACCAACTGCAGACTTAACATCGATAGCAGCGGTTGGAGAACTTGCAACAGGTATTAATACGGTATGGATGTTACTGGCAGCTATGCTAGTATTCTTTATGCAACCAGGTTTTGCATTGGTAGAAGCAGGTTTTACACGGGCTAAAAGCTCTGCTAATATTTTGATGAAGAACTTTATGGACTTCAGTTTAGGCTCTTTGCTTTTTTGGTTTATAGGATTTGGGCTGATGTTTGGAGCGGGTGATTTTGTGGGGATGCCTCACTTCTTTGACTTGAATGGTATAGGCGAAACACTTGATTTGGGATTACCCATCGAAGGTTTCTTGATTTTTCAAACAGTGTTTTGTGCAACAGCCGCTACAATTGTATCGGGAGCAATGGCAGAGAGAACAAAATTCTCGATGTATTTGGTCTATACTGTATTTATTAGCGTATTGGTATACCCCGTATCAGGTCACTGGACCTGGGGTGGCGGATGGCTAATGAATGGTGAAGAAGGATCATTTATGATGAACTTATTTGGAACCACTTTTCACGATTTTGCCGGCTCAACCATCGTGCACAGCTTGGGTGGATGGATGGCACTAGTAGGCGCCTCTATATTAGGACCACGCTACGGGAAATATGGTAAAGATGGTAAGTCAAAAGCAATTCCAGGGCATAACTTAACATTAGCAGCTCTAGGGGTATTCATCCTTTGGTTTGGCTGGTTTGGTTTTAACCCAGGTTCGCAGTTGGCAGCAGCAAGTGGCGATGATCAACTAGCCATCTCAGGTGTATTCTTAACAACCAACTTAGCAGCGTGTGCAGGAGGTTTATTTGCAATGGGTGCTAGCTGGATGAAATATGGTAAGCCATCACTTTCGCTAACACTAAATGGAGTACTAGCTGGTCTAGTTGGTATTACAGCGGGCTGCGATTTAGTTTCACCAGCAGGTGCAGCTTTGATTGGTGCTATTTGTGGAGTTGCCATGATTTACTCGGTGGTATTTATTGAAGAGGTGCTCAAAATTGACGATCCTGTTGGCGCCTCATCAGTACACGGGGTGTGCGGATTTTTAGGAACTGTAATGACCGGATTATTAGCGACCGAAGAGGGTCTCTTCTATGGAGGTGGTACAGGATTATTATTGGCTCAACTATTTGGTGCAGTCGTAATTGCAGCTTGGGCAGTTGGAATGGGATTTATTATCTTCAAAGGTATCGACAAGATATTTGGCATCCGCGTTCCATTACGCATCGAAGAAGAAGGATTGGATGTTTACGAACATGGTGAATCTTCTTACAACTAATAAAAAGATCGAAAAGATTCTACCTATCTCGGGCGGGTTTGATCGCCTTCCCGAGAACTATTTTAGAAGAAAAAGAAATTAGTTTATTTAATAACAACAAAGCAAAATTTAGGTATCATGTCAAAATTAAGATTTCGCGTCGTAGAAAATGCTTTTAAAAAGAAAGCTACAGCAGTAGAGGTCCCTGCAGAAAGACCTAGCGAATACTTCGCTAAGTATGTGTTTAACCGTGAGAAGATGTTTAAATATCTACCAAGCACAGTTTATGCTAAACTAATTGATGCTATGGACAACGGTGCACCACTTGATCGCTCTATTGCCAACGAGGTAGCTTCTGGAATGAAAAAGTGGGCTACACAGCTAGGTGTGACACACTATACACACTGGTTTCAGCCTTTGACTGAAGGTACTGCCGAAAAGCACGATGCGTTTGTAGAACACGATGGTAAAGGTGGAATGATGGAGGACTTTTCAGGAAAACTACTTGTTCAACAAGAGCCTGATGCATCTAGCTTCCCGAATGGAGGAATTCGTAACACATTCGAAGCACGTGGATACAGTGCTTGGGATCCCTCTTCACCCGTATTCGTAGTAGATGACACCCTTTGTATTCCAACCGTATTTATTGCCTATACGGGTGAATCATTGGACTACAAAGCGCCTCTTTTGAAATCTATCAGCGCAGTTGGTAAAGCAGCCCTTGATGTGTGTCACTATTTCAACCCTGAAGTAAAGAAAATTATTACTTATTTGGGATGGGAACAAGAGTATTTCTTAATTGATGAAGGCTTGTATGCTGCTCGTCCTGACCTATTGCTTACAGGTCGTACGCTTATGGGGCACGAAGCTTCTAAAAACCAACAATTAGAAGACCACTACTTCGGAGCTATTCCTAGCCGTGTAGCTGCCTTTATGAAAGATCTAGAGATCCAATCATTGGAGTTGGGCATACCGGTTAAAACACGTCACAACGAGGTAGCTCCTAACCAATTCGAGTTGGCTCCTATCTACGAAGAGTGTAATCTAGCAGTTGACCACAACATGCTTATCATGTCTTTGATGCGCAAAATAGCTCGCAACCACGGTTTCCGTATGTTGTTCCACGAAAAACCATTCAAAGGGGTAAACGGATCGGGTAAGCACAACAACTGGTCACTTGGATCGGATACTGGATTCTTATTGATGTCTCCTGGAAAAACACCTGAAGAGAATCTACGCTTCATCACTTTTGTTGTAAATACATTGATGGCTGTTTATCGCCACAACGGATTACTTAAGGCCGCTATCATGAGTGCAACCAATGCACACCGTCTAGGTGCAAATGAAGCTCCTCCTGCAATTATCTCATCATTCCTAGGTACTCAACTTTCACAAGTATTAGACTTGATGGAAAATAGCACAAGCGATGAATTAGTTTCATTAAGCGGAAAAACAGGTCTTAAACTTGACATTCCTCAAATTCCTGAACTTCTTATTGATAATACGGACCGTAACCGCACTTCGCCATTTGCTTTCACCGGTAATCGCTTTGAGTTCCGTGCAGTAGGTTCTGAAGCGAACTGTGCAAGCTCTATGATTGCGTTGAACAGTGCCATGGCAGAGCAGCTAATCATTTTCAAGAAAGATGTTGATGCCTTGATTGAAAAGGGAGAACCTAAAATTTCAGCTATCATCGAAGTACTACGCAAATACATTAAGATTAGCAAGCCTATCCGTTTCGATGGAAATGGTTATAGCGATGAGTGGAAAGAGGAAGCTAACAAACGTGGCTTAGACTGCGAAACAAGCTGTCCAGTTATCTTTGACAACTACTTGAAACCAGAAACCATTGCTATGTTCGAGTCTACTGGAGTTCTATCTAAAAAAGAGCTAGAGGCACGTAACGAAGTTAAATGGGAAACGTATACAAAGAAAATTCAAATTGAAGCACGTGTATTGGGTGACTTGGCCATGAATCACATCATTCCAGTAGCTACTGAATACCAAAGCAAGTTGATTGATAACGTATACAAATTGAAAGATCTTTTCGCTGCTGACAAATCAGAAAGACTATCGTCTGAGAACCTTAAGCTTATCGAAGAGATTGGAAATCATACAATCTATATCACAGAGCATGTGAAAAACATGGTAGAGGCACGTAAGGTGGCAAACAAAATTGAACATGAACGCGAGAAAGCAGTTGCTTATCACGACACCATTGCACCTATGCTAGAGGAAATCCGCTACCATATTGACAAACTAGAGTTAATCGTCGACAATCAAATGTGGACATTACCTAAATATCGTGAATTGCTTTTTATTAGATAAGCAATTGTCTAATAACTTTTGTTGGTTGTTTTAAGTTTGAGAATGGGGACGTCGTGAGACGTCCCCATTCTGTTTATAAGCACCCCGTATCAGGCAAAGTTTGAGTAAAGAGGTAACAAACCTCTCCCCTTACAGTTTTCGAGCCATCAATTTTTCCATGTATTAGCAAGAATAAAGGAGCAGTCTCTGAAAGGGCCTCTCCACCCAGAAATTCGCCAAATCAACTTTGTTCATTTACCCAATACGCTTTGTTGACTATTATATGAAGGTATTCTTCCCATTTTCAATAAGTTTTTATACTTTTGCATATCGTTTCAATCGCAACTAATAACAACATATAATTAAGATGAATAAAGTAATTATCAACTCGTTTGAAGATTTTGAGAATTTAATTGGCAAACAAATTGGAGTATCTGACTATGTAGAGCTTTCGCAAGAGCGCATCAATCTCTTTGCAGATGCGACCCTAGATCATCAATGGATTCACGTTGATACAGAGCGTGCAGCGGTTGAGAGTCATTTTAAATCGACAATTGCACATGGCTATCTTACCCTTTCGGTACTTCCCCACTTATGGAATCAAATCATTGAAGTAAACAACTTGAAGATGATGATTAACTACGGAATGGACAAAATGAAATTTGGACAAGCTGTACTTGCAGGTCAACGCGTACGCCTAGTAGCTAGTCTACATTCACTCCAAAACCTACGAGGTGTAGCAAAAGCTGAAATTAAATTTGCGATTGAAATCGAAGGACAAAAGAAAAATGCACTCGATGGTATTGCTATCTTCTTGTACTACTTTAATTAATCGAACAGAGTTTATTTTAAGAGTTGCCCTCTAACAGCACATATGTAGTGCTGCTAGAGGGCAACTCTCTTTGTATCAAAACATCTGGCTGTAAAAGAGGAAAAAGTTTGACAAAAGGGTGCACAACAAGTGAGTCATTACTTTGGCTCCTTTCTAAAATTACGCTACATTTGCATAAATCAAGAGAATAATTAGAAAATAAATGGAATATAACATCATTGAATGGAGCATGCTAGGCGCACTCTCATTATTATTGTTAACACAAATAATTTATTACCTAGGCCTATATAGCAGACTACAAAAGAGCGTTAAAAAGGCACTTCGCGAAAATAAGCAGATACCCGAAGACATGCTACCCCCACTTTCAGTGATTGTGGTTGTAAAGGGAGATGGACTTACACTCATGAAAAATCTACCTAAGCTATTGGAACAAGACTACCCTAATTACGAGGTAATTGTAGTTTACGACAAAGCAGACGATGACTGCAGTGACACGTTAAAACTACTTCAAGAGAAGTATCCACACCTATACTTTACTTTCATCTCGGCTACTGCACGTTACGTTAGCCGCAAGAAACTAGGCATTACCACCGGAATCAAAGCAAGTCATCACGAATGGCTTGTTTTTACAGAGGCTGATTGCCAACCAAACTCTAATCGTTGGCTGCGTAGCCTATCCGTGCATTTCTCGGAGAAGACTGATGTGGTTCTAGGCTATTCCAATTATGAAAAGAGAAATGGCTGGTTCAACAAGCGTATTGTTTACGATACACTTCTTCATGCCATGCGATTCTTAGGCATGGCCATTGGCGGTTCTCCCTACATGGGAAAAGGTAGAAACATGGCTTACCGAAAGTCTTTCTTCTACAAGCACAAAGGATTTGCCTCTCACCTAAACCTCCAGCGTGGTGAAGATGATCTATTTATCAACCAATATGTTACCAAGAGAAACACTCAAGTGGCTACACATCCAGATAGTTTTATGTGGATTAACCACCCCAAATACAGACGTAACTGGCGAACAGAAAAGCTTAATTACGCCATAACTAGTAGCCGTTTTAAAGGAGCAGGGCGCTACCTTGTTGGATTCGAGACCACTTCGAGAGTGCTTTTTCTTTCACTTACTGCAGCAGCAATAGCCCATGCAGTCTACTACCAACAGTGGATACTCTGTGCCATTGTTGTAACACTCTATCTTCTAAGATACATTCTTCAACTCATTGTTTTTATTCAAACAACCAAACGATTAGGAGTGCCATCCTATTATTTGACACTACCCCTCTTTGATATTATCCAGCCATTGCAAAACTGGAAATACAAGTTAA
>JBOFRN010000025.1:0-1210 GCA_051651025.1 Phocaeicola sp.
CCTTTACATAACTAAACCATTAATTTTAGAGAGAAAATGAACATGACCTCAATTAAACAGAGAAGGTAAAAAACATTACTTATTCCATAGGCGGGCTCCTGCGTTGGAACTAGTCGATGCGACATCTGAATCAATAGCACTACCATAAAGATAAGTCCATCTATCCTGTGTGAGTTCATTAGCGTTCAGCCTAAAGTGGAAGGCATTAGCATTACTTGTGCTTCTACTCCCTTGCTGGCCCACGTATACCTCGTTAGATGAGGCCCTGCTAGGGTCCATCAGCTCTCTGAAATCATAACGACCATCAAAAGTATTAGCGGGGATAAGGTTTGCTCGGAGCCGCAAATACGTTACTTTTCCCGCTTTGGGCAATTTAACTTTCGACATATCGCTCAGACTGCCAAAGCCGAGTTCAATATGTGTCAACTTCGTATTCTTGCTCAAGTCAATGCTTGGGAAGGCATGAAAATTAGAGGAACTGCCATACATCCACAACTTTGTTAATCCAGTAAAGTACTGTATCCCCTCCGTGTTAGACACTTTCATATTAGCACTTGAACTAGAACTATAGTACATCTTTATCTCCGTCACCCCTTTTACTTGGGCGGTAGCGCGATAGTAGGTTGTTCCAGCATCTGTATAAGAGTCAAAAAGTGTACTAATACCTAAAGTTCCAGTAACGTAATTTCTAAAGTTTGCATCAGGTATTGCGGTTGACATTGATGGAACGCTACCTGTTCCATCATAGTCAATATTGTATCTTGCCTCTAAGGTGCGTGCTCCTGTTACCTCAAAGGAGTAGTCTTTGTCTGGGTGTACCTTTGTATTACCCTCATACCAACCATCAAATACAAGCATACTGTTCGAAGCAGAGGTGGTAACGGTAGTCTGTTCACCGTGTATTACATCTCCACTTGCAGTAACAGTCACTTGATTAGTGCGGTTAGAGGTGATGGTTATCTTATGAGGTATATATGTATAGCGTGCCTCTAAGGTACGTGCCTCTGTTACCAAAAAAGGGTAATTTGGTGCAGAGTGTACCAGTGTCTCTCCCTCAAACCAACCTTCAAATCTAACTACATCGTTGGTAATAGCTGTTTTTACTATGGTGGGTAAACTTCCAAACTTTTCTCCACTAGGAGATACGGTAGTCTCATTAGGACGGTTTGTGCTAAGTGTAATCATATATTTATTCTTATCAACAGTACCA
>JBOFRN010000026.1:0-1237 GCA_051651025.1 Phocaeicola sp.
ATTGGAGGTAAATGGAGTCGAGAATTTGCCCAAAGAGGGGCGATGCACCTTTGTTAGCAACCATCCACTAGGGGGGCAAGATGGAATTTCATTGGGGTATGTACTAGGAAGTCATTACAATGGCAATGTACGTTACCTAGTGAATGACCTATTAATGAACCTCAAGGGATTGGCACCGCTCTGCATTCCCATCAATAAAACGGGTTCTCAATCCAAAGATTTCCCTAAAATGGTAGAGGCTGGATTTAACTCCCAGCACCACATTATCATGTTTCCAGCAGGACTCTGCTCACGCAGACAAGGGGGCGAAATTAAAGACCTAGAGTGGAAAAAAACATTTATTACAAAGAGTGTACAAACAGAGCGAGATATAGTACCCATTCACTTTGGTGGGCGCAACTCAAACTTTTTCTACAACCTATCGAATGTGTGTAAGTTTTTCGGACTTAAAATCAACATTGCCATGCTCTATTTGGCAGATGAGATGCTAAGGAATCGCCATAAAACATTTACACTAACCATTGGGAAGCCCATCCCGTGGCAAACATTCAACAAGAGTAAGACACCCACACAATGGGCACAGTATGTAAAAGAGGTAGTCTACAAGCTTTAACCACCAGAATATGAGAATTAAGAATGTATGAAGAATATAATTGAGCCAATAAGCAAAGAGATTCTAAAGTCTGAATTGACCGAAGATAGACGGTTGCGCTTTACGAACAAGAGTCACAACGAGATTTACATTGTAACCCACCACAATGCTCCCAACGTTATGCTGGAAATAGGTAGACTACGCGAAATAGCCTTTCGCGCAGCAGGAGGCGGAACAGGCGAGTCGGTAGATATCGATGAGTACGATACCATGGAAAATCCCTACCAACAGTTGTTGGTTTGGAACCCCGAAGCAGAAGAGATTCTAGGAGGTTACCGATACCTATTGGGAGAAGATGTAAAGATGGACGAACATGGTAAGCCCGTATTAGCCACAGCACACATGTTCAACTTCTCGGATGATTTTGTAACCAACTACCTTCCCTATACAGTAGAACTGGGACGCTCATTTGTTACATTGGAATACCAATCATCAGGAGCAGGAGCCAAAGGACTCTTTGCACTCGATAACTTATGGGATGGACTAGGAGCACTAACCGTTATCAAGCCCAACCTAAAATATTACTTTGGCAAGATGACCATGTATCCTAGCTACCACCGTCAAGGACGCGACATGATTCTATAC
>JBOFRN010000027.1:0-1804 GCA_051651025.1 Phocaeicola sp.
CTCCTGATAAAAGCCTTACTTAATCCATACAAAACCACCTTGGGGTTGAAGGGTTACTTCGACTGCGGCGGGGTTCTTGATAGTAAGCTCGGTTTTTTGCAGGTTTAGCTTCTTATCGTCGGCATACGATGCCACTTTATCGCCTTTGGCTACAAAGGCAGAGAGGTCTAGTTTTAGCTTCAACGGCTCTTTCAAGGCACTTGTACCTGCTAGGTACCAAGTATCGCCGCTACGACGAGCCAAGATGGAGTATTTACCAGGATAACCATCGATGTGGCGCACTTCGTCCCACGTAGTAGGAACTTGCTTCATAAATTCGATAGCAGCAGGTGCATCGGTCAAGTTATTAGGTGCCAAGGCAAAGTTTTGCACAGGGCTTTGGAACAAGACAGCCTGTGCCAATTGGAAAGCATCGGTTGTACGGCGGTAGGTACCGCCATCGTTGCCACGGTTTAGACGCTTGTTTAGGAATACGCCACCATACTCCATGGTGGCCACACTGTTGCGAATAAAGGGGTGAAGGGTGGTATTGAAGGCCTCGGCATCGCAGTAGCGTTGTTCAAAAACCAAGTTTTCGGAAGCCAAAACCGCTTCGCTACCCACAAAGTTAGGATACATACGCTCCCAACCGCGTGGCAGGGTACAACCGTGAAAGATTACCATCAACCCGTGGTCGTCGGCATCGCTCAGAATGGCTTCGTACAGACGCATGGTTTCTTGCTTATCGCCGCCAAAGAAATCGACCTTGATACCTTTCGCACCGTTCTTTTGCAACCAGCGCATCTCGGCTTTGCGGCTTATGGGGTTGTCCATTACGTGTGTAGGACCTTGTACAATATCGTTCCAGTAACCGCTTGAGCTGTACCAAATAATAGGATCAATGTTTTTGCTTTTAGCATAGCGCATCAACTCCTCCATGCGGGGTTTGCCTATGTTGGTATCCCACCAGTTATCGACCAATGCGTATTGGTAACCCATGGCTGCCGAAAGGTCAATAAACTTCACTTGGTCTTCGTAATTGATGCTGTTGTCTTGCCACAAAATCCAACTCCAAGTACCTTTACCCATGCGGTAATGGTGCTTAGTAGGGTAGAGGGGCTCTACCAAATCCCACGCAAGGGTGGTTTCGACAATCGGGGCCAAGTTATCGCCCACCGTAATGGTACGCCAAGGGGTGCTGCCGGGTAGGGCAAAGGCAGGCGCTACGGTACCGTTGCCATTGTTCTCTTCGGCCATGGGGAATTCGATGGTAAAAAGACCATCGGCCGATCCTTCGCTTAAACGAGAACCGCAGTAGCGGCTATCTACCCCTGTTTCGCTGACCAAGGCCCATCCGTTATCGCCTATGCGAAACAAACCTGGGAACGTGTATCCTTTTCCATATTGAGAAGGTGTACCCAAGGGTTGGTCTACGGTGTAATCTTCTTCGTAGCTAGGCTTGGTACGCTTCCAACCAATCATGGGGTCGCTCTGAGGAGTTAAGAAAGTAGTGGTTGCAGCTGGAAAGTCAAACCCGGTGGTTTCGTTGTGAATCACGATACTGCCTGTTTCGCCATATTTAGGAAAGCTGTAACGGAAAGCTACATCGTTGTTGCTAACTTGAAATTCGACCGTCAACTCTTGACCTGCTGCATTCTTTACAACATAGCTCAGCGAACGAGCCTCGTAGCTAATGTGCGATTGTTTAATACGGTCTTGTCTATATTCTTTGGATACAGTACCCGCTTGTTGAGTAACAAAGCTCATTTGTTGGCTAAAGTCGCCTACATTGGCAACGACCCCCAAAGGAGACTCTTCTAAGATG
>JBOFRN010000028.1:0-27470 GCA_051651025.1 Phocaeicola sp.
AATACGATACCAGTTATTTGACAACTAGTATTGAAAAGCCTAGTTGTGCCAAGGGGATTAATTCCTCACAACTAGAGGGTGAATCAAGTAAATCAAAGCAAGCTTCGGTTTATACAAGAAGAATGATGGACCTTAGAGCCTCATACGATTACCTTCCCTTTGATGAGTACTATAAAGCTGGGAAAGCAGTAGAGCTGTTACATTGGGACAAGAATTCTCAGTTTTGCCCTGCTTGCGGCATAAAAACTCAACGCTTATCAGCCATTGGAAAAAGATGTGACTGCTGTAAGCAGGAGTTCTATCCGCAGGTGGCCCCCGCCATGATTATACGTATTCGAAAGGGTGACTCCATCTTGTTAGTAAGAGCCAAAAGCTTTCGAGGCACTTTCAGAGGATTAGTTGCCGGATTTGTCGAAACAGGCGAGTCGCTAGAAGAGTGTGTACACCGTGAAGTATTAGAGGAGACAGGCCTAATTATCGAAAATGTAAAGTACTTTGGCAGTCAACCATGGCCTTATCCAAGTGTATTAATGATTGGATTTACAGCCGATTATAAAAGTGGTGAGTTGAGACTTCAAGAGGAAGAGCTTATAGCAGGAGAATTCTTTACGAAAGAAAATCTACCTGAATTACCGCGAAAACTAAGCCTAGCCCGCAAATTAATTGATGCATGGCTAGAGGAAGTGTAATCAACAGCATATAAAATTAGTCTAAAACTTACTATCTTTGCGCCATGGAATGGCTAAACTCTATTTTATTTGAACATTCGGCTTTACAAGCGGTGATTGTTCTCTCTATTATCATTGCTACAGGATTGGGACTTGGAAAGATGCAATTCTTTGGAATCTCCTTAGGAATTACCTTTGTCTTTTTTACAGGTATCTTTGCTGGGCACTGGGGACTTTCTATTAATCCTGAAGTGTTACACTATGCCGAAAATTTTGGTTTAGTACTCTTTATTTATGAATTAGGGTTGCAAGTTGGTCCTAGTTTCTTCAGCTCCTTCCGTAAAGGTGGAATTAAGTTAAACACCTTAGGAATGGGGGTTGTGATGCTGGGAACTCTGATGGCTGTATTACTTAGTAAAACACTTTCAATTCCAATGTCTGATATGGTAGGGATATTATGTGGTGCAACGACAAACACACCGGCATTGGGTGCTGCACAGCAAACCCTGAAGGATCTTAATTTTTCAACAAACAATGCCGCTTTGAGTTGTGCGGTAACCTATCCATTAGGCGTTATTGGAGTTATTCTTGCTCTTCTGGTTATACGTAAACTTTTCGTTAAGCCAGCCGATATACGATCAGAGAATCAAGAAGAGAGTAATCAAACCTATGTTGCTACATTTTTAGTAAAGAACCCAGGGGTATTCGAAAAGAACATCAAAGAGATTGCTCAGTTCATTCAGCCTAAGTTTGTAATTTCTCGCCTTTGGCGAGAAGGGAGTGTAACGATTCCTACGTCAGAGAAAGTGCTCAAGGAGAATGATCGAGTACTAGTTATTACTACCGAAAAAGATGCACCCATATTAACAGCACTTTTGGGAGAACTAGAAAATGAGGATTGGAACAAAGAGCAGATTGATTGGAATGCGATTGACAGCCAGCTTATCTCAAAACAAATTGTAATCAGTCGTCCAGGTATCAATGGAAAAAGACTAGGTTCGCTACGCTTACGTAATAACTATGCAATCAATATAAGCCGAGTTACACGCAGTGGTGTACGACTCCTCGCTACACGCGATCTAGTTTTACAGTTAGGCGATATACTTACCGTAGTAGGAGAAGCCAAAGCGGTTCAAGATGTAGAGCAACTGCTAGGCAATGCCGGTCAAACACTAAAAGACCCCAACTTGGCTGCTATCTTTATTGGAATTGTGTTAGGTCTAATCATTGGATCAATTCCTATAGCTATACCAGGCATTAGCACCCCTATTAAGCTAGGATTGGCAGGAGGAGCTATCATAGTAGGACTGCTAATAGGTGCCTTCGGGCCTCGTTTCCATTTGGTTACCTACACCACTCGAAGTGCTAATTTAATGCTCAGAGGCATTGGTCTCTCTCTCTACTTAGCCTGTCTAGGACTCAACGCTGGAGGTGCTTTCTTTGAAACTATTATTCGTCCAGAGGGAGCAATCTGGGTAGGACTTGGATTCCTAATTACACTTTTACCAGTGCTTGTTATGTCATTGGTAGCACTTCGAATCTATCGTATTGATTTTGGAACCACTTGTGGCATGCTTTGTGGAAGCATGGCAAATCCTATGGCTTTGAATTATGCGAATACATTAACTACGGGTAACAACCCTACAGTTAGCTATGCAACAGTTTATCCGTTGACTATTTTTAGCCGCGTAATTATTGCTCAAATTATACTGATGTTATTTACCTAAATTGAACCTTAAATCGAATTATATGAATGCATATTGTCAAATATCACCCGAGGCCATCGAAAAGGATTTGCGCTATCTAAAGCTCCTCTCACGAAGCTTTCCAACGATAGCTGCTGCAAGTACAGAGATTATCAATCTTGAGGCTATTCTTAACTTGCCTAAAGGAACAGAACATTTCTTGGCCGATCTACATGGAGAGTATGAAGCTTTTCAGCACGTGGTACGAAATGCATCGGGCTCCATTAAACGCAAAGTGAATGATCTTTTTGGGAACACACTTCGCGAAGCTGAAAAGAAAGAGCTATGTACTCTAATTTATTACCCGCAGGAGAAAATAAATATTGTAAAGACAGTCGAGGAAGATTTAGAAGATTGGTACGTAATTACCCTAAATAAATTAGTACGACTTTGCCAAAACGTATCCTCTAAATATACCCGTTCTAAAGTAAGAAAAGCGCTGCCGCAAGAATTCTCTTACATAATTCAAGAGTTGCTGCACGAAAGCTCGAATGTTGCCAACAAACAGGCTTATATCAATGTCATTATCAGTACAATTATCCAAACACGCCGTGCTGATGAGTTTATCATTGCGATGTGTAATTTAATACAACGCCTTACCATTGATTCACTTCATATTTTAGGAGACATCTTTGACCGAGGCCCCTCGCCTCACCTGATTATGGATATGCTTTGCCAATATCAGAACATTGATATACAATGGGGCAACCACGACATATTGTGGATGGGAGCAGCGGCAGGGAACAAAGCATGCATTGCGAACATATTGCGTTTGGCTATGCGATATGCCAATATGGGAGTGTTAGAAGAGGGATATGGAATTAATATGCTTCCGCTGGCAACCTTCGCCATGGAGACTTATGCCGACGACCCTTGCACTCCCTTCCAGCCAAAAGAGATGGAAGAGAGCGTCCATACTGAAAAAACACTACGAATGATGGCACAGATGCACAAGGCCATTAGTATTATTCAGTTCAAATTGGAGGCTGAGGTTATTCAACGAAACCCTTCTTACCAAATGGAGGATAGACTTCTACTACATGCGATTGACTTTGAAAAGAACTGCATTGTTATCAATGGTAAATCGTATGAACTTGTAGATCATTGCTTTCCGACTATTGATTCTGCCAACCCCTACCAATTGACTGAAGAAGAGCAAGAGGTAGTGGAGAAGTTGAGTTACTCGTTTGCAGGTAGCGAGAAGCTACGCAAACACATGAACTATCTTTTCCGCTATGGAAGTATGTATACTATCAGCAATAGTAATCTCCTCTTTCACGCCTCGGTTCCCTTGAATGAAGATGGTTCTCTAAAAGAGGTAACAATCTTGAATAAGAAGTACAAAGGAAAGAAGTTGTTAGAGAAAATCGATAACCTTATTCGCACTGCATATCTATCCGATGAGGAGAATGAGGAGAAAGAGTATGCAAAGGATTATATCTGGTATTTGTGGTGTGGAGTTAACTCACCAGCTTTCGACAAATCGAAAATGGCCACCTTTGAACGCTACTTCTTAAAAGAGAAAAGCCTATTCAAGGAGACAAAAGGGCACTACTATACCCTATGTAATAAAGAAGAGGTGTGCAACATGCTACTCGATGAGTTTGGTATTCAAGGAGAACACCGACACATTATCAATGGGCATGTACCCGTTAAAACAATCAAGGGAGAGACCCCTATCAAGGCCAATGGTAAACTAATGGTTATTGATGGAGGCTTTTCGAAAGCATACCACTCCGAAACAGGTATTGCGGGCTATACACTCGTGTACCACTCGCGCGGTTTTCAGTTGGTGCAACACGAACCCTTCACCTCGACTCAAAAAGCTATTGAGGAGGGACAGGACATTAAATCGAGTACACAGATTGTAGAGCTGAGTACACAACGTATGATGGTAAGAGATACTGATAAAGGACGTGAGTTGGTTACTCAAATTAAAGACCTTAAAAAGTTATTGATGGCCTATAGCCGAGGAATTATTAAGGAGAAATCTATGTAGTAAATAGAAGCAGGAATAAGCAACTTGCATAATTCATAACCTCATGTAAATAATCCATATTCATAGAGGGTGGTAAGCTTTTCTTACCACCCTCTATGAATATGGAAAAAATGAACTCCTATTGATGCTGTTCGCGAAGTAAGTCATTCACCGTCTTCACCGGATTGAAGGTATCTAAAGAGACCTCTACAAAAAGTGTACTCCAATCGCTCATTGCCCCGTTCCACAACCCAGGAAGTTCAAGTGCTTTTAGCTCTTTTCCCCCTTTCGACTTATGCGATATAAAGCCTGTAGCTTTATCTACATAGTTTGTCAACTGAAACTTATTTCCCTTATAATCGCGTACAGCGCAAACTAAATCGACTGGGTTAAAGTGTGTACCTTGCTCAAACATTAGCTTTTTAGCCGGATCCTTCATATCAATCTGCGAGCTCTCTAGAATCTGTAAAGAGACTGTTCCATCAGCATTGTATGCCAAGAAAGGACCACCACCGGGTTCACCTACATTCTTTACCATGCCACAAACACGCATTGGTCTGTTTAATTTAGAGCGTAAGTAAATAACTAGGTCAGTGTCTTCTAAATCTTTAATATCATTTTTGCGGCAGAGAAGCTTTTGTTGAACAAAACAAATCATTGCTTGTAACTCCTCTTGTGTATAATCGCCTCTATCTAGAAGTTCTAAATACTCGAAAGTTTGTTTTTGAAGAGTGACTAAAACTCCAGCTAATAGCTTCTTGTAAGTAACAGTCTCCTCCTTTAAGTGATCGGGTACAACGTTGTCAATATTCTTAATAAAGATAACATCAGCTGCTAAGTCATTTAAGTTCTCAATCAGTGCACCATGACCACCCGGGCGGAAAAGAATCTTTCCATCTTCGCGAAAAGGCTCATTATTAGCATCAGCAGCTACTGTATCTGTACTTGGCTTTTGCTCAGAGAACGAGATGTGATATGTTACTCCAAACTTGGTAGCATATGCATCTGCTTTTTCGTCAACCAAAGTTTCAAATAACTCGCGGTGTTCAGTAGACACTGTAAAATGAACATGAACATCACCGGTTTTTCCAGTTGCATAAAGGGCACCTTCGACCAAATGTTCCTCGAGTGGAGTACGTACTCCTTCATCAGTGTATGTATGGAATTTTAGCAATCCCTTAGGTAGCGAGCCATAGTTTAATCCGCTTTTCTCTAGAAGCTGAGCAACAATAACCTTATACTCTTTATCGGAAATTAATTGATTAATCCCTCTACCCGTGGCATTTAAACAAGCCTCATTCAACTCTCCATAAAAAGCAAATTGGTGAATTTGATTAAAGAAACTTTTTTCAAAAGCAGTCGTAGGTTCGTTGTATTCCACACCCAAAAACTCAAATAAATCTTTAAACATGCGACTAGCGGCTCCCGAGGCTGGTACAAACTTGACAATGGTTTTATCACCCATTTTGTAGGCATCCCATGCAGCCAAGTATTTTTTCTTCTCTTCATTCTGTGGAGCTAATATTCCTTTTGCAAGCGAGGCAGCTGCCTCCAACTTTAGAAAGGGGAAGCCACACTGAAAAGAGGCAAGTTGTTGTGCTATTTGTGCTTCCGATATTCCTTTCTGCAACAATAGTTCTTTGTCATTTGGTGTCAACATAAGTATATGTGTTTAAGTAAATTTTAATATAATACAAGGGAAATAACCTCCCTAATGAAAGTCCAAAAATACAAAAAAAGCACAGAAAGCAACCGTAAGAGAAAGAAAAAAGCTACCTTTACCCACACACAGTAAGAATTAAAAGGCTATACCAGCACATTAAGATTTACAGATATGAGCGAGAACTCTTTTTTTACAACCGAAGAACGAAAACAACTCTTTGAGTTATATAAACGTTTACTCCTTCTTTCGGGAGATACACTTCTACCTAACGACTGCCAGAAGTTAAAGACCTACCTTATTAAAGCAGCCTCTGAAGGTTCCTTTGTTCGTAACAGTTTCGGAATGAATCCCATCATTAAAGATATGCAAACCGCCATTATCGTGGCCGAAGAGATTGGGATGAAGCGAGCCTCTATCTTAGGGATTATGCTACATGAAACTGTAAAGAGCCACGTATGCACTCTCCAATCTATACAAAAAGAGTTTGGAGAAGATGTAGCTGGAATCATTCGTGGGTTGGTACGAATTAATGATTTGTATACAAAAAGCCCAGTTATAGAATCAGAGAATTTCCGGAACTTACTACTCTCCTTTGCCGAAGATATGCGTGTGGTGCTCATTATGATTGCCGATCGCGTTAACTTAATGCGCCAAATAAAGAACACCCTGAGTGAAGAGGCGAGAATAAATGTTTCGAACGAAGCTGCCTATCTATATGCGCCCCTAGCCCACAAGTTAGGGCTCTATAAATTAAAATCGGAGTTAGAAGATTTATCACTCAAGTATACAGAGGTAGAGATGTACTACCACATCAAAGAGAAGCTAAATGAAACCAAAGCATCGCGCGATGCCTATATTGCTAGTTTTATCACCCCCATTGAACAGAAGCTAGAAGAGGCTGGACTTGCTTTTCACATGAAAGGACGCACCAAATCCATTCACTCCATCTATAACAAGATGAAGAAACAGAAGTGTCCATTCGAAGCTGTTTACGATCTTTTTGCCATTCGAATAATCTTAGAGTCCGATTTAGAGAAGGAGAAGCAAGAGTGTTGGCAAGCCTACTCGATTGTGACAGATATGTATATGCCTAACCCCAAACGGCTGAGAGATTGGTTATCGGTACCTAAAAGTAATGGGTACGAATCATTACACACCACAGTTATGGGGCCTCAGGGCAAATGGGTCGAGGTGCAAATACGGACAGAACGCATGGATGATATAGCCGAACGAGGCCTTGCTGCTCACTGGCGATACAAAGGCGTAAAGGGAGAGAGTGGACTGGATGAGTGGCTTACTACCATTCGTGAAACGCTGGAAAGCGCCGATAGCGACTTAGAGATGATGGATCAGTTCAAGCTTGAACTATACGAAGACGAGGTTTTTGTTTTCACACCCAAAGGAGATCTGCACAAACTAGCCAAAGGGGCAACCGTATTAGACTTTGCTTTCCAAATTCATAGTAAGCTGGGTAGTAAATGCATTGGTGCCAAAGTAAATGGAAAGAATGTACAAATGAAGTTTGTACTAAACAGCGGCGACCAAGTAGAGATTATGACCTCCAATACGCAAACACCGAAACGGGATTGGTTAAATGTGGTAACAACCTCGAAAGCAAGAAACAAAATACGCCATGCACTTAAGGAGATAGAGGCTAGACAAACCCAGTATGCAAAGGAGGAGATAGAACGAAAGTTCAAGAATCGAAAACTTGATTACGACGAATCGATTATGATGCGTCTTATTCGGAAGATGGGATTCAAGACCGTTACGGAGTTCTACCAAAGCTTAGCAGATCAAAAAATTGATGCAAATCAAATTCTTGATAAATACATTGAGCTACAAAAGAGAGAAACCGAACATCGGGAAGATATTCAGATTCGGAGTGCAGAGGGTTACAGTCTACAACCTTCAACAGATGACATCTCCTACAAAGAGGATGTACTTATTATCGATCAGAATCTAAAAGGAATTGAGTTTAATCTTTCAAAGTGCTGTAATCCCATTTATGGAGATGAGGTATTTGGATTTGTTACCATACATGGGGGGATTAAAATTCACCGAGTAGACTGTCCAAATGCAAACGATTTGCACGCCAGATTTGGTTACCGCATTGTAAAAGCGCGATGGGATGGAAAAAGCCAAGGCAAACAGTATCCTATTACTCTACGCATAATAGGCCATGATGATATTGGAATTGTAACCAATATTACCTCAATTATTAGCAAGGAGAATAATGTGTTACTACGTTCAATGAATGTAGACTCTCATGGAGGTCTCTTTACAGGGATGCTTACCGTGATGATTGATGACATTAATAAGTTGGAGGCTCTCATTAAAAAACTAAGAACTGTAAAAGGAGTAAAACAGATTAATCGATAAATGATAGCTTCTTTTACCCTAAAAAACAGACTTAATAGGCTTAGAGTAATTGATTTACTACAAATATTATGTAGTTTTGTCTCATCAATATTAAAAACACCTTTATCATTATGAAGAAAATTATATTTATTTCGTTTCTACTCCTAATCGGAGTAACCATTCATGCAGTAGCACAAGAGAATAAAGCCGAAATTAAATTTGAGAAAACAACCCACAATTTTGGCGACTTCCCCGAAGAGGAACCCAAAGTGACCTGCACCTTTAAATTTACCAACGAGGGCGAAGGGCTTTTAGTGATACACCAAGCAATAGCTTCATGCGGATGTACAGTACCTCAATATCCCAAGGAACCAATTAAACCAGGCGAAGGGGGCCAAATTATTGTCACCTATAATGGAGCAGGTAAATTTCCTGGAAAGTTTAAAAAGTCTATTACCATAAGAACCAACGGAAAGAATGAAATGGTCAGACTTTACGTAGAAGGAAATATGAATCCAAAGGTAGCGAAATAGTATAACGCTACAAGAAAAAAAGCAGCCATTAAAAAACTGCAGACTCAACCGGTAGAGAAACTCATAAAATAGGTATCTCTACCGGTTATAACTATCACACAAACAGAAACCTTCATTGATACACTTTATGAAAAAGATAAAAGTTGGACTACTGGGCAGAATACTTATAGCTATTGGGTTAGGCATCTCCTTGGGTAACTTTTTACCCGAATTTGTGATACGAATATTTGCTACTTTTAATGGCATATTCAGTGAGTTTTTAGGGTTTATTATTCCACTAATTATTTTAGGGCTAGTGGCTCCAGCCATTGCGAATATCGGGAAAGGGGCTGGTAAAATTCTACTTGCCACTGCATTAGTAGCCTACTTTGCAACACTCTTCTCGGGGTTTCTCTCTTTCTTTGTAGGCGATGCACTCTTCCCCTCACTCATTACCTCTACTCACTCTTTATCCAACATAAGCGAAGCCTACACTGCCCCACCCTATTTTGCAATCTCCATTCCTGCTCCGCTAAATGTAATGACAGCACTCGTACTTGCATTTACATTAGGATTAGGTATTGCACACCAAGAGGGTAGCACCTTGAAAAAAGTATGCGATAACTTTAAGGATATTATAACCAAAACTATTCAAGTGGTTATTCTACCACTATTGCCACTCTATATATTTGGTATCTTCGTAAACATGACTCACTCGGGTCAAGTCGTTTCCGTACTATCGGTATTTATTAAAATAATTGGAGTTATCTTTGCTCTACACGTTTTATTACTACTACTCCAGTTTATAGTTGCAGGCAGCATTGCTCGTAAGAACCCATTCAAGTTACTCAAGGAGATGCTTCCTGCCTACTTTACCGCACTAGGTACCCAATCATCAGCTGCTACCATACCTGTTACCCTTCACCAAAGCCAACGAAATGGAGTAAGTCCAGAAATTGCTGGTTTTGTTGTACCACTCTGTGCAACCATCCACCTATCTGGAAGTACGTTAAAGATAGTAACCTGTTCTTTGGCACTTCTTATCATGCAAGGCATGCCCTATGACTTCCCCATGTTTGCAGGTTTTATCTTTATGCTAGGCATCACTATGGTAGCCGCCCCAGGGGTACCAGGTGGAGCAATCATGGCTGCACTAGGTATACTATCATCAATGCTTGGGTTTGGCGAAAGCGAACAAGCCCTAATGATTGCACTCTACATTGCTATGGATAGCTTTGGAACAGCCTGCAATGTAACAGGCGATGGCGCAATCGCTGTGATTATTGAACACTTTTTCGGAAAGAAATAACAAATACCACTTAAAAAATAGACTCCATGAAAAAGAAACTTTTGGTGGCACTTCTTGCAACAACAACCTCTCTATCTGCACAATCACCTCTCGTTTTAAATCTGTGGCCTAACGGGGCTCCTAACTCGAATGGAATTACCACTTCGGAAAAAAAGATTGATAACAGTCGCATAAGTGATATAACTGAACCTACACTTACGGTATATGTAGCAAAGAATCCCAACGGACAAGCCGTAGTTGCTTGTCCAGGTGGTGGATATGGACTCTTAGCATTAAATCATGAAGGTCACGACCTAGCCGATTGGTACAATACACAAGGAATTACCTATGCAGTTTTAAAATACCGCATGCCTAATGGACACTCCGAAATACCTTTAAGTGATGCACAAGAGGCCATCAGAATCATGCGAAAACATGCTACTGAATGGAAATTTACTCAATTAGGCATTATGGGATCGTCAGCCGGTGGTCACTTAGCAAGTACAGTAGCCACTCATTTTACAGAAGATACCCGACCCGACTTTCAGATTTTATTATATCCAGTTATTTCGATGGATCTAGCCATTACACACCGCGGATCTCACGAAAACCTACTAGGAAAAGAGGCCGATAAAACCGCCATCGAAAAATATAGCAACGAGAAACAGGTAACCCCACAAACTCCTCCGGCATTTATCCTACATAGCAGTGACGATGGTGCAGTGCCAGTAGTAAATACTTTAAACTACTACAGCGCACTTGTAGCAAACAAAGTACCTGCTGCCCTACACATCTACCCCATTGGTGGACATGGCTGGGGCTTTCGAGACAGTTTCACCTACAAGCGTCAATGGACGGGCGAATTAGAGAAGTGGCTACAAGAAATTAAGCGCTAACATTTTGTAGTTCAAAAGGAAAGTTATATCTTTGCACCCGCCAATACGAGTTGTTGGCAATAATTCAAATCAATTATTTATAAAAACATTTTAAAAGAATGGCAACTAAAATCAGATTGCAAAGAAACGGACGCAAAAGCTATGCGTTCTACTCAATCGTTATTGCAGACGTAAGAGCTCCACGCGATGGTAAATTTACTGAGAAAATTGGTACTTACAACCCTAACACCAATCCTGCCACAGTAGATTTGAATTTCGAACTTGCGTACAAATGGGTAATGTCTGGTGCTCAACCAACTGACACTGTACGTTCTATCTTATCAAAAGAAGGTGTTTACATGAAAAAACACTTAGCTGGTGGTGTAAAAAAAGGTGCATTCACTGAAGCTGAAGCTGAAGCTAAATTCGAAGCTTGGAAAAGCAACAAACAATCAGGTTTGGAAGCTTTGAGAGCTAAAGAAGAAGAAGCTAAAAAAGCAGATGCTAAAGCACGCCTAGAAGCTGAGAAAAAAGTAAACGAAGAGATTGCTAAAAAAGTAGCTGAGAAGAAGGCTGCTGAAGCTGCTGCACAAGCAGAGGCTGAAGCACCTGCTGTAGAAGAAGCACCTGCTGCCGAAACTACTGAAGCTCCTGCTGAAGCATAATCAGTTATATAAATTATCCTCCCAAACAACAAGAGACTCTTCCGAATACGGAAGGGTCTTTTTGTTTATATACACCCTCATCTACCCTCTAGTAGCTCATTGAATGAGCCATTTTAAATCTACTCGTCAGTGTATATACTCTTCAGTTCAAACACTGAAGTTATCTTTTCTCTCCGCACGTTTTTAGTGTCTCACAGCTGTCGGACACGCGTCTGACAGTTGGTGAACGCGTGTCTCTCTACTGTCGAACACGCGTTCGACGGCTGTCGGACACTAACTTTATAAGTTCATCTTACTTAAATCGAAAGCATCTACAGAATAAATGAGTAGAGAAAAGCGGAAATTAAAACGCATGTAGAATAGAAAGGAGAAGTTTAATAAGAACCTCCAAAACAAGTCAATAACCTACAGTAAGGGGGGGGGAAAGAAAAAGGTAAGTAGCCAGATAGAGAGTGTAAAAGTAAGCTACGGCTCAACAGAAAGTTAAATGAAACGATGCTTGGGCATGAAAAGAGAAAGAAGGATGTATAAAAAAAAGAAGGGTATCTATCCCAGACACCCAATCTTATTTAACCTTAAATCTAATACCATGAAAAACACACTACAAATATAGGCGTTTTTATGTTATAAAGCATCATCTCCCACTACATTTCCTATTTGTTTTAACTTATTTTACACAATGAGTCCTGTTTTGTTTGAGTCGAAGAAAATAATTAGCACAACAACAAATAAACGTTTCAATACTAAGCGATTAGAATCAGGCAATAAGTTCATACAAAATGGAGCCAACTCAATCCATATAGGGCATTAAACAAACAAGTGCCATAAAATGACTGAATTTTATACTACATAAGCCCAGAAATCATGTTTTTTATGTAAGTTTGAAACAGAAATCAAGAAATATCATTAAACAGAGAAGAGCAATGATTACACTTCCTATAGCTAAAATAAACTTAGGTCTGCACATTACCGAGAAACGATCGGATGGCTATCACAACTTAGAGACCATATTCTACCCTGTACATGGACTGCACGATGCGTTAGAGGTAACAGCTGCCACGGAGGGAAATGAGGCTTATACACTGCGCATAACAGGTCATGCAGTAGCTGGAAACCTAGAAGACAATCTTGTGATTAAAGCCTATAAGCTACTCAAGAAAGAGTATGCTGAGCTTCCAGCAGTTGATATACACATGATCAAACACATTCCTATGGGAGCTGGCTTGGGTGGGGGTTCAGCAGACGCTTCTTATATGCTTAAGCTACTCAATGAGCAATTTAAGCTAGGAGCATCCGAGGAAAAATTAGAGGAGTACGCTGCTCAACTAGGTGCAGATTGCGCCTTCTTCATCAGAAGTAAGCCTGTTTTTGCAACGGGTATCGGCAATCTGTTCGAACCCATTAATTTGAGTTTGAAAGGATACACTCTACTGATTATTAAACCCGACGTATTTGTATCGACTAAAGAGGCATTTGCAGGCATTGTTCCCCAAAAGCCAACCCACTCACTGAAAGAGATTATACTTGCTCCCATCCAGGATTGGAGCAAGTTACTGACTAATGATTTTGAACAAACTGTTTTTAAGGCACATCCACAATTGGCCGAAATTAAGGAGAATCTCTATACAGAAGGAGCGATTTATGCAGCTATGAGTGGTTCGGGATCTTCACTCTTTGGTATTTTCAAAGAGCCACTTGATAAAGCAGAAGAGCTCTTCTCTCCCCATGCCTGCTACCAGCAGTTATTAAAATAGAAAACTGCCTCCCGACTCACGTCGAAAGGCAGCTACAACACAAACACAAAATAAAACACGACAAAACTACTATGCATTTGGACTTGCGTTTATTTGAGTATAAACAGACTCAGAAGAATATATCACACATTCTAAATGAGCTTATCAAATCCATATATACACAAAACAGAAAGAGCCCACGATTTGTTCGTGGGCTCTCAAAAAAAAAATAGAATTTTATTGTACTCCTTTTTCTCTCAACTTCAACTGCCAGTTCCAAGCTGATTTCAAAGTATCTTCAATACCAATTTCGGCCTTCCATCCCAACACGTTATTGGCACGTTCAGGGTTAGCCCATACTTTCTCAATATCGCCCGCACGACGGCTTACAATTTTGTGATTCAGAGGTACACCTGTTGCTGCTTCGAATGCATGAATTAACTCCAATACCGAAAGTCCAATTCCTGTACCAATATTAAACACCTCTACCTTCTCTAACTGTTTCTCCTCAACAATTCGATTCATCGCTACCACATGCGCTTTTGCCAAGTCAACTACATTGATGTAGTCACGAATGCAAGATCCATCGGGTGTATCGTAATCATTACCAAATACACTCAATTGTTCACGAATACCCATGGCAGTTTGAGTCAAGAAAGGAACCAAGTTTTGAGGAACTCCATTAGGAAGCTCACCTAGAAGTGCTGATGGGTGTGCACCAATTGGATTGAAATAACGCAACAAGATCGCATTTATAGGTGCTCCTGATGCAATTGTATCGTATACAATCTCCTCATTTACCTGTTTGGTATTACCATAAGGAGATTCTGCTTTTTTAGTGGGTGCAGCTTCGGTAACAGGAAGCACATCGGGCTGACCATACACAGTACATGAAGAAGAGAAAATAATGCCATCTACTTTATGCTTAGGCATTAATTCCAACAAATTAATCAAAGAAACAAGGTTGTTTCTATAATACAATAGTGGGTTTTGAACAGACTCACCTACAGCCTTGCTAGCCGCAAAGTGAATAATACCCTTGATATTGGGATATTGAGTAAATAGAGCATCAAGGCCAGCATAATCTAAACAATCCAATTCTACGAAGACCGGACGAACACCCGATACTTGTTCAATATTATCTACTACATCGGCACGAGAGTTGGAGAGGTTATCAATAATAATCACTTCATAACCACTGTTTTGAAGCTCAACTACGGTGTGAGAACCAATATATCCAGTGCCACCAGTTACTAAAATTCGTTGTTTCATACTATTTTTCTTATTTTTGAAATTAGGTCAATAATCTTAAACGAAGCATTTAAAACGCTATTTTGTACAAAAGTAGCTAATTATTTTAATAGTATGAATCGAATTATTCTTTTTATAAATGGGGAGTGCCAAAAAACAGCTTGCGCCATGAATTTGCTAACTCATGGCGCAAGGCTATTTATTTAGTAGGTTTCCTATAGGGGTCAAAACATTAAGTAACGTGCTGGTATAGAAATCGCTTGATACTCTTTTTAGGTGTTTTTTCGAACTCCTCATGATAGATTTTGGCCTTCGAGATTTGCGAATAACTAGGTAGTAGTTCATTCAGTGCAATTCTATTTTTCTCCATAGCATCGGCTATCTGTTCTTGGCTCATCTTTTGCGAGAAAGCATCTTCAAAATCGGGATAAACCAGAGCAAGTAATTTACCATCTGCCTGTTGAATAATAATACTTTCGGCTACGAAAGGCATATTATTCAACTTATCCTCAATCTCTTCAGGATAAATATTTTGGCCCGAGGCACCTAAAAGCATATTCTTACTTCTACCTCGAATCGTTACATTGCCTTCATCATCCATAACACCTAAATCGCCTGTATGCAACCATCCTTGTTTATCAATCACTTCGGCTGTTGCTTCAGGGTTCTTATAGTAACCTAGCATTACATTTGTACCTTTACAGATAATCTCACCTACCTGATTGGCTGGGTCTGAGCTTAGAATTTTCACCTCCATGCGCGGAGCCTGTTTACCGCAAGAGCCCATCTTGAATGCTTTCCAATCTTCGTAACAAATAATAGGAGCACATTCGGTCATACCATAACCCACCGTATAAGGAAAATCGATACTCTTTAAGAACTGTTCTACCTCTTGATTAAAGCCAGCACCCCCAATAATAATCTGATAGAAGTTTCCACCAAATGCATTGACCATCTGGTTGCGAATCCGTTCTCTTATCTTATCATTTACGATAGGTACCTTAAGTAGAAACTGAATCAGTGGGGTCTCTATTTTAGGGAATATCTTCTTTTTAATAATCTTCTCAATAATCAGGGGTACAGCCACTACAAGATGGGGTTTTATCTCGGCAAAAGCCTGGAAGATAATTTTAGGGCTAGGCATCCGTGTTAAGAAGTAGATGTGGCAGCCTGCACTAAACTCATAGAGAAACTCAAATGCAAGCCCATACATATGTGCCATAGGAAGCATAGAGACCAATCTGTCTCCAGGCTTTAAATGTAGGACCTCGAATGCAAATTGAGTGTTAGACCATAAAGCACGGTAAGGTATCATTACCCCCTTTGAATAGCTGGTAGTTCCTGATGTGTAGTTGATCACTGCCAACTCCTCTGGAGAGTCTTGGTGGTACTTGATGTGCTCAACTCTGAAATTACGGGGAAACTTCTTACCAAATAACTCATTCAGATGTTCACGAACTTGCTTTAATTTGTTGCTCCTAGAGTCAATTAAACTAAAATCATCTAATAAAATTACCCCCTGCAACAAAGGCATAGCATGTTCATTTAGATTCTCCCATACCGAATCGCCTACAAAAAGTAGCTTGGCCTCTGAGTGGTTCACAATATTGTGAACATTATCGGCTTTAAATTCATGAAGGATGGGAACAATGACTGCACCATAGGTTAAGGTAGCTAGAAATGTAACGCCCCAGTGTGAACAGTTACGGCCACATACAGCGATTTTGTCGCCACGCTTTACTCCTCCTTTTTCGAATAGGATATGTAGTTTCTCAATTTTACGGGCAACATCTTTGTACTGTAAAGTGGCCCCTTTATAATCGGTTAGGGCATCTAAATCCCAGTTTCTTTTTATACTTTCCTCTATGAAAGCAATAAAACTTTGCTTCTGCTCCATCTTTTTGGCTTTAATATTATATCTGCACATTTGCATTAATACTGTGCAAATATAATGCTTTATTTGGATGAAGCAAACTAGAAAAATAAAAAGATGAGCGAAGTCAAAAAAGAGAGTCTAAAAAAAAGCTATTGCCAAACCTTTAATAAGGTTTGGCAATAGCTGCTTAAAAGAGCAATTTACTATCTGTCGCCAAATATCTTAGAGCCAATGCGCACGAGTGTACTTCCATGCTGAATAGCCAATGGATAATCGTGTGACATGCCCATAGAGATCTCTTTAAAAGAGGTTTGCTGTGCAAACCAATGACTCTTTAGCTCATTAAAGAAATCGTGCAGCGTATCAAACTCTTTTTCAATCTGTACTTGGTTATCAGTATAGCTTGCCATGCCCATTACTCCAGCTATGGTGATATGCTTTAGCTCTCTCCACTCACCCTGTTGAAGCATCTCTCGACATTCATCAAGGCTAAAGCCAAATTTACTCTCTTCGGTCGCAATAAAAATTTGCAGCAAACAGGAGATGTTCCGTCCCGTTTTAGCTGCCTGTTTATCGACCTCTTTCAAGAGTTTAAAGGAGTCGATACCATGAATCAACGACACGTAAGGAATCATGTATTTTATCTTATTACTCTGCAAATGACCGATAAAGTGCCATTGGATATCTTTAGGGAGCAGCTCATACTTTTGAGTCATCTCTTGTACCTTACTCTCACCAAAGATGCGTTGTCCAGCCGAGTAAGCCTCCTCTATAGCCTCAACAGGATGAAACTTAGAGACAGCCACCAACTCTACATGTTTTGGAAGCTCTTGCTTCAACTGATTAATGGTTGTTGAAATATGCATGATTCTAGTTGTTATGAATCGTAGGAATCAACTATTCTGCTTTCCCAGCTTCAGGAAATTCAGGCTTTGCATCAGGTTCAACACCATACTTAAAAACATCCATAATGGCTGTTTCAGCTACTGAACCAATTTGATAATCTGCCATTGTTCCCTTCATACCCTCATCGAGTTTCTTCACTGCATCACGCAAGTCAGCAGCTTGAACCAACACATTGGTAGAGGTCTTCTTCTCTGCACCACTCTTTTCATCAAGAGTAATAAAGATAAGCTTACACTTGAACCAACGATCTGCTGCATCCTCTTCGCTATCGAAGAGTTCACTGTAATTGGCACGTTTAATATCCGATACCGTAAATTCGCCTGTAATATAAGGTGTAATTTCTTCAATAATTCGTGCTTCTGCTTCAGTAAAGCTTAAGGCATCTACCAAATAAGGCTCAGTAACCTTCTTTTGCATGCCATTTTCCATTGTTTTTTCGTAGCGCACTTTGCACTCGAACCAAGTATGCATCATTGTTTATTCGTTTTAAATATGAATTAGGGGCACAAATATACACCATTATTCTCACAAACGTCTCATTTAAATCGGGCCTTTTCGGTACTGTCTCTAAAAAAGAATAGCTAAAAGCCACTCAAGAATGATCTTGTTTACACACAAAATACCTCTTTTTCTCGAATCATTATTCGAGTTTATGTATAACTAATCCGGAGCGCAATTTAGGCTCAAACCAAGTGGTTTTAGGCGGCATAATGTTATTGGTATCGGCTATGTCCATCAATTGTTTCATCGATACAGGGTAAAGAGCCAATGCAGCTTTCATCTCGCCACTATCGACCCGCTTCTTCAGTTCAGACAAACCGCGAATACCCCCTATAAAATCGACCCGCTTATCGGAACGAAGATCCTTTATACCAAGTATTTCATCGAGTATTAAGCGCGAAGAGATAGTCACATCGAGCACTTCAATTGGATCTTGATCATTATAGGTAGATGCATGTGCAGTTAGACTATACCACTTGCCTGCTAGATAAAGCGAGAAATTGTGCAATGAGGTTGGTTTATACGCTTCCTCGCCCTTCTCCTCTACAGCGAAACTCTTGCTCAGAGCTGCTAAGAACTGTTCTACGGAGAGTCCGTTTAAATCTTTAACGACCCGATTGTAGTCGATAATCGTAAGCTGATTGGCTGGGAAGCAAACCGCCATAAAGTAGTTGTACTCTTCAGCTCCGGTATGGTTCGGATTTTGTTTGGCTTTCTCGGCACCCACCAAAGCTGCAGCAGCAGATCGATGATGCCCATCAGCAATATAAAGCGCAGGCATCTTTGCGAATTCGGCCGTAACAGTAGCTATATCATGAGGCTGATCGACAATCCAAAAGCTGTGTCCAAAGCCATCACCCGGTGCAATAAAGTTGTATACTGGTTCCTCAGAGATATACCTTATTACCAATTGGTCGAGTATCGTATTATCAGGATAGGCAAAAAAAACAGGCTCAATATTTGCATTGGCTACGCGAACATGCTTCATTCGGTCCTCCTCCTTGTCACGGCGAGTAAGTTCATGTTTCTTGATTACTCCATTTAGGTAATCAGGCACATAGGCTCCTACTACCCATCCATATTGCGTTTTGCCGTTCATGGTTTGTGCATAGATGTAATAATTCTCAGATTCATCTTGCACCAGCCAGCCGTTTTGCTGAAAAATCGCAAAGTTCTGGGCAGCCTTTGTATAAACAGCCTCATCGTGTTCATCAGTACCCGTTGGAAAGTCTATCTCGGGCTTTATAATGTGGTAAAGCGATTTCTCATTACCCGCAGCCTCGTGTCGTGCCTCCTCTGAATTTAAAACATCGTAAGGGCGAGAAGCAACTTGTTCCACCCACATTTGGGGTGGACGAATGCCTCTAAAAGGTTTTACTGTAGCCATAGTATAGTAGATTATTGGTTATATAAAAGGAGTGAAAAAGGGAAAATGAAAGGGCATCTACCAGAGATGCCCTTATATGAATAGTTATGTATTCTTCCATTTTGTGATATTAAAAATGAAAAAGAGCTATTTGTTTACGCGGAATTTTTCACAACCCTCTTTTAGGAAGTCTACGATTTGTTGGGCAGCTGCAATACCAGCATTAATATTTGCCTCGGCTGTCTGGGCACCCATCTTCTTTGGAGTAGAGAAATACCTTCCTATAAACTTAGACGAAAAAGCATCGTGTGCTGCTGGCATAATATCGCTTAAATAGCTTAAATCGGAACGTTCTTCCATCAGTTGCATTAACTCTTCTTCATTAATAACCTCTTTGCGAGCAGTATTAATGAGTACTCCCCCTTTGGGCATTAAATTAACTAAGGCATAGTTAATTGTTTTTTTCGTTTCGGGAGTTGCCGGAATATGCAGGGAGACCATATTACACGTAGCATAAAGTTCCTCTGCCGATTGAAGTGCAGTCACACCGTCAGCTTCTATCACCTCTTTGGGGCAGAAAGCATCGTAAGCATAAAGTTCCATACCAAAGCCCTTGGCTATACGAGCTACATTTCTTCCTACGTTTCCGTAAGCATGAATACCTAGTTTCTTACCTTTCAGCTCACTACCCGAAGTACCATTATACATGTTACGAACAGCCATAACCAGCATACCCAAGACAAGTTCAGCTACAGCATTTGAATTTTGCCCGGGTGTATTCATTACACACACTCCATGTGCTGTAGCAGCTTCCAAATCGATATTGTCATAGCCTGCACCTGCTCTAACAACAATTTTAAGTTGTTTGGCAGCTGTCAATACCTCCGCATCAATACTATCACTTCGAACAATTAATGCATGAGCATCTTTCACAGCCTCTATTAATTGGCTTTTTTCTGTATATTTTTCAAGCAAAGCAAGTTCGAAGCCAGCTGCTTCAATCTTTTTGCGAATACCTTGGACTGCAACCGCAGCAAAAGGTTTGTCAGTGGCAATTAATACTTTCATATTCTTATCTAATAAAGTGGTGGTTGTAAATTGAAAAGCATCTGCTGTATGAACAGTCTGGCATCCCCATTCAGGATTGTCTGTGATTACTATTTTCATACTTGTAATGGCTTTATGAAGAAAGAGTGAGAACCAAATGCTATCTTTTAAGGTAGCATTTAATCCTCAACACTCATAATTTCAATCTCTATTAATGATTTTTCTCAAAGGCTTGCATACAGTCTATTAAAGCTTGTACACTCTCTTTAGGCATTGCATTGTAGCAAGAGGCACGGAAACCGCCTACCGAACGGTGGCCTTTAATACCTACCATGCCTTGCTCTGTAGCAAATTTCAAGAAATCGGCCTCAAGAGATTGGTACTCTTCACTCATTACAAAACAGATATTCATATACGAACGGTCTGCCTTATCAAGAATTGTAGGTTGAAATAGCTTATTACGTTCAATTTCACCATAAAGCATCTCTGCTTTCTCTTTTGCACGATCTCGCATAACCGTCACTCCACCTTGCTCCTTAATCCAACGCAATGTTTGCAACATGGTAAATATACAGAATACAGGAGGTGTATTAAACATCGAACCATTTTCTACATGGGTTCTATAATCGAGAATAGTGGGCATATAACGGGATACTTTTCCCAAAGCTTCATTTTTTACAATGACAAAGCTCATTCCCGAAGGAGCTAGATTCTTTTGCACACCTCCATAGATACAGTTATATTTAGAAACATCGATCGGTCTAGAGAAGATATCCGAAGACATATCTGCAATCATGGGAACAGGAGAATCTAAATCATTATGAAGCTCCGTACCATAAATTGTATTGTTCGAAGTCACGTGAAAATAGTCTGCATCTGCTGGAATGGTATATCCTTTAGGAATATAGTTATAGGTGGCTTCTGCAGAAGAGGCTACTTCTACCACTTCGCCAAATCCCTTTGCCTCCTTGATGGCTTTCTTTGCCCAAACCCCTGTATTTAGGTAAGCCGCTTTCTTCTCCAAGAAGTTATAAGGAACTCTACAAAACTCCAAGCTAGCTCCCCCACCTAAGAAAAGTACCGAATATCCATCGGGAATGGAAAGAAGTTCTTTAAACAGAGCTTCAGCTTCGTCTACTATGGGTTGAAAGTCTTTCGCACGATGGCTAATTTCTAGCAAAGAAAGACCAGAACCGTTAAAATCGAGTACAGCTTGTGCTGCTTTCTCTATCACCTCTTGAGGCAATATAGAGGGTCCTGCATTGAAATTATGCTTTTTCATTTGTAGCTTGTTTTAATAATACAATTCAAATATTAATATTTGGCAAATCTACATATAATTTTGACTCACGCAAAAAAACAAGTAGTAATTTTAAAATATTTCCTAAAATAAACTTTCAATTTATTCAAAACTGCACACTTTAGATAACAATATGCAATTATAAAATGCATAAAAGTGTACTACACCTATTGCAGTCACGCACCGGATGTCAATTATTTTTTAAACTAGAGCCTACATATAAGCATCTATTTAGCCTCTTCAATTAATGTCTTAAGCCCTTTGATTTTTTCATTTCGCACCAATGAAAGAGCTTGTTTCGATTTTTTTCGGGATACGGCAACAAATGCATAGTGTTCTTTTACATCAATTCTACCAATATCTTCTTTACCTAATTGCCCCTTCTTTGAAAGGAACCCAACGATATCTATTTTATTCACTTTCTCTTTTTTCCCTTTTCCAATGTACCAAGTCACATAATTAGGAAGCAAAGGCTTCGGTGTTGTTTCGGGGAAGATAAAATCTTCAACTGTTTCGGTTACATATTCAGGTAATTGCTCTTCGCCATGTAAAATAAGATAAGCATTACCATCGGCCTCCCAACGTGCCGTACGTCCGTTTCTATGAATATATCCTTCTTTATTCGTAGGAAGGTGATAGTGTACCACATGCCCCACATCGGCTATATCAAGTCCACGAGCAGCCAGATCTGTGCATACCAACACATAGCAACTTCCATTCCTAAATTTGTAAAGCGATCGCTCGCGAGCATCCTGCTCCATTCCTCCATGAAAAACGCCACAAGGCAATTTCTTTGATTGCAAGAACTGCCCCACTCTATCTACACTTTCACGATGGTTACAAAAAACCAAGGTCGATTTGTTTCCCAATGAACAGAGCAGTTGGTAGAGAGTATCGAGTTTATCTCTGGATGGAGATAGCACTTGAAAGAGATGAAGGCGATCTTCTAAATCCTCTTTTGTATGCAGAAAGTCTAGTTTTACGCTCTCATTTACTCCCGTAAAGAGAGGAATTTCAGCAGCATCCGTAGCCGATATAAGTAAACGTCTATTTAACGATGGAAGTTGTTCGATGATGGTTGCCATCTCTTCTTGAAAACCAAATTCAAGGCATTTATCGAACTCATCAATCACTAAAGTAGTAACTGTACGTGCATCGAAATTTTGTTTACCTAAATGGTCATTCATACGCCCAGGAGTACCAATAATAATACTAGGCTGAATACCCTTCATGGTGCGATGTTCCTCCATAGCAGGTCGTCCACCATAACAACTCATGCACTGGTAACCCGTATTCATCGACTTAAAAACTTGATCTATCTGCAGAGCTAACTCACGCGATGGTACAAGTACCACAGCCTGTACACCTTTCACATTGGGTTTAAGTGCTCCTAATAGTGGCAATAGGTATGCCAATGTTTTTCCAGACCCCGTGGGTGATAATAAAATAAGATCTTTTCCGGTTTCGTACGCTTGAACAGAAGCCTCTTGCATAGCATTAAGCGCTTCAATCTTTAAACTCTCTATTGCATTGAGTATGTATGAAGGTTGTTTCATTTCAGTTATTTTTAGTGTAAATACAAACATACTGAAAATATCTAATATATTTTCATGTTTCAACCTTTCTCTAAAGTAATAAATAAGTACAAGCCGAATTAGTAACTGTGCAAACGAGTAAAATGAATTGATTACGATTTAAGGTGGTTTATACATCAGATGGGAATCAAGTTACCATCTCTAACAATTCTCCAAGTAGTTCTCTTTTATCAACACAAAGGCGATAAAATAAAAGGCTAGAAACAAAGGCACATCATCATAGTATATATAATTGCTTTTTATACATACAACTCCAAAATAGCAAAAAGGTTTAGCGCAAAGGCAAAAAAACGTTCTACCAACTATATTTTACTAGACATTTGTAATCAAAACAAGAGATACACAGCAGCTAGGAGGTAAGTCTCTTAATCATTCCTGTAAAGATAAAGTAATGAAGAGGTTTGGTACTTAACCAGTATAGCCTTCCACTTAGACCTTTGGGACGGAATGTAGCGGTAATTGAAAGCACCTCTTTTCCCTCCGCATTCTTAAGTTTAAAATCAAGCCATCCTTCGCCGGGCATTACCATCTCTGCGTAGAGCAGAAGTCTTCCATTCTCCTTATCAGCGATCAACACCCGCCAGAAGTCGATAGCATCCCCTACCGTCAGATTTTGTTCACTCGTGCGACCTCGCATGCCTGCCCCCCTACTAAAAAGATCAATAATGCCACGTGTTTTCCACAGCCAATTGGCAAACCACCACCCTTTCGTTCCTCCAGTCTCAAATACCCTTTCGATTACTTTACTGCGCTCTATTAAAAAAGGACGCTCCACTCCATAGGTAAGGACCCCTGTTTGTGGAATGTTAACGGTATCTGCAATCAGATAATTTAATCCGCTACTACTAAAAGAGTCCTTCCAGCTAGACAACACATTATCGGTAGAGAGTTTAAGTAGAGCTGCTTCGACCATCTCTTTAAATGAGAGCAACTCTTGTGGAAGAATAGCAGTTATGCGGTTATCTACACAAATTTCATTGTTTTGCATACTATCCGACAAACTAATGGCCAGATTGGAAGAGACCGTTGTAATAAAGTAGAACCAATGGGCACATAGCCTAGCAGATATCCAAGGAACTGTATACAAGATACGTCGAAGTTTTCTTATTTCAGCGATTTGAAGAAGCATTTCACGGTAAGTTATAACCTCAGGCCCACCAATATCAAAGGAATCATTCATACAAGCAGGATTTAACATAGCCTCTGATAAATAGTAAATTACATTACGTACTGCAATGGGCTGACAAATATTATTTAATGTATTAGGCCCTACCATAATAGGAAGTCTATCTACCAAATCATACATTATTTCGAAGGAAGCACTTCCGGAACCGATGATAATGGCTGCTCTAAACAAAGTAAACGCATAATTACCCTCGGATAGAATCTCGGCTACTCGCTTCCGGGAGGCTAAATGAGTAGAGAGGCTTACATCAGAAGCAATTCCACTCAGATAGATTACCTGCTTTACAGTTGTAAGATGCATATAGCGTACAAAATTTTCCGCTTGTCGCTGTTCTAGATCTTCGAAATGCGATAAAGAATCCACCATGGAGTGTATTAAATAGAAAGCCACATCAATTTCCTTGGGTAAAGAATCATACGCTGGCTTTAGAAAGTCCACCTCAACCAGTTTTAAGTTCGCATGCGTAAGGTAGCGCTTCGGAAATCGAGCACGGTCACGAATGCAAGCATAGACCGTGTGCCCAGATTCGAGAAGCGTAGGGAGTAAACGGCCACCTATATATCCGGTAACCCCAGTGAGTAGTATATTCATATGCTTTCTATTTATGTAAAGATCCGATGAGCAGACATACCTCCAAATTATCAAACTGCTATCTTTCCAATGACTCCATCAAGTAAGTTAAGGGGGTACCCCTTTCTTAGGTGGTCATTCTACAAACCATAACACCTATTGGCGTAGGTTTGTTTCCCTTTCAAAAAGTTGAGATCAAACCTTTTAATAGAGAACTGGTTTTAGATATAAAAAGATAGAATGAATAAGCTAGGAATCATACATACAGAAAGAGTCGTCGAACTAAACAGCAAAGAGATTCAATCCGGATGCAGATATATAGTCTATCGGATGCAGAGTTCGGTACGAGTAAATGGCAATTTGGCCTTGGCTACTGCCCTGCATCTGGCTAGAGAAAACAGATTAGAGATCAGGGTTATTTATCACCTAAATGCGAATTTCCCAGAGGCTAACTATCGCCATTTTCGCTTTCTAGTAGATGGACTTCTGGAGGTAGGCCACAAGCTTGCAACTATGGGAATTCCCTTCACACTGCTCTATGGTCCGTTCGACGAGGAGATGCAAAAACTCTACTCCACCACAGCAGCTATGGTTACCGATATGGGCTACCTTCGCTATTACAGAGAACAACTACGTTGGCTATCCATTCATTTACCCTGCAAATTAATTCGGGTAGAGGATAACCTTTCGGTGCCTATAGCATTGGCATCGAATAAACAAGAGTGGGCAGCTCGAACCATTCGCCTCAAGATTCACCAGAAGCTTGACCTTTTCAGCAAAGATGGAACATCGGTAGAGATGGTCAATCACATCGGCAACAAAGAGATATCATTTCAACAAGAGGAGCAGCAACTACTCGCTTTCATAAAGAATCTGGAACAAAGTTCTTCCCTATCCGCTGCATCCTTCTTAGGTGGAGAGCAAGCCGCTCTTCGCCGACTTACTACCTTTATAAGAGATAATTTAGAGCACTATGATAGTGACCGAAACCACCCTGAACGAGCTGCTACCTCGCGCTTGAGTCCCTATCTGCATTTCGGCATGATTTCACCACTTACCATCTTACGAGAATTAGCAGATCACCCACTTGCTAGCTCCTTTATAGAAGAGCTCATTGTACGCCGTGAGCTGGCACATAACTATGTTTGGTACAACCCAACGTACGATTGTTACTCGGCACTGCCAGAATGGAGTAGAAAAACACTAGAGAAACATGCAAGCGATAAAAGGCCCGTACTATACACCATTCATCAACTGGAGCGTATCGAAACAGGTGATGAATGCTGGAATGCAGCCATGCATGAGATGGTAACAACCGGTTTTATGGAAAATACGATGCGGATGTATTGGGGGAAAAAGATCATAGAGTGGAGTGAAACACCCCAAGAGGCATTCCATACGATTGCCTACCTAAATAATAAATACGAGTTAGATGGAAGAGATGCCAATTCATGGGCGGGTATTGGCTGGTGCTTTGGGCTGCATGATACTGCTTGGAAAGAGCGTCCTATATTCGGAACTACACGCTATATGAATCAAGCGGGGTTATACAGGAAATATGATATGAAACTTTATCTAGCAAGAAACAGAAACTAGTCGAATCTCTTCACAGCTAGAGACTCTGTTGCTTAAAGGAGATACTGGCTTACCTATTCATTCATAGATGAGGTCCTATTTCAACAACCGTCTTAATAAATTCTTTAATTTCTATCAGAGATTAGACAATTTCTGTCAGAAATTACTTAATCTCTGACAGAAATTGCCTAAATTATGACAGAAATTAGAAAATACTTATATATGTGCAGAGGAATAGATCCGTATTAATTTTAGAATGTAGCAGTATATTATAAAAAAGAGTCCCAGCAAACCAAATAGGTCTGCTGGGACTCTTTTTTATATAGCTACTAAAAGCTTACCAGAAGCTTTTAAGCTTAGACCACCCTAGCTACTTACGAGCCAAAGTCATCAAAGTGAATCATGTTAGGTTCTACACCTAGGCTATCAAGCATACGCTTTACAGCGTCCGACATAGGGCCAGGACCACACATGTAGTACTCAATATCTTCGGGTGCTTCGTGATCTTTCAAGTAAGTTTGTTCAATTACTTGGTGAACGAAACCTGCCGTGTACTTCACGCCAGCTGCATCGGCTGCAGGGTCTGGACGGTCTAGTGCAAGGTGGAACGTAAAGTTAGGGAACTCTTTCTCGATTGCCAAGAAATCTTCCAAGTAGAATACCTCATTCAATGCACGTGCACCGTAGAAGTAAGTCATTTTACGGTTTCTCAAACCTACCGTTTTCGTTAAGTGCATGATTTGTGCACGTAGAGGCGCCATACCGGCTCCACCACCTACCCACATCATCTCTCTCTCTGACTCCATAAT